>CAYFIW010000003.1:0-85924 GCA_964343265.1 uncultured Dehalococcoidia bacterium | reverse complement strand
ATATATTTAATGGTTGATAATTTTGATTTAGTACTAAAACTGGGGCTTCAATACTTTTCGATATCGTAGATATCATATGTTCGCCTAAAGTTTAGAGTTCAAAATGTCTAAAGGGGCCATGTATTCGTCTGGAATTAATCCGAATGCATTCGCGGGTATATTAACAATTATTTTAATTATGTATGGTGTTATGGCTGACTGGGTGAGGCCATTTTCAAGAGAGTTTCGTGTATTCTCCACTTTGGCTACTATGCCATTAGTGGGGATAAATTTTGTTGCTGTCACCGTGGATGCACCCGGTACGTCTGACACGATATCAAAATCATATGTGAATCTGGCCAGAGCAGTAATAAATATGAACGAGATAATTATTCCAATTGCCAAGCCTACAATCAGGCCTACCACTCTGTTAAGGCCGAGAGTCGCCACATCTACTAAAATTGTTCCAGGTTTTATTAGTTTTATCACTGATCTTGTAACCAGAATCGAAGCCCCGAACACGAGTACGTATACCAGTACTGTGATTGTGGTATCAATAGATGAGGATGTTCCTAGAGTGTCTCCTATTAATTGTGAAAGCCTTCCACTAATGATCCACCCTATTAATAGGCCTACGCCATAAAGAGCCGCCCCTACCAAACCTGATTTGGCTCCCCATAAAATACAGAGAGCCATGAGAACCAGTATTGCAATGTCTATCCAATTCATAAATAAGCTTCTAAGTTATCTACCAAACCTATGTCGTATATTAGCTTTATTTCAAACACACTATCGGTAGTCTAGCATATTAATTTGGACTCGATAATTGCAATATATATGATTTTTACGTCGTATCAAGTGAGCTTAAATCTAGCTTCTAGGTGCTTCCTCAGGTGCAGGATTGATCAACCCATTACCTAGTGAAAACGGGATTTGCTGCTCAAGTTCATCCAGGGTCCATCTACCCTCTTTGTGGATACTTTTTATTACTCTACGGGGTGAATACAAAGACAATGCCCAACCGCTTGTTCCAATGACTTGGCCCGTTATTCCATCTGCAGCTTCTGAAGATAGGAATACGACTTTTGGAGCGTTGTTAGCAGGATCCCCACTTTCTGGCGGTAGTACTGATCTATCAACTTGTGGAGCTAAACCAGCAGTCGCCCTTTGTTGCACACGCAATTCCGTAGTGCTTTGTGGAACCGTGTCAGTCATCCTTGTAGAGCCACCTGGATACACTGCGTTGACCATAATATTATATGGCTCTAATTCTTTTGATACAGCACGAGCGAATCCGACCATGCCTTCTTTAGCAGCAGCATAATTGGCTTGTCCTGATGCACCTAATCCAGACCCGGATGAAAACAGGACTATACGTCCGTATTTTTGATTTATCATGTGGGGAACTACATTACGAACCATGTTGAATGCTCCGTACAAATGGACTTGCAACACTGCGTCCCATTCTGCCTCTGTCATATTGAATACCATTCTGTCTCTAAGGATTCCTGCCGGATGGCAAAGGATATCAATTTTTCCAAAATTTTCTATAGCAGTATTGACGATTTTTGATGCTTGGTCATATTCCGCTACTGAGTCATAGGATGCAACTGCATCACCACCTAGTGCTTTTATTTCCGATACTACTTCGTCCGCTGGGGCAGCAGAATCGCCACTTCCGTCAACTGCGCCACCAAGGTCATTTACAACAACTTTTGCACCATCTTTTGCTAGCCATATTGCTACTTCTCTTCCTATCCCTCTTCCAGCACCAGTCACAATCGCTACTTTGTCTTTAACCCTGTTTCCCATTTGTCACCTCTCTGTAAATTAAGTGAAACTACAGTGCTTTTTAGATACACTCGTAATATTATTCTTATATTAGAAGCCCGTTCCTATCATTTTGGGGAATAAAACGTCCATTTCTTCCATTGTGAAGTTTCCCCATTTGTTAACAACCTTTTCAATATCAGGATTAGAATATACGTAGAGACTGCCCCCTCTGACACCTAGTACATATCCATTTATATTTGGTGAGGCGTTGGTACACAAGTAAACTGCTAAGGGTGCAACGTTATCAGGATGATCCGGATATCCATTTCCTGACCAATTTGTTATTTCCGGCGAGGGACCGATGCCGGCTCTTTGGTCCCTCGTAGGACTAGAACTGGGGACCGCTCTTTTCTCCTCTACGGATCCAGGAAACATACGAGTTTCTGCCATGGGGGAAATTGCATTAGCAGTTACCCCATATTTCCCAAGATCTTTTGCTGTGGTTCTAGTTAGTCCAACTATGGCTTCAGACGCTGCTGCGTAGTTGGATCGTCCAACATCTCCCAAACCTGCATCAGAAGTTAGGTTAACTATTCTGCCTCCCCTCTGTTGTCTGAACAGAATTGCAGCAAATTTCGTGGTTGTGAAAGCACTCTTACTGTTGTTTCTAACAATTGAATCAAAGTCTTGAGGTGACATTTGATATATCATTCTGTCTTTGATGGACCCTGCGGCATTCACTAATATGTCGAGTTTTTTGTATGAGTCAATTGCATTTTGAATTAACCCCTCTCCACCTTCCATGGTTGATGTGTCGTTATAGTTTGCCGTTGCTTCTCCACCGGACGATTTTATCTCCTCTACCACTGAGTTTGCTGGCTGTTGAGATGACCCTGATCCGTCTACTTCGGATCCTTTGTCATTCACTACCACTGATGCTCCTTCTTCAGCAAGAAGTCTAGCTATTCCTCTCCCGATTCCTCTTCCAGCCCCTGTTACCACTGCTACTTTTCCTTCTAATCTAGTTCCCATGTTTCATTCTCCCTAGTTAATGGTACAAATTACATACTAAGAAATTTTGTCTCTGATCGAACCATACATATCAGCTTCAATTAAACTTGAATTAATTCTAGACAAGCCATCCAGGATTTTTGACTTATCTCCTACAATGATTATTTGAAGTTGAGTATCCATCACGTGTTTTGTCGCAGCAGATAATACCTCATCAAGTTCCAGAGAGTGTAATTTTTCAATACTCTGTGTGAAATGATCCAAAGGTAATCTAAAATTTATTAACCTCACCATTTGAGACATGATCTGAGAGTGGGTTTCGTATTGCGACGGTATACCTTTTACAAGGCCATCCTTTGCTACAGCAAATTCCTTTTCACTGATTGGGTTTTTGTATTTAATTCCTTGAAATTCGTTTATTATTTCTTGCACCGACTCGGCTGTTACTTCAGTCTGGACACTTCCCCTGGCAAGCCACGCCGATCTCGACTTCGTCCAAATAATGGATGAGTAAAAACCATAGCTGTAACCTTTTTCTTGACGGAGATTCATATTGAGCCTGCTTGAATATTCTCCACCTAATACATAATTAAGAAAAGCTACCGCGTAATAATCTTCATGGGTTCTCGGAATTGTCAGGTGACCTGCCCTGATCACTGATTGCGCGGCTCCAGGTCTGTCTATCAAATAAATAGAAGGTTTATTATGGGTTTCAGGTGACTGAAATTCAGTGGTATTCAGCATATTACTGGATTTGATAATTACGTTATCAAATCGAGGTTCGATTATTTTTACGGCGTCTTTCATCGTCGTGCTGCCTACGACTAGCATAGTAGATCCGCTGGACAATATATGGTTATTAAAATTAGTTTCTAAATCTGTTTTTTTGATAGATTTAATGGATTCCAATGTTCCATTTGCAGGGTGTCCATATTCAAAGTCGGCCCCATACAGGATTGCTCTGGAAGCTATGTTTGCCACTAAATCAGCGTTATCGCCCAAAGTGCCCAAGTCGGCAATTTTTTCACTCAATACTCTTTGATATTCCTTCTCAGGAAATATCGGATTTTGAGAAATGTCTGCAATGATATCGACGGTTTTTTCGAAATGTTGGGATAAACCACTTGCTGATAGAAGAGAATATTCTCTGCCTGACTCTCTCGATAAATGGGATCCAAGAAATTCTATCTCTTCAGATATTTCTGATGAGGTTCTTGATATTGTGCCTTCCTGTAACATGTCCATCGAAAACTTATAAAGGCCCGGCTTATCTATAGGGTCTTTGTTAACGCCATTGGGGAGTACGTACGCTATTGATGTTACGGGAAGATTTGGCTTATTAATTAATAGGATCTCTAATCCATTACTAGTTTCATATCTTTCTGGGCTGGGTGGAGTGAAATTAATATTGCCTTTATTGGATGGCATCTGGGTTCTGTCGACCCCAGTTGTAAAATATTTCTTTTCTTCTGCAGGAGTTACCGTAAGTTTAACGTGGTTCTCGCCAAGTAATTGTGCAGCTTCATAAACGTCTTGTGGCGTTATAGATTTATATCGATCCATATCGGTTGTAATAATAGATGGGTCACCAGCCATGACATTGTAATAGTTTAGTTGGTCTGCTCTTCCTCCGAATCCTCCGATTTTTTCCATCTGCATTACGTGATAACTTTCGATTCTGTTTTTGGCTCGTGCAATTTCAGACTCTGATGGAACTGTAACACTAAGGTGTTCTAACTCAGATCTGATTTCTTTTTCAAGTTCATTTATATCTCCCTCTGGAGTTACGGTGGCTGTGAGATGAAATTCTCCAGAAATCTCTTGTCCATGATGAAATGCTCTAACATCATGCGCTTTTTGAGATTCATATACTAGATTCTTGTTGAGGCGTGAACTTCTTCCGTCTGTCAAAATTATTGAAAGAACATCAAGCGCGGCCTGAACTCTAGTGAAGTCAGGTAGAGTCGGCCAGGCAAGGTAGAGTCTTGGAAGTTGAACATTATCTTCTAACTCTATTGATGTTTGTCCAATTATGCTTGAATCCATTTTTTTAAATCGGTCAATTTTAGGGCCAGGTTTCAATCCCCCAAAATACTTATTCACATTCTCGAATACTTCGTTTTGGTCTACGTCTCCTGCAACACATATACTTGCGTTGGATGGGTGATAGTAGTTTCTAAAAAAATCTTTCACATCTTCTAATGTGGCGGAGTTTAGGTCTTCTTGTGACCCTATCGTAGGCCAATTGTATGGGTGAGGAGGTGGAAATAGAGCTGCTTGAATTTTAAGATGGGCAGTTCCATAAGGACGGTTTTCATAGCTTTGACGACGTTCATTTTTGACCACATCTCTTTGGAGATCAAACCGTTCTTGATCCAGAGCATCTAGTAAGAATCCCATTCGATCGGATTCAAGCCATAATGCTAGTTCAAGGTAGTTTGACGGAACATCTTCCCAGTAGTTTGTACGATCGTTTGTTGTGGATCCGTTTATGTTGGCTCCAATTTTTTGCAGGGGTTCAAAATAATCTTTGTTGTGATTTTTTGAACCTTCAAACATGACATGTTCAAAAAGATGAGCAAATCCTGTTCTGCCCGGAACTTCGTTCTTTGATCCCACGTGATACCAGACATTAACAGCAGCTACCGGCATGCTTTTATCTACATGGACTATCACTTCTAGCCCATTGGGGAGGGTCTTTTTTTCGAAAGGAATAATTGTCATATATAACGATTATGGCTTGTTAGGTAATGCAAATTGGGCGTGGCCTATGACCAATTTAACACCTTCAGAGTTTTCCATAACTATGTCGCATTCCAAATCTGTAGTATCGCCAGACTCATCCTTGTCTGTGATAATTCCGCTTAGTGCCAGGGGTTGGTTGTGAGGCACCATTTGCCTGAAAACCACATCGATTTTCTTCATGCATACACTTGGTGACCACCCAGTTAGAATTTGTGACATCAAAGCAATATTCATAGCACCTGGAACTATTGCTCCGGGTAACCCTTCTGCCTTTGCGGCCTCTTCTGAGGTAAACCGGGATGGGCTTGGGTTCGGATCCCTAAGAGCGACAAATTCGACCACTTGTTCATCATTTACTATTTTGGTAACAGGGCCGATATCATCGCCTAGTTCAACGTCTTCAAAGTATAGGTATTCTGAGCTCATTTACTTCGGTTTCTCCTAACGAATGATTCATTTACTAAAGCTACAATCTCACCATTTTGATTCGTAAAAGTTGTTTGCCATACCGCGAAAACCATTTTCCCGGATCGTCCAGTTTTTGCATAAACGTTATCCAGCTTCGTTGAAGCTTCAAGTGTGTCTCCAGGCTTCACGTACGCCTTACATTCAATTGACTGACCTGCGAAAAAACTGAGGTCTCCAAACTCGAGTTTTATATCAGGTCTGCTCACGCCGTTGACAAATATGTTGCATATAGTAGGAGGTGCAACCACATCATTTGAACTGTCTTTTGTTCCAAGGTATATTTCGTCAGTTTCACCTGTTGAACTAGCGAAACCAGTGATCATTTCCTTGGTTACCGTAAATGTGCCAACAGGGTGTTCAACACCAAGTAGACTTCTGTCGTATACGATTCCTTCATCAGTTGTCATTTAGGACTCCCTATTAATGTGCAGTTTCATCTAATCTCACTGGGGCGAACTCTCCCTCTGTTAATGCTGTTACAAGATCTACTTCATTTGTTATAACGCTTTTGAATTCTGTCATACAAGTTCCTATAGCACTTACTATATGAGCGTCGCTACCTCCAGTTGTCTGATACCCCATTTCGTCCACTAATTTTGCTGCTCGCTCCCCTTCCCCTGGTCGGTTTGATCCGTTCAAGCCTTCCACGACTTTAACAGTGTCGAATCCTTTTCTGCCATTGGCAAGATATTCTGAGAATCCAATTCCTGCCCGACCTGGATGAGCTGGAATAGCAATGGCTCCAAGGTTTCTCGCTACTTCCACAAGCTCAACTGCACTCATGCTCACGTTTCCGAAATCTATCGCGTTTGTTAGCTTTTCTGTAACCCCATACACAAGGAAATGTCCCGTGTCCGTATCTAATTCAGCTCCTTTTAGAATCAGCAAACCATTTTCGTTTCCCAACTTTGTATAATCTATTTGGTGGTTGAATTGACGGTGCTCTGTAAGGACGAACCCATCTATTTGATATCCCTTTTTACGGAGCACACCTGCCCATCGCACAAACTGCTCTACAGTTGCACGGGAGTCATCTGAGGCTACTGAATGAGTGTGAAGATCCAAAAACATACAAAAAAGAATACTAGTTTAGGTGGATAGTTCAGTCAAGAACTAACAAGCAGAATGGACTGTATAGTAGGCATGGTATGTGTTGTTGTCTGGTGGTAATCTACTTTCATAAAGCATTTACAATGAATCCTTTATATTAAGTTTAAGGAGATAAATATGGACTTAGATTTGGCTGGAAAAAATGCCCTGATAACTGGAGGAAGCAGGGGTCTAGGTAGGCAGAGCGCATTGTCCCTGTCAATGGAAGGAGTCAACGTAGCTATATGTGCCAGAACCGAAGAGACATTGCAGCAAACTGTGAACGAGGTAAAAAACAACGGGGTTGATTGCATAGGAATAGTGTCTGACGTTTCTAAAGTAGATGAAGTTCCATTTCTTCATAAAGAAGCTGTCTCAAAATTAGGACCTATAGATATTCTGGTTAACAATGCTGGAGGTTCTAGGTCGAGAGAAGACATTACAGGTACGGACCTTGAGGATTTCAGGGGTACATTTGATTTAAATTTATTTGGTGGGTATGAACTGATGAAACTAGTAATACCCCACATGAAACGAAGCTCCTGGGGTAGGATAATAAATATAGCCTCTATATGGGGTAGAGAATATGGCGGCAACATTTCATACATGTCTGCTAAAGCAGCTTTAATAGCAGCTACAAAGCACTCTGCAGTTTCGCTTGCAAAACACGGGATTCTTGTAAATTCTATTGCTCCAGGTTCAATAGCTCACAAGGACGGTTCCTGGGAAAGGTTCCAATCAGAAAATTCCAGAGAGGTTGTTGATGGATTTATTGAGGACAACTTGCCAATGGGCAAATTTGGTTGGCCGGAGCCTCTAGGTGACTTGGTGGCTTTTCTATCCTCAGATAGAGCTGGGATGATTACAGGATCTTGCATTGTAATAGATGGAGGACAAAGTATATCCATGATATAAAATTCAAATCATTTATCATTTACTAGATAATTTGTGTCTAGGATTTGAATGGTTTAGCACGTCCCTGTTGACAAGGTTTTCCGGCATGACACCCTGATACGCTCGTACAACTTCTTCTGCAGCACGTTCTTCTAACTCAATAGTGGATTCCTGGGAGAAAAAAGCTATATGTGGCGTGATTAATATATTTTCAAGAGAAAAAAAAGGATGATCTATTGGAGGGTGATTATCTGCCATAACGTCCAGCCCCGCGCCACCGATAGTATTGGCTTTTAGGGCGTCCAATAGGTCTTTTTCATTTATTAGTTGTCCTCTAGCGGCATTGATCAAAAAAGAATCTTTTTTCATAAGTGACAATTCCCTTTTTCCGATCAAATTTATGGTTGACTCCATTAGAGGTGCGTGTAAAGTTACGAAGTCTGATTTTGTTAGTAATTCGTCCATGTCTACTAACTTACAGCCCTTATCTGCTGCAAAACTATGTGATACTACAGGATCAGAAACCATGATGTTGAGCCCAAAAGCTTTTGATTTTTCTGCGACTGCCTGTCCAATGCGGCCGAACCCCACGATTCCAATGGTTTTATTTCTAAGTCGCATAATCCTCATGTTTAAGCCGAGAGTCCCCCACCCATTATCTTTAACGGACCTGTCAAAGGTAGCGATTTTGCGGTTCCAGGTGTGCAACATGGCTATAACATGATCTGATACTTCATCAATACAGTAGTCTGGTACATATGTGACAGCAATTCCTAATTCAGTGGCTACACCTACATCTATATTGTCTACCCCAACACCAAATCTACCTATAACCTTACATTTGGACGCCGATCTGATCACATTTTCTGAGACGTTGGCAAAACATGTCATGATGGCGTCAACATCACGGGCAAGTTCTATTAACGTCTCTTCCCTACTATTTGGAGCTATTATTACCTCTGCTCCACCTTCCTCTAGTATTTTCTTTTCAGGATCGGTGGAGGGCCAAACGAAATCAGTTATTAGTACTTTCCAAGTCATTTCCAGTGCTTCCTTTTCTGTCTGTGTAAACTGTTACGAAATTTCTTTGGGCATTTCTTTAAACATGCATCCCTCAACGAATATGTCGAAAAAATCTGGGGTGGTTTCAAGTTCGATATGGGAGACATTTTTTACTAATTCTTCAATACGTGATCTTAGGTTCGTAGATTTAAGCATCAATGTTGCTCCCTCTAACGATGAGTTGCCAATTTTTTCAATTTTAGAGGATGGGAAATTAGATATAAAACCAATAGATTTTGCATTTTCTGAGTTCACATAATTTGCGAATCCGCCTGCTAAAAATAATGTTTCAATTTCATCTATAGATTTACCATAATGTCTCAGAGCAATGTATTGTCCTGAATAATTTGCAGATTTTGCCTGAGCAAGTGCGCTGATGTCTGCTCTGTCCAGGTACATGTCTTTTTCTGATGCAAAAGTAAATTTGTTTGATCCGTTATTAAAGGCTCCAAGCTCATTCATTATGTTATTTCTTCGAAGCTCAGATAATAGATCAACTATTCCTGATCCACATATGCCTTCCGGATCAGACTTGCCTATGGTGGATATAGTCACGGTATCTCCTTCAATTTTAACGGATTCTACAGCTCCGTCATATCCGGGCATTCCATAGGTTACTTGGCCTCCTTCAAAGGCTGGACCCGCAGGACAAGAAGCGGCTACCATGCCATATTTATTACCGATGACAACTTCTGTGTTGGTCCCCACGTCGACTAACATGATTGGATTGCATGTTTCATCTAGACTGATCGCCAGCATATCAGCAGCAACATCAGACCCTATGTGAGAACTCACTAACGGACCGCTGTACACTTTGGATTTTGGATGTACTCTAAGGCCTAGTGTTTTTGCATCACATTCTATTGTTGTCGTTTTTCTTGTAGATGATTCGTAGTCTCTCTGTATTAAAGATTTATAGGGTTTTTCCCCTATGCTTTGTACATCAATGCCAAATGTTATATCTCTCATCGTAGTATTACCCACTAACACCACGTCGTATATTTGTCTTCTATGAACTCCACATTCCTTTGTCATTGATCCTATTTCAAAATTAATTGAAGATAGCATTACTTGCTGTAATTCTCCGGGATAAGCTCCACCGTCATATGAAATTCTATTCATGACGTCAGCTCCGCCAAAGCGCTGAGGGTTTTCAAACGAGGAGGTTATTAGTGTCTCTCCAGTTTCTAGATCTACAAGGTTAAGGACAACCGTAGTTGTTCCGATATCTCCTGCAAGCCCTAAAATAGATCCCCTGTATGAATCAAGGACAACGTTATTTGATATTACCGAACCATCTTTTTTGATAACACGAGGTTCTAAATCTATTTTTCGTTTAATGCCGGAGGTTAGGATTCGTGGCTGTCTCCTAAGGGTGCTGAACTCTATATCTGATTTAACATCAGATACAATGGCTTTGCATGCTAGCCTGTAGCCTTCCTGTAGGAATGATTCTTCTGATGTTGGGTCATTTAAAGCTCTGGAACCTTTTTTTATTTCTACTATGCATTCGTGGCATTCACCGGTCCTGCCACATGAAGTGGGGACTCGTACCTTTAGCATGTCAGCATAGTCAAATAATGTGCCGTTTGGTGTAATAGGCACTTGGCGTCCATCAGAAAATACAGGTGACATTTTTAAATCCTGTCTAAATGAGTAGTTTATTCATATTGGTCACCTTGAGGATTCTACAAGGTTCTTTAAATTTACGAGATCATTTTCGATTTGTACTGTAGCCATGTCGGCTGCAAGTTTTCTTACAAAAGAACCCAAGGATGAAAAATCTAGCTGGTATTCTATTTGTAATAAAGTGCAACTTTCGATTTCTTCCAAAATGAAATTCAACTGAAAAGGTATAGGACCTGAATAGGACTGAACAGTACACATAGTTTCTGGTATATATTTGGTTATTTCGACCTCGTGAATTAAGGTCCGGCCCAAAAGGACTGACTTAATTTTATACCTAGTCCCGAGGCTGACTTCATCGCCAGATAGTTTTTCACATGTCTCAATGTTGGAACACCATTGTGACAGAAACGTGAAATCTGACAACTTAGACATGACTTTAGGTCTGGAGGCGAATAGTTTAATTTGTGATTTAATGGCTGATGAAAATGCCAACTTTTAGATATCCCAGGCGGATCTGTAGTCTAGTTTATCGCTGCCCATGCATTTGTATAATTCATTCTGAGGAACATCAAAGTCTTGATTCCTACATCCGAATTTAGCGGTACAATGGTTTTCAACATTTTTATATGGGCAACGCCATTTAGATACATCTGTCACGGATGAAGACATTTCCCTAAATATAGATTCCAGCCTGCTAAGGCTTTTTTCGTATTTTTCCTTATCTATCATACAAATCTCAGATTTGGTCAATAAGAAGGTTTTCCTAGTTTATTCCCCATCTCCAGTTTTAATTTGTGTAACAATCCCCAAAAAGTCTTTTGCTATGTCGACGCACTCAATCGCGTCTTTACCATAGCCGTCTGCTCCCATGTCATCTGCAAATTCTTGGGTTAATGGAGCGCCACCAACCATCACCTTAACAGCGTCTCTTAATTCGACTTCTTCGAAAGCATCAATTGTTCTTCCCATGTTGGGCATAGTCGTGGTTAGCAGAGCAGACATTCCCAATACATCCGCTTCGTTTTCCTCTACTGCATCAATGAAATCCTCTGGAGCTGTGTCTACTCCGAGATCTACTACCGTAAAGCCGGCACCTCTCAACATCATGATGCAAAGGTTTTTCCCAATATCATGCAGATCACCTTTGACGGTCCCCATCACGATGGTTCCTAGTGGTTCTACTCCGGATGCTGAAAGTATGGGTTCAATATGTTCCATACCTGCCTTCATGGCCCTTGCCGCGACTAACACTTCGGGTACAAAAATCACATTGTCTCTAAACTTAATTCCTACAATAGCCATTCCAGCTATAAGGCCGTCGTCTAAAATGGTATTTGCAGAAAACCCATCTGCCAAAGCTTTTTGCGTCAAATCATAAACTTCTTGGTTTTTCCCTTGGATTAGATTGACTGATATATCCTGCATGAGCGGATGAGCATCATCCCACAATGCTCTTATATGGTCCTGTTCTGCTTGATTGGTTACGTATTCCAGTTCTCGTTCGAGTAGTTCGTTAACAACCGGCATCAAAAATCCTTATTTTCATATGTGATGCACCGTATCCAATAATACAAGTGAATCTGAATTAAATATAAGTTAAGTTCTTAATTATACGGCCTATAGCCTAATTTGACTTTAATTTTTTCTTTCTGCAGTCCAGTCTTTAACAGCCATTGGTATTTCGATAAGATTTTCAACCTTGGTGGCTAATGGAACAGCACATTCGGGAGCAATCATTTGAACGCCAGCTTCTAGGCATTTATAAACCTCTTGGCGTACTTCATCAGGCCCTCTTGCATAGAGCGTCTCAGGATTATTGATGTTTCCAACTAGTCCTATTTTTCCATTGACAGCGTCCATAGATTCTTGGGGGTCGTTTTTGGAGTCAAAATGAAATGAGGCCATACCTGTTTCTGCTATGTAGGGCATCCTGTCTATGGTTTTGCCACAAATATGGAGTATTAAAGGTATTGGTAACTCTGTAACCATTTCTGTATGAATATCTTGAAGGAATCTTTTATAGTATTCACCGCTCACCAGGTCGCCCGTTGCGTGATCGGGAAACGTAAGAGCGTCGGCACCGGCATCAATCTGTACCTGGCCGAACAGAATGGATATTTCTTTAAGTTTTTCTAGACATTTCATAGTCTCCTCAGGATTGTCTACTGTCCCAAGCAAAAAACTTTCAACCCCGAAAACATGATATGCGAGAGTCCATGGTCCCATAGTTTTTCCTATGATGGCTACCTCGTCTCCATATTCAGATCTTAAAATTCGTATTGATTCTGTTATTGCCTTAACGTCTCGATGGTCCAAAAAATTGCTTGGGATATATATGTCATTGGAATCTTTCCAAATCGGGTTATACATTCTGACAGTTGGCCAATTATCTTTGTCCTCCCATTGCATTTCGCAACCCAGAGCTGAGGACTCTTGTATTATGCTGAAATAGGGAGATATGCTGTCGAATCCTAGTTCTGTGTATCCAGTTGCTGCGAGTTTTGCGGCAAGTTCCGGGTCTTGGCAGGCCTTGGGAAAAGGTGCGTCGACAAGGTCCATAAGTTCTACAGTGGCCACATTTGTAGGGTTAGCAACCGGAGTTCTATCTACAGGCTTTCCCTGTAATGCATTCAGTACCCTTTGCCTAGGAGTCATACTTTCAATATCTGATATATTGTTCATTCGCTCCTCCTTTACTAAGTTTGGCTGAAACCTAGAGTGCTTGTAGTCATTTGGCCTCTCATGTCTTCGGCCGCCATCATCGTCTCCACAGTGGATATATTCCTAGAGAACGGTGTGAGTAGTCGAATCAGTCCGTCATGCCTTTTCCTACATGAAAAAGCAATTTCGTTGTCCGATATTTTATCCATTTCTCCATACCTCAGAAATCCAGCTATGATCATCCTCATCCGCATAGCTTTGTTTTTGTGTTCACCAATTAAATTGATATTGTAAATGTGGGATCCACTTCTTTCCAAATGTTGAGGAGATATTTTCAGATCTGATTTTGTATCTTTTACTTCGGGCATAACAGTTTCAATTTCAGAATCAGGAGGTTTATTTACTGCTTGCGACATGAGGAATCTTAGTGCCCTATCATGCGGTTTCCCACAAGCAAAAAACGCTTGGTTGTTTGTGTTGTGAACCTTCTCCATACCTCCCATGTCAACCAGTAAATTTCTTATTTGAGCTATTCGTTCTTCAGTCCCTGTTTTGTTGCTAAAACTCCACACTGTGAATGTTTTATTTTTGACATATAGACCCACAGATATGTTTTCAAAATGTTTGTCTAAGGGGACTAACTCAAGGCATTTGCCATACTTACGTATCACTTGAGATGGTCCTAAACATTCATAATTTACAAGTGCCATATTGTGTATATTAACCTTCACGCATTTTATTTAATGCTTTATGGAGTGCTTTTATGTGATCTGGACCAGTCCCGCAACATCCACCTATTATATTTGCACCAACATCTTTCAATTTCATAAATCGCTCAGCCATAAATTCAGGCGATTCAGGGTATATGATTTCTCCTTTTTCCATACCCGGTATTCCTGCATTTGAGTGAACTAACAAGGGCTTATCAGTGGATTGTCTCATTCTTTGGGTTATTTCCAACATGTTATCAATTCCATTTCCACAATTTGTACCCACAATATCTGCTCCAGATTCAGATAACCCTTGTGCTGCTTTTTCGGGAGTTATGCCCATCATGGTGAAATAGCCTCTTGGTCCTTTGTCAAAAGTCATTGTGGCTGCGATGACCAATGAAGTATTTTCCTTAGTCGCCCTTATCGCTAGTTCTGCTTCTTCCATGGCCGTCATGGTTTCTATGACTACCCCATTGGCTCCGCCTTCTTCTAACGCAGTGACTTGAGTTTTAAAAGCTTGGTACATTTCACTTTCTTTAACAGTACCTAAAGGTTCTAAGAATTCTCCAGTGGGCCCGACGGAACCAAAAACGAACCTGTCATTTGGAGCTTGGCTTCGTGCGTGTTGTGCAGCCAATGTGTTGAATTCTCGTACTTTGTTTCCATAACCATAGTGCGCTTGTCTAAACACAGTGCCACCAAATGAATTTGTAAGTACTATATCTGATCCTGCATCAAAGTATTCTTTTGCCATTCGACGTACTACTTCAGGATGGGACATGTTGAATTCTTCTGGATCTCCTCCTGGTTCTAGGCCATTTTGTTGAAGGAAAGTACCAGTAGCTCCATCTGATACTAGTACTTCTCCGGATCTCAACCTGTCTAATACTGCGGTATTATCTAGTGTCATTTTTGATTACCTTTTTAGGTATTTGAACTTATATTTTATTCTTTCAACCAATGATCTATAGAACCTGGTTTAGATATACGTTCACCTTGCTTGTATAGATTACTTATACGTTTCACAAAATCCTTTGGCATTTTGGAGTTAATCATATCAGCGTGACCTTTTGACGCTTCAGAAGCATTTCCGATAACTTCGAAATACTCACCCCACATCCAGCCGTCTAAATATTCATCTGAACCTGCGCTACCATCTAACATTGATATAGCATCTGCCGCTTGTTGAAATCTAGGTTCCAATTCTATTGATATAGTATCTTTAGGATCCTCGGCCTGTACCTGAATAGGTATTTCTTTCCAGTACATTACTCTTACTTTTGCCAATTTTGATCGACTCCATGGGCATTTAATGTAAACATTTTATAGTTCGAAATGGTCCTGTTAAGTCCGTATAAGTTGAGAATCATGGTAAACGGCTATTGGGCGTACTTGGCGACAGAATAGTGATCGAGATCTAGACCAAGACCTGGCTTGTCGTGAAATGGCGCCCACATACCATTAGATTGTTTAGGGAAATCTGTAAACCATAAGTCATCATTTTCCAAAGATATATTCATGTACTCTACCGCTTTTAAATTTGGAATCGCACAACTAAGATGTAGATGAACCAACTGAAGGGCATGTGGAGCCACAGGTAAATTAAAGCTTTCAGCCAAATGGGCGACCTTTATCCATTCTGTAACCCCTCCAACTCTGCCCACGTCTGGCTGTACTATATCGGCACCCCCACGAAATATAAGTTCTTTGAAGCCGTATTTAGTGTATTCCAATTCCCCGGAAGCTATCGGTATGGTTGTGGATCTGGTTATTTCTGACATACCATCCACGTCATCTGGAATCAAAGGTTCCTCAAGCCAACCAACTTGAAACTGTTCAAATTCTTTAGCCATATATATAGCTTGTTTTTTGCGATAGCCATTATTGGCATCAATATATAACGCAATATCGTAGCCAACTGCATTTCTCACTGCTTCAACACGCTCTATATCTTCTCTTTCGCAATTTCCAAAGTTTTTTCCGACCTTCATTTTCACTCGGGGAATTCCAGACTCCACATAGTCGGTCATTTCCTGTATTAATTCCGACTTTGTTAAATTAGTCCATCCTCCGCTTCCGTAAATGGGGACAGAATCAGTATATGCGCCTAGCAGTTTGTAAAGTGGTAGATTTAGAAATTTTGCCTTTAGGTCCCATAATGCAATGTCCACAGCTGAGATAGCACAGAGTGCAACTCCTTTTCTTCCATAGCTTCTTACTTTCCATAGCATGTCATTCCAGATCTTTTCTGTGTCCATGGGATCTCTGCCGATGAGTATCTGCATCAGAGCATTTTCCACAACATCCTTCACCCCAGGCGAAGAATATGTCATACCAAGTCCTTCAACACCTTCGTCAGTGTATATGCGAACAAATAATTGCCCTCTTCCAGAAAAATTATTGGGAGTTTCTGTTGTTGCATCCTGTATAGGCGTCGCCCGCGGATTACTGAGAGAGATAGTTTCTATGCTGGTGATTTTCATTAGTTTTTCCGCTTTTTTTGATTCAGGCCATATGTTGATAATGAAACATGAATTATGATGAACAGATGATTTTCAAGTCCGTTTCACATTTTTTCTGGAGATTGCATTCCCATTAGATCCAAACATTTTTTTAGTACAACTCTCACAGCAGAAACTAAAGCAAGACGGTCAATGGTTACATCGGCGTGTTCATCATTTTCAGAAATAACTCTGCAATTTTGGTAGAAATTATGAAAGTAATTCGCTAGGTCTATCGAATAATAGGGTAGGTGATGAGGTTCTAAATTAGTGACGGCAGTTTCTACAACTTCCGGTAATTCCAACATCTTATTGAGTAGATCTAATTCACTTTTATGCTCAATTGTATTCAAACTAGCATTAGAAAAGTCTATGTTTTTTTGGGCAGCCAAATCTATTAAGCTGCAAATCCTAGCATGTGCGTATTGAACATAATAGACTGGATTTTCGGCCGAGGCTTTTTTTGCCAGTTCAAGATCAAAATCAAGTTGACTGTCATGTGAACGGGATAGAAACATGAATCTACAAGCATCTGCTCCAATTTCTTCGACGAGATCTATCAGAGGAATTATGTTGCCCTTTCTTTTAGATAGTTTCTCTGAAGTTTCCCCTTTTTTGAATCTCACCATTTGTACTAAAACCATATCCAAATTTTCAGGATTGCTGCCCAGAGCAGAAAGAGCTGACTTTAATCTAGGTACTTGTCCTTGATGATCGGCCCCCCACACATCAATCACTCGATCGAAATTCCTTTTTGTGAATTTATTGTGATGATAGGCAATATCTGTAGCGAAATAGGATGGAGATCCTGTACTTCTTACTAGAACGTTATCTTTTTCTTCACCAAGTTTTGTGGAGAGCAACCATGTCGCTCCGTCTTTATGCTCAACTAATCCCCTGTCTTTCAGTTCATCCATGCATTTTTTTAATTGGCCGGTTTCAATCAAGCTTTTTTCACTGAACCAATTATCAAATATTATTCGTAATGACTTCACGTCTTCGGTTATACCTTCGATAATTAATATGTTTCCGAGCTTGCCTATTTCAAGAAGTGCTTTATCAGTGGCTAAATTAAGTAATCTATCTCCGTGCATAGACTTTATCTGTTTTGCTATGGCTATTAGATCTTCACCTGGGTATTCATTGTCGATAATTGGATCATCAATGCCAAATTCCTGTTTGTATCGTTTTAGTAAAGACGAATTGAAATTATCTATCTGGCTGCCGGCGTCGTTGAGATAGTATTCCTCTTCAACTTCATATCCGGAGAAACGAAATAATTTTGCGATAGTACTGCCTACAACAGCTCCCCGTGCATGTGCGATGTGAAGCCGGCCTGTTGGATTGGCACTTACGTATTCAACTTGTATTTTTCCTTTCCCAGTCTTTTTATCTTTGAAAAAATGGTCTTTGTTTTTTTGAATCTCACGAATCTGCCCTAAAAGCCAAGATTTATTCAGAAATATATTGATAAATCCCGGTGGGGCTATTTGAGTATTTCGTATAAGGTCGGTAGGAGTCATGTGGTTTGAGATGATTTTGGCAATATCTGTTGGAGGCATTTTGATTTGACGCGCTAGTTTCATTGGTAGGCTACTGGCAAAATTTCCATGTTCTGGATTCTGGGGACGTTCAACAGATGCGTCATTAGTCACAATATCAGGTAATTCCCCTGATTTTATAGAGTTCTCTAATCCCTCAAGGATAGACGCTTTTATAAGATCAGCCGTATTCTTCAATTCATGCACTCCTGTCATGAATTTTTAAGATTGTTGAAAATAATTTTGACTTATCGTCACAATTGCTGTCGAACACAGTATTTATTTTTATGTTAATCATGGACTCACGTAAATTTTATTTGAGCCAGTTGATTTGATGGTCTCTCCGATTATTGAGGCTGCCTTGACTCCATTAACAATGAGAGCATCTAAAAGTCTTCTACTTTTTTCATGATCCACAGCTATAAGCAATCCTCCTGATGTTTGAGCGTCACTTAAAAGGATTTTTTGATTTTCAGTGATCCTGTGCTCCCATTGGGCCACCTGGCTTAGGGAGTCTAGATTTCTCATCGTCCCACCTGGCGCTATTCCGTTTTCAATGAGTTCATGGGTTCCCTTTATTACAGGGATATTGGAAACAGATATATTGGCAGAGACTCCAGATCCCTCGACCATTTCTTTAAGATGTCCCATGAGCCCAAACCCTGTCACATCTGAACAGGCGGCTACTCCAACTTCTGTCATTGCTTCTGATGCTGATTTGTTGAGTTGTGACATTACATCTATTGCTTCTGACAGTACTGATTCACTTACATTTCCTTGTTTACCAGCGGTGGTGATGATTCCTGTTCCTATCGGTTTTGTCAAAATCAATACGTTTCCTGCTGTTGCTCCTGCATTAGTGACTTCCATTCCGGGTTTTACCAGTCCTGTCACGGAAAGACCGTATTTTGGTTCGTTATCTACAACGGTGTGCCCACCAGCTATCACTATGCCTGCTTCAGCTGCTTTGGAAGCTCCACCTTGAAGAATTTTCGCTAGGATGTTCATGTCTAGATTAGATGGAAACCCGACAACGTTTAGAGCGGCAATAGCTGTTGCCCCCATAGCATATATGTCAGAAAGAGAATTTGCTGCAGCGATTTCCCCAAATGTAAATGGATCATCAACTATGGGAGGAAAAAAATCTACGGTCATCACGGTGGCGATGTCATCATTTATTTTATAAACGGCTGCGTCATCACTTGTAGATGTCCCAACAAGTAGATTTGGATGGGACACATTGGGTAGCTGTCGCAAAACTTGCGACAGGTCTTCGGGACTAAGCTTAGATGCTCAACCTGCGCACGATGCCAGACTAGTTAATCGGACAGGTTCATGTTTGTGATCTGTGGACATTTTTACACGGTTTCCTGATAAATTTATTGCAATATTACTTTGAAATGAACTGTACGAGATATGTTTAACAGCATCATTTTACGAAATTACGACGGCTGTGTCTTGAAATACCTTTAGGTGATTTTGTTATTTAATATATCAATACATCAGATGCAAACCTCAATGTGCTAGAGTATTTTAGTGATGCTTAGGTTTACATATTAATAATTATGTTAAAGGAGCTACAAATATGAGCGCTGTGGTAACACGAGTGCAAGTCGCTTTAAAAGAATGGGCAGTTACTGCTCAGGCGTTGTCACAGGGGAAGCAAATTCTCATATTAAGGAAGGGGGGTATACATCAGGAAGACAAGAATTTTAGATTAATTCATCCTGAATTCTTAATTTTAGAGACTTATGAGCATCAAAAACCTGAGTTAGTAAAACCTGAGTTTTCTGATATGTGCCAGAATTTAATCGATTCACCACCTCTAGAAAGGGGAGTTGTTTCATTTAATTTATGGGCCAAGGTGACAGACAAGTTTGAGCTTAGAGATGAACAGGATCTGTCAAAGATAAGTGATAAACATCTTTGGACTAGTGAATATGCTAGATCCAGATTTCACTGGAGACCATCACAGCCTCTTACTATTGCTTTATTGAGAATCTATAAATTACATGAGCCAGTTGAAGTTCCGGTATCTTCAGAATTTGCAGGATGTAAGTCGTGGATAGAATTCAATAAACCTGTTGAACTAGATAAAATGACTCCAGTTCTTAATGAGTCCGAGTATACAAAAATGAGTGAAAAACTCAAAGAAATTTTGTCTGCATCATTAGTGTGAGATTTTGATATTTTTCCACGTCGTAAGGTTTGACTACTAGATTTGAAATATAACGAAATAGTAGGCCTAGAAACAAATGTTTCAGAGATGGGGTTTGGCTTGTGGACTCTTAGTACTCACGGATGGGGATCCATAACTCTTGAAGGTGCATCCAATATTTTGAATGAGGCATTTTCGCTAGGTGTGAACCTTTTTGATACCGCTGATTCATACGGAAATGGCTACAGTGAGGAACTGATTGCTGAGGCTCTTTCTACTGTTAGAAAAAATATTGTGATAAGTACTAAAGTAGGCGTTGACTTCTATCACTCCGATGTTTTTGGAGAAGATTCGAATAAGAAAAATTTCTCCCCTGACTATTTGATTTACTCATGTGAGCAATCGTTGAGGCGCCTCAAAACTGACTATATAGATTTATTTCAAATGCACTATCCAAATTTGACAGATGTGGAAAGTGATGGTGCTTTCGAGGCGCTTGAGAGGTTGAAAGAGCAAGGGAAAATACTGACCTGGGGGTCCGCGATCGAGATAGACTCTGATTCTAGGGAAGTTTGCGAGATACTCGTCTCTGAGAGAGACTGTCAATTTTTTCAGTTGCCTTACAATCCAATTGAGATAGATATGTTAAGAACCATTGAAGATAACTCTACTTTAACGAATTTGTCCATAATAGCCCGCAGGACGCATTTTTATGGCCTTCTGGATAGTACCTTTGATCGGAACATGTTGTTAGAAAATAAGGAGTTGCTTGGAGAGTTGGGCGGTATAGGCAATCCCATGAAGTTTGTGGATAAATTTATAAAGATTTGTATGGAATTTGATCTGGATCCTGAGGTTGTTGCTTTGAGATTTCCCCTGCAAAATCAATTGGTTAGTGCCATTTTGCCTAACATAACGGACTCAGAGACGTTACGGGAGTTTATTGGAGGTCTTGAAGAGAACGACTTGCCAGAGGAGATTACAGATCTCATTAACGATCTTATGAGTTAGAAATTTGTTACTCCAACAAGCCTTGAATCAGTTCTCAATAATTACTTTCGTTTTAATTAACACTTCCACTTTGTGATGCGTCAGTGACTGACGTACGTTTGGCGGTGTAATTTCTAGGTGCTCGTTTCCTTATAGTTCTTATATTCTTTGGCAACAATTCACCTGGCTCGCCAGTCTTTATTCTCATTATTTCGCTTTCCAACAATTTGAAGTCTCTTTGTGGAAGCAAATGTAATTTATCCCAAAACGCAAGAGGCCAATTTTCTGGGGACCATCTCTTAACATATTCCAAGCTTGGCCCTAATTGAAGCCCGTCTATGTATTCGTCGTCCCTAAGAATAAAATCTGGCTTTAGTTCAATTCTAAATTTAAAGTCTGAGGGTTTTGACTTGGGTTCCCAGACTGGGGAAGAATCTTCAAAACATTCTGATGTTATTGTAGCAGTAGCAGTCCAATTCATAGTTGTTCTAGTATAAAATAGCACTCTGTCATTTTTCTGCATGCGTTGCGCCCTTTTCCTATAACGTGGCCCCATGCCGAATAACTTATATCCCAGTTCTCTTGTGATAGATGCGTTTTCCTCTGTTTCGACAAACATCCAATAATTTGTCCCCACGTTCCTCTCCTAAGTTGGTCTATAACCAGATTATGAAGTTTTTTACCTAGTGTGACAGTCTCATAATATTGTACATGTGTTTGTATAGCTTCCATGCTTGGTTAATGAAGGCTAGAGTAGATATAGATTGTTCAGATTCACTGTGGACTTGTACAGCATTTTGGAAAAGGGTAAATTCTGTGTGATAGACATCGTTGACAAAAGTGTTTGTTTTCAGCGATTCTGCAAACCTTTTAGATTCTTCTGATGGAACCATAGTGTCAAAAGTGTCGTGCATGATCAATACGTCAGCCCGCATATTGGAGATTTTTGTACTCGGTGAGATACGGCTAAGAAAATCTTTATTTTCTTTGCTTAAGTTCTGTATTGCTTCTTGCGCAACTTTAGTAGTTGGTTTTGATAAGAGAGTTAAAATAGCTTGACCATTTTCTGATAATTGTCTTTCTTCAATTTCAGTCCAAGTGCCCTTCTCCATAACTTTATCTATGATGAATCTATCTTTTGTGTGTGAATTGCTAATCAGATGATCAATGATCAGTCTGCGAGTTAATCTGTTTGGTTTCCAGGGATCATTGTTTCCATCATAAAATCGTGTCTCTGACATAGTTGCAACTATGAAATCAGACGCGTCATAATACCCTGCAAATGAGTTTATAAATTTGACACGTTCATTGATTCGCAAATCTTGGGCGGCTATAGTAATCATAGAGGCGCCAGTACATATACCTCCCATGCCGATTTCCCCTCTTTTAACTTGTGGATGATCCTCAAGGTATATAAAGGCATCAACGAGTTTAGCAATGTCAGATTCTTCTATTCGGTTGTTGTATTGAGTATCTAACCATGGGATCATTACAATCATACCTGTTCTAGCTAGACCTTCGGCGAGAGCAATTATTCTAGAGTCATCGCTATCCGGCGGTATTACCCCCATAAAAAACACAACAGCTGGGTGTCTGTTTTTTCCTGCAGGAATATAAAGATCGGCTTTCGCTTGCTGCCCATTCAGAGTCAAAAAATTTATGGATTCCCTCGAGGGAGAAGGCGTTACATATTCTAGTGGTCTTGGGGCTCCGGATATCACTTGTGGTATAAACAAAAATGCCTTTATAGATGATCTCCCTATATCTGTTGAAAGAGACATTAGCAGGATTACTATCACGGTGAATGTGATATATCTCAGTATTTTTCTAGTTCTATGTAATCGATTATTCATGTCTTGCCGTATCATATCTAATATGTTTGTAATAAGAATAAGTACGTTATATTTGTGCTCTGTGTAGTTTTAGCACAGAATGCTTTCTGGTAAAAATTGGATTATGTGGTCCTAAGATTGGATGAAATTAATGGCTAGAAATGTTGCAGTTGTTGTCGCTGCTGGTAAAAGTACCCGAATGTCCGGGATCGATAAAATTTTCCACAATCTTGGAGGGTTACCTCTAGTTTGCCATAGCATAGAAGCTTTTGATAAATGTGGGATGTTTGATGAAATTATTGTTGTGGTTTCTGATAACAATGTGGGCGCTGCGACGGATATTTTTAGCAAAAGAAATTACAAAAATGTTCGAGTTTTAGGTGGAGGGATCAGGCGTCAAGATTCTGTAAAAAAAGGGTTATCAGTGATAGAGCCTTGCGATTATGTGGCTATTCACGATGGCGCAAGACCTTTTTTGACATATAACTTACTGACAAGTGGGTTTGAGGCAGTAAAAAAAAGAGGAGCAGCCGTTCCCGTGGTAAAGATTTACGATACTGTAAAAAGTATTAACGAAATTGGAATTATAAATTCAACTATTAATAGAAATTCTTTAAGGCTAGTTCAAACACCCCAATTTTTTGAATATGATTTAATCATGAGAGCCCATGAAGAAATCTCAGAGGATTCTAGTGACGATTCATTTATGGTAGAGAAACTAGGAAGAGAAGTGACATTTTTTGAGGGAGATCATAGAAACATTAAAGTCACTGTACGAGACGATATAGGTCTCATGGAATCTCTAATAATAGCTAGAGGTTCATGATGTCAAGTATTAGGACTGGAATTGGGTTTGACGCACATAAATTAAATTACGGAATTCCGCTAATTATTGGAGGAGTTCATATTGAACATGATAAAGGACTGGAGGGACACAGCGATGGGGATGTCTTGATACACGCTATCATCGATAGTATTTTGGGGGCTGCCTCCCTAGGCGATATTGGGAATTATTTTTCTTCAGACGACTCTAATATTAAAGGTGTTTCAAGTGGGCTACTTCTTGAACGAGTACGTGAATATGTCGCAACAGCGGGTTATGGAGTGGTGTTTGTCGATGCTACAATCATTGCTCAGAATCCCACTATGAAACCACACATCATTAACATGGAATCAAATATTGCAAGTAACCTTGGTTTCGAGATTGATTCAGTGAATATAAAAGCGACAACGACGGATGGGTTAGGAGTCATAGGGAAGGAAGAAGGTATTGCGTGCATGTCAGTAGCTACATTGGAAAAAATAATATGAGACTGTATAACACTCTTACTGGAGCGATAGAAGAATTTAAGGTCGATCGTAATACTGTAAACATGTATGTGTGTGGAATAACTCCGTATGCTCCTTCGCATCTGGGGCATGCCATGTGCGCGGTAGTATTTGACACCCTCAGAAGATATATGGAGTACAAGGGATATTTAGTAAATCATATACAAAACTTCACAGACATTGATGACAAAATGATAAGTGGAGCTGCATTAGAGGGTATTCCAGTGGTTGAATTAGCAGAAAGGAATATGGATAAATACCTTCAGGAACTTAAATCACTAAACGTAAAACCTGCCTCTAAATTTCCTAGGGCAACCCATGAAATCGAATCCATTATAAATATAATCCAAGGCCTTATAGAAAATGGAATGGCATATGCCCAAGGTGGTGATGTCTACTTCCGTGTACGTAAAAAAGATGATTACGGAAAATTAAGCAATCGAAAATTAGAAGATTTGGTTGCTGGTGCCAGGTTGGAGATTGACGGAGAAAAAGAATATCCTGGGGATTTTGCATTGTGGAAGAGTTATAAGAATGGAGAACCTTTTTGGGAAAGTCCTTGGGGTAAAGGTAGGCCTGGGTGGCATATAGAATGTACGGCTATGTCAATAGAATATCTTGGTGAAAGCATAGATATTCATGGTGGAGGCCTTGATCTTGTTTTTCCTCATCATGAAAATGAAATAGCTCAGTCTGAATCTTTTACAGGCGTGAAACCATTTGCTAGATTTTGGGTACATAATGGCACTCTTCAATATGGATCTGACAAGATGAGCAAATCTATTGGAAACGTATTTTCAATTGGTCAAGCTCTGGAGAAATACTCATCTGACGATCTTAGAATGTTTTTCCTGAATTCTCATTATAGAAGACCTTTGACTTACAGCGAGGAGATCGTTGGTAACCAGTCTAGGGCGGTGGAGAGACTTAGAAATGCTCTTATGGCAACCTCAGGTGAAGGATCCCAAATGGAATGTGATACCTATGAGGCAAAGTTTTGCGAGGCTATGGATGATGACATAAATACTCCACGTGCCTTGGCAGTATTATTTGAGTTAGCGAGAGAAATCAATAAAGGATCATCCGAGGGACATGGAATTGACGAGGCACAGGAAGTTTTGTCTGTTCTCGCAGGTGTGTTGGGATTCACTTTGATGCAACCCCAGCAAGATTCTAAAGGTGACATTGAACCATTTGTGGAAATTTTGATAAATACTAGGATTAAACTTAGGGAATCTAAATTGTTTGAATTTGCGGACCAGATAAGAGATGAGTTACTAAGTCAAGGAGTGGTGTTAGAGGATTCTACAGACGGAACGGATTGGAAGTACCTATCTTAGTTCTCTACCATCCACGCACTCACTATAGCCACGAGGATGAACACACATACCAATACTATTGTGAATCTGAACAACAAAAGTTCAATACCACGTCTTGTTCTGTACGATGACTCAGCAGCCCCAAACAAGGCTGTTCCTTGTCCTTTGACTTGCATGAGTATTACTCCTACAAGCACCACAGACAGTACGATCATTAGTATGTTTATAAAAGTATCCATAAATATTCAGCTTCCAATTATAACTTGAATTTTGTTTTTAACTAGTGTCGTTAAGGTATTAAGTTATAATTTCCCGTATTTGTCTATAATGAAATTTGATAATTTAGTTGAATCATGTCTTATCGGATGGGACTCATCTATGAGGTCACCTGAGGAAATAACTTGATCTATATTATATTTTTCACCTATTTTTACTGATTCACTTTGAAAATCTGGTCCAACATCCTGAAAATTGTCATTTGCTATCACTATGTCAATCATGTTGGGATGGGTATGGCGAAGAAGTGCTTTCACATGGTCAAAAACATCATATCCGTTGGTCTCTCCAGATTCAGTAGCGACGTTGCAAACGTAGAATTTTATTGCTTTTGTTTCTAAAATTGCGTCTTTTATACCATTAACCATTAGGTTAGGTAATATGCTGGTATAAAGACTACCTGGCCCCATTACTACAATGTCGGCATTCATAATAGCCTCAACTGCAGGTTGAAAGGCTTCCGCAGTTGGTGGGTCTATAAATAAAGTATCAACAACGTTTGCGCTTTGTGTTATGTTCGATTCACCATGTATTATATCTCCGCTCGTCATCTTTGCCGACAGTTTCAAGTTGTTCGTGGTAGCTGGTAAAATTGTTCCTCTTACAGCGAGAACTTTAGAAGATTCAGAAAGAGCGTTTTCAAAGCCCGAAGTCACGTTTGACATAGCAATAAGGAATAAATTGCCAAAACTGTGACCTTTTAATCCTTCTCCCTCAGTAAATCGGTATTGAAGCAATTCTGGTAATAGAGATTCTTCGTCAGACATAGCAACGATGCAATTTCGAAAGTCTCCAGGAGGTAATACCCCGAGTTCACGTCTTAGCCTGCCCGAACTGCCTCCATCATCTGAAACGCCAATTATCGCTGTTAGATTATCAGTGTGATCTTTAAGACCACTTAATAAAACAGACATACCCGTACCACCACCTAACGCCACGATTCGAGGACCTCTTTGCAAATGCAGACGCCTGTATAGTGTGTATCCTATTTCTCCTATGGCTGGATTCCCAATTAACAATGGTTTAAAGGTTTTATACAGACCTGCAAGAGCTAGTAAAATTATTGTGAGTCCAACAATCAACCCGATTACAGCCATAGGGGGTTCCGCATAATTGGACAAGAATTCCGGGAACTGTTGATCTATAAGTCTTCGGAAATAAAAGGTGGCTCCGACTGAACAAATTATGACCCCGGCCATGCCTAGGAAAAGCCACCTCTTGATCTTTATTCCAGGATATAGCAGACGCAAAATTCTAGATGTGCTTTTTGAACTAGAGTCATATGGACTATTTTTATATGACAATTCCTACCTCATAGTTTCTAATTTTTCTATAAGAGAAGAATTGGCTATTTCAGGATTTGCCGAACCCTTGGATTTTTTCATGACTTGACCAACTAGGAATCGTAATACGGAATCCTTACCTGAAAGAAATTCTTGGATTGCTTGGGGGTTTTCGGATAAAACTTCATCGATCGTAGAATCAATCGCGGACGCGTCGTTGACCTGGATAAGTCCCAAGTTTTTTGATATCACTTCAGGGTCTCCGCCATTTTCATATATTTCTTGAATTAGTGTCTTTGCTGTGGTGCTACTCAGCTTATTTTCCTCCAACATTAATACGATTACAGACATGGAATGCGGTGTAATTTTAGACCTTCCTAAATTCCAACCAGTTTCGTTAGTCAGCCTAGATAGTTCGACATTGATAAGATTGGCCGTGACTTTGCATCTGGGTTCTAGTAATTCTTTTCCGGGATTCTTAAATTCAGCAACAATTTGCTCAAAGAATGCTGCAACTTCTATATCTGAAACAAGTAGATTAGCATCATAATTGGAAAGACCAAAATCTGACATATAGCGCTTTGTCTTTGAGCTGGGTAGTTCTGGTACATCGGATTTTATATCTGTAACCCAGCCCCGTGGTATTTTGATTGGTGGTAGGTCAGGTTCTGGGAAATATCTATAATCAGATGCATACTCTTTGGTTCGCTGAGGTACAGTCATATCTTGGTCATCTGACCAACCTCTGGTTTCTTGGATTATTTTCTCTCCCCTATCTAGTGCAACCGCTTGCCGTTTTTCCTCGTACTTTAAAGCCCTTAGAACTGAACGGAAACTATTCACATTTTTTATTTCCACTTTACTGCCAAGTTGATCGCTTCCGAACGGACGCAAGCTGATATTAGCGTCACATCGAAAACTACCTTCTTCCATATTAGCTGTGCTCGCGCCTATATATCTAATTATTGAGTGTAGTGAAGTCAAATAACTATGGGCCTCTTCGGGCGTCCTCATGTCGGGTTCACTGACTATTTCCATCAAGGGTACCCCGGCTCTATTTATGTCTAGCAGGCTAAAAGAATCACCATGGGTTTCTTCTCTGTGAACTAGCTTTGCCACGTCTTCCTCTAAATGAACTCTAGTTACCCCTATGGTTCTTTTATTACCTGATGAAGCATCAATTTCTAAGACTCCGGATTCCGCTACAGGCATGTCGAATTGTGATATTTGGTATCCTTTCATTAAGTCTGGGTAAGGATAATTCTTTCTGTCGAACTTCGTTAGTGTAGATATCTCACACCCTAAAGCCAGACCGGTTCTTATAACCAGTTCCACAGCATGCTTGTTAATGACGGGAAGAACACCCGGCATTCCCATACAAACGGGGCATACTCGACTATTCGGACTTGCTTTCTGGTAGTCTGAGTCGCATGAGCAAAACATCTTACTTTTTGTAAGTAATTGTGAGTGGACTTCCAGACCTATCACTGTTTCATATTTACTTGTCATTAGGGAAATCCTTAAAATATTGCTAAACAAAACTATACTTAAGTTTATGAAATTATAATTGATTCCGTATTGCTTTAGTGCCTATTTCCTACTGCTATCTATATTCAGTAAGTAAATTACAAACTTTGGGCACGTTGTCTAGAATATATTAAGCAGAGATTTCTTTGTATATGACCGTGTACGTTATAAATTGTGTGAGTTGTACAATCTTGTTTCTATTAATTATTTTTGGGAAAATCGGTCTGTTAACTCATAGGAAAAGGCTGGTAAATTACTAAATAATATGACACAAAACTATGTGCAAACTTGCGATGTAATTATTGTTGGAGCCGGGCCTGGAGGGAACGCAGCTGCTTTGCAGCTAAGTGAGTCTGGTCTTAATGCAATAGTCGTTGACCACAGGGAAACTATTGGGGATAAATTGTGTACAGGCGTAATTGGCCTCGAATGCGCCTCTCTATTTCAACCTGCTTCCGATATGATTTTCGGTAGTGTCGATCAGGTGTCCGTTCATTCACCATCGGGAGAAAAATTTCTTTTGGGTGATAAGAGTACCAGGGCTCTCGTTGTTGATAGGGTTTCTTATGTAAATTCTATAGCGGAATCGGCACAGTCAAAAGGAGCTAAATATCTTTTAGGGCATAGGGTGGTTTCGGTTTCTATTGACCACTCGGGGGTAGAAGTTAGGGCACTTTATAATGAGAAATTGGTGCTTATAACGGCACCTGTAATTCTTATAGCTAGTGGTTTTGGTACAGGCTTGCTTGATCAGGTTAATTTGAATCAAGGTAAACAAACAGACTTCTTGATTGGGACTCAAATAGTGGTGGAGGCTGAGAGTCTAGATCACATTCAACTTTTTACAGGATCTGAAATTTCTCCTGGTTCTTTCGCTTGGCTAGTTCCAAAAGATAAATCCCAGGCATTGTTGGGAATCGTATCCAAATCGAAAAATGGTTCATATCTTAATCAACTAACAACGAAACTTGCAGAATGTAACATAATAAAAAAATGTTTAAACGATCAAGAAACATGGGGAATTCCTCTTAGACCCATTGATAAGACTTATGGTCCAAGGGTTTTGATTTTGGGGGATGCTGCTGGATTTGCAAAACCGACTACGGGTGGAGGCATTTACTATGCCATGATATCTGGTCAACTAGCTGCTGAGACCATTTTATATTGCATGAGGATAGGGAATTTTAATTCAAAAGAATTATCTAGATACCAATCCCGTTGGGAAAAGTCTTTTGGTGATGAATTAAAGACTGGATATAACGCTAGGCTTTTGTATGAGTGTTTAGATGATAAGGCACTTAATAAGTTGTTGGAAAAATTTTCCTCGATAGAAATACAAAAAGAAATTTTGTCATCTGAAGAGTTTTCTTTTGACTGGCATGCTTCTATCATTGGTAGCACCGTACGTAACAAGGAAATTTACTCGATTCTAACCTCATTAGGTCCGGGGATTCCGGCCTTTTTCGCTAAGGTGTTGAAGAGATTGTTTCTAGAGTCAGCCTATAGGTAGTATTTAACCCATAAGACTTTCAAGAATTGCCATCCTCACATAGAGCGCGTTTTCAGATTGTCGGTAGAATGAAAGTCTTTCATCATTAGTTTCGATTAAAAAATCACCACTTCGCTGCATAGGGTCTAATATTGCAGATTTAGGCTTGAGAAGTCTCATGAATTCATCATTTATCACTGGAAATTGCTGATTTCTCGACTTCAAAAGTTCATAATGAGCATTCGTCCTAGGGCTATTTAGGTAAACTGCATCAGATCCTTCTATCTCAAGAGCATCCCCTATTTCTATAATTTTCAAACCTCTGCTTTCGCAAATTTCCTGTATATCAGGCGCAATTTGGCCGCTTAATTTCAAGAGACGCACCTCTAGGTTATCAAATAAGGAAAGGGCTAGTAATAGTGCACTGGTGTTTCTATGTTCCAGTCTGCCCATGATGGTGATTGTAGTGTTATCCACATATCCAATTTCTCTAATCATTGTATATATGTCGGCTAATGCTTGGGTCGGGTGGTCATTATTGCTGCCGCCATTAATTATAGGTATTTTGGAATTGGCACACGCTTTTTCTATGATTTCATGTTCACTACTTCTTATAACGACCCCATCAATATGTAGACTATTGAGTATCTCAACAGTATTTTCTATATAGTTCCCAGTCTTAACCGGGAAAAATTGAGACGCGTCCTCTGTGTGCAGAGTATTGCCTCCGAGCATTGTTATTGCCCTTTCAAACGATATTCTTGTTAATAAGCTTGGTTCATAAAATAAAGAAAATAGGGTTTTGTTTTGAAGAGAATTTGATGTTTTTCCACTACCATTTCTGTAGAATTCACATGTCGGATATAAAATTTCTTCAATATAACTTCTTGTTAATTCTTTTGTATTTTTAAGATGTTCTATTTTCATTGTTTTCGTCACATTTCCTAAACACATTGAAATTCGCGTATTTTTCGGCCGCGAGCATTACCTTTAGACCAACAAAAAGTGTGGTGTGTATTTTGTGTTTACAGCAAATTATGTCTCCACCAGATGTTTTTATCCAAAAAAGAGTATCCTCTCCCCTAAATTCCTTTCGGATTACAACATTATTTGCTGATGGATCAGCTTTCATGATGAAATCATTGGGCCTTATTGCGACGTCAACTCTTGTTCCATCGACTAAATCTTCAGTTACCCTACGTGGGATTCTGCCAAGGGAGGTTATTACATACGATCCGTCGATAATACCATCTATAAATTCACAGCTACCAGTAAGCGATGCTACTTGTTTAGTTTCTGGCCAAAAATATATTTTGTCAGGAGGATCTACTTGATGTATTACTCCCTCAAACATGATTGCTACCTTGTCCGATATGGAAAATGCCTCTTCTTTATCATGTGTAACAAATATGGTCGATGTATTACTTCGTTTGAGAATCTCTTTCACTTCAGTTCTTACAGTGCTTCTTAATGAAGCATCTAGATTTGAAAAAGGTTCATCCATGAGTAGTATATTGGGTTTAGTCGCTAAAGTTCTTGCAAGCGCTACTCTTTGCTGTTGGCCCCCAGAAAGCTCTGATGGGTATCTCAATTCCAATTCTTCTACTCGGGTTAGTTTCAGGATATCTTCTAATATTCTATGTTGATCTTTTTTCGACAAACTACGTATACCAAACAAAATATTTTCTTTGACTGTCAAATGAGGAAATAGGGCGTACTCCTGAAAAACCATTCCTATTCCTCTTAGATTTGGCTCGACGAACAAGTTATTCTCGTAGAGAGTGGTTTCTTTCAAAGTGATTTTTCCTGAATCGGGTGTTTCCAGTCCTGCAATTATTCTTAAGAGTGTCGTTTTTCCACATCCACTTGGACCTAGAATGGACATTATTTCACCGTCCTTGAGATTAATGTCCACATTTGAAATCGCCATCACTTCACGAAATCGTTTCTTTATTCTTTTACAGGTCAATATGTTTTTTTTCATGAGTATATTGTTGTTAGTTTTTTAAATTTGTTTTGATGAATACGACTGAGATAGGAATAGCTGACAAAATGATTAGTGACAGAGATGGAATTGCTGCTTGAGCAAAAAATGCCTCGGAAGAATATGACCAAATGTCTGTTGTTAGTGTTCTGAAATCGAGAGGGGACAACATTAAGACGGCGGGAAGTTCTTTCATCGTAACTAAGAATACTATGGCAAAACCAGCTATTATTCCTGGTCGTAACAATGGCAAAGTTATATTTGTGGAAGTCCTTATGCTTCCTATGCCTAAGGTTTTGGATGATTCTTCAAGAGAAGGGCTGATTTGTAACATTGTACTTTTTACTGATCCCAACCCGGTAGGTAAATATAATATAAAACAACCAAAGATCAATACCCACAAAGATTGATAGACCGGACTTCCGATTTTAGATGCTAAGAAGACAAGGGATATCGATACAGCGATACTTGGCAAAGCAAATCCTGTGTAGCAAATTTTTTCAATCAGGAAACTTAATTTGGTTTTCCGTCTGCAGGACAAATAGGCAATTGGGATTACAGCTACTGAAACAAGTGACGCAGTAAGTATAGATATTGTCAATGAATTAAGAGCAGGTCTAAAAAACAATTGGATGTTTTCGCCATTTTGCAATCCATTTAAGAGCCAATATATTAAGACTGAAATAGGAATTAAAACCGAAACTACAAAAATAATTCCGCAAAACACTAGGCATGGCAACTGCATTTTACCAAGACTTATTAAAGGTAACTTCCTCGCTGTTCCTGATGAAGTTCTATAGTAGTTGGATTTAGATTTTGGAATGGATTCGAGATATACAAATATTGCTGCCACACTGCATAAGAATAACGCTAGCAGAGCAGCTGTATTTCTGTCGAAAGATGCCTCGTACTGATTATATATGGCCCATGTGAATGTTTTGTATCTTAGGAGTGAAACTGCTCCGAAATCACTCAAAACGTATAATCCTACAAGTAGTCCACCTGAAAGTATCGCGGGACGAAGTTGAGGAATAGTTACCCGTAATAATGTAGCTAGTTGAGATAGCCCAAGGGAGCGGGCCGATTCTTCTTCTGATGGGTCCAGTTGTTTAATCGCGCTACGTATAGTCAACAAGACGTAGGGGTAATTTAAAATGCTTAGAACAATCAGGGATCCCGTGAAACCGTATAAATTAGGAAATCTATCTACACCTATCAGTGGGTCTAGTAATCTTTGGCCTAATCCTTTGGGTTGAGTAATCGAAATAAACAAATACGCCCCAACATAGCTAGGTATTACAAGCGGTAAAACTGTTGCGATGTCCCAGAATCTTGACCATTTAACATCAGATTTAAAAATTATGATTCCTAACGGTATTCCTATTGCAAAACTCAGGGTCATGACGGATATTGCTAGTGATATTGATCTCCATACAATCTCTAGAGTGTTTAATCTTATTAACCACAACCAAGAACTAGTTTCTGCATTTAATGATCGTAGTATTAGATATATAAGTGGCAGAGTTGCAGATAGTGCTATTGCTAAGCATATAGATTCTAAAAGCTTAGGTCGTGATATTGTGTTTAAGTAGTTATTCAAGGTTAATATATGCCTGTGATCGGCTATTGCCCACAGGAACTTTGTTTATACATGGGGCGACATTAATTCGAAACTTATACTAAGTGTATACAAACTGAGATAGTTAGGTAATACTTACTGGCATTTTTTTTGAATAAATTGCTTTCAAAGTATTTAAATCGTTAGAATTCGTATGACAGGATGCTTCCTGTAATTTTTTAATGTTACGGAGGAAATAATTGTTAGAACAATTTAAAGTTAAGCCAGAAGATGCCGTTAGAGTTAAGGAAGAAAATCTGAGAGCTACCGTAGAATCTGTTTTTCGAAAAATGGGACTCTCGGAGGAAGATTGTACTCTTGGGGCCGATGTTCTTGTAAAAGCTGATATGAGAGGTGTGGATACACATGGGGTATCTAATATGCTCAGAAGTTATGTGACAGGTTATGGATCTGGAGAAATAAATCCTAATCCAAATTGGCAGATAACTAGAGAAACTCCTTCCACAGCAAATATTGATGGAGATCGAGGGCTTGGTATTCTGATAGCGCCTCGTGCAATGGATATAGCTATTCAGAAAGCAAATGATGTCGGTATGGGAGTTGTGACGATACATAACTCAAGACATTTGGGTATGGCTTCGTATCATGCTTTAAAGGCAGTGGAACACGATATGATAGGCATGTGTATGACATCATGTCCTCCTGGGGTTCTTCCCACTTTTGGGTCTGAGCCGGTTTTGGGGACGAATCCAATAGCTGTGGCAGCTCCGGCTGACAAAGAGGCCCCATTTGTTTTCGATGCTGCAATGAGTGCCGTTGCTGGTAATAAATTAGGTTTGGCACGAAGGAACGAAACAAAACTTCTGGGCGGCTGGGTTGCGGATAACGACGGGACACCGATAATGGACGAAGTTGATCCACCTGTTCCAGGATATGAGTCTTCAGCTTCTTCATATTTGGTGCCCCTCGGAGGTACAAGAGAGCTTGGTTCACACAAAGGATATGGCCTTATGTGTGTTGTAGATATTCTTAGTGGTATATTGACTGGAGGAGGGTATGGGTTAAATCCAGGAAGACCTAATTTCGGGCACTATGTCGCTGCTTATAGTATCGAAGCTTTTATGGATACCAATGAATTCAAAGCGACTATGGACGAGTGGATACACTCATTGACATCATCGAAACCTGCTCCTGGTCATGACAGGGTTATGTACCCTGGTCAGCCGGAATCTGAAGAATATGACAAAAGGTCTAAAGATGGAATTCCTTTACACACTGAAGTGATTGAATGGTTTAAAGATATTTGTGGAGAATTATCTATCCCTTTCAGACTTTTATAGAGGATAAATTTATCATAACGTAGAGATAATCCTATAGGATTATCTCTACGTTATTTTGTTAAAATACTTAATAGTTTCTAAATGGATTTGGCATCGGGCCTACGGGTACTTCAATAAGTGTTGGTGCTTCGATGCTTAACGATTCCTTCACAGCTTTTGCTAGGTCGTCTGCAGATCCTTCTACTCTGACTCCTCTTACTCCAAATGCCTCCGCGAGCTTCATGAAATCTGGGTTTTGAACTTCAGCACCATATTCTCTGCCGTCAAACATATTGACCTGATCTCTCATGACATTTCCAAATGCGTTATCGTTGAATACTACTGCGACAACGTTTATGTGATGTTTTGCGGCAGTAGCTAATTCCTGAACATTGAACATGAATCCACCATCCCCACAAACGGCTACCACAGCTTTATTAGGTTGGGCAACCTTGGCTCCAAGCGCAGTTGGGTAGGCATATCCAAGATTGCCGTAGTAGGACGATGTGATGTAGGTCCTAGGTTCATAAACTTCATATTTATTACGACTGTAGTATCCGATTTGCGTCATTCCAGAGATAAATATTCCATCATCAGGCATTACACCACGAATAGCCTTTGTAAATGATTCCTGTGGTTCAATCACTGTTCCAGGATTGAACCTTTCAGACTTCAGTTGTGTCAACTCTTCTTCCCTACTTTCTCTGGGTTGCATTACCCCTTTTAGTCCCTTAAGTAATTCCGTTAGAGTCTTTTTTGCGTCGCCATTTAGACCTTCTGTATTTTCATAGTTACGTCCGATCTCCTCTTCGTCTATGTCGATTTGTAGAACTTTTTGACCCGTTAATTGTTGGCTGTTGAGCAATCTTGTGCCGACTGCAACGACTAGGTCATATTCTTGGATTTTGTTATCGAAGAAAGTGTCGTTTTTGAATCTAAAACTACCAATTGATAAGTGGCTTCTGTCTGATATGGAGCCTCTGCCTTCTCCCGTGGCTATGACGGGCGCTTGTAAAAATTCGGCTAATGATTCCAGTTCCTTTGAGGCTTCGCCAGATATCACTCCACCACCGGCCCATATTAGTGGGTTTTTTGCATTTGAAATGAGATCTATACCTCGACTTATACTCTCTTTACTTGCCATAGGTCTCTCATATTTTCCAGCTTCTAGTAAGTCTATGTCAGCTGTGTCAGCAAGGGTTTCTGGGGGTATTTCAATTTGAACCGGTCTAGGCCGTCCAGTCTGTAGTTGTTCAAAAGCTTCGTGCACAGCCTCTGGTATTTCAGTTGGATCCAAAATTAATTTCTGATGCTTGGTAATAGGTTTTATAGTTTCTATTTGACCTTTTATTTCATGTAGCATTCCTCTTTCTAAATTAATATGGTCCCTTTCAATCTGGCCTGAGATTACTAATATTGGCGATGATGCTGAGTATGCGGTGCCTATGCCGGCGCTTGCATTTTGAAGACCGGGCCCTGGTACGACTAATGCGGTACCTATGCCTCCTCCAGCCCTAGAATAGCCATCAGCCATATATGTGGTGGCCTGTTCATGTCTGGTGTTGATAAATCTTATGCCGGGCTCTTTGGCTAAGCCGTCGAGCAGGTTATATAATTGAACGCCAGGAAGTCCGAAAATAACCCTAACACCTTCTCTGTATAAGGACTTCGCTAAGGCTTCTCCCCCAGTCATTATTGTCATTATTTGTAGCTCCCTTCAAAATTACTTGTATGATTTTTAGTTTCTTTTGTATTGAGACATTGCTTTTTCAATTGAAACGTTTTTAAGAGACTGTAATTCTTCTCTGTGATCTTCAGACCATTTTTGAGAAGTCTGAAGATTGGTGAGTGACCCTTGAAAATGGGGCATTACATATCTAGCTATAAGTTCGTAGCTATGGAGTACTTGCTCTCTGGTCCCCCATTCTGTTGCTTGGATCATGAACCCGCCAAATCCGCCACTTTGCTCGTTTAACTCATGTATCTTGGCAATAAGATCGTCTGGGGTCCCCACACACCACGCTCCGTTTTGTGTCATGTAGTCTACGATTTTTTCTTTGGGCCCCTCGTAATCAAATGGCATTCCCATGGTTTGATGGAAATAGTCATATTGATATGCGGCAGATCTTTCTCTGACTTGTTCGATAGCATCTTTTTTACTATCAGCAAGGTGAACGTGAAGCACTATTCTCCATTCGTTTCTGTCTACGGTTTGTTTGTGTTCTTCGGCCGTTTCTTCGGCTATTTTCCAAAAATCCCCCAAATTAGAGCTCACGCTTCCACCTCTAATAACGCTTACAGACAGCACTCCAAGTCCGTGTTTTCCGGCTGCCACCATTCCAGAGGGTGATTGTGCTGCGGCGACTGCTATAGGGAAATGAGGTTGAGTGTAGGGCCTGAGGTGAAGTAGTGCTTCCTTTAGGGTGAACCAATCAGAGGAATGGGTGATTGGATCCGTTTCAGTTAGAAGTCTTTTTATTACACCTATTGATTCATCCATACGTGGTCTTTGTGTGGGAGGATCTATTCCCAATTGATAGGCATCGGATACCAAAGCGCCTGGCCCAACGCCAAGCATAACTCTACCTCTTGTTAGGTGGTCTAATAACACCATTCGGTTGGCTACCATCAACGGGTGGTGATAAGGTAGACTGGCAACTCCGGTTCCCAACTTTATGTGTTTCGTTCTTTCCGCTGCTATTCCTATGAATATTTCTGGGGAAGATATAGTTTCCCAACCCGCACTATGGTGCTCTCCTATCCATGCTTCATCAAACCCAAGGCTGTCAAGCCATTGTATGGTTTCCAAGTCGCGCTCTAATGCCAAGGTTGGGTTGTCTCCCAGCCAGTGGAATGGAGCCATGAAGATCCCAAACTTCATTCTTTCAGGCAGAGTCATAGTATCTTGTCCTTATGATGGGTCATTTTAAAAATGATATTCAACGAAATGTTAATTTTGTTCTAAGATGCAGGAATGTTACCATCGGGAATTGTTTAGGTTCAAATGGTTAATGACCGTTATTACTTTTGTATAAACGTGAAAGCTCAAGAGCTGTAAAAAACTGAATCCCTTTGAAACTCTTTATATACTCAATTAATTTATCAAGCATTAAGAGTCGGCCGGGCCTACCAATTATATAAGGATGCATAGTTAGCACGAAACTACGATTGTAGAAGTGCAGTCCTTGAAATGCTGAAGACCAAACTTGGTAAACGTGTTCAGGAGACGCGGCTACGTTAGTTTGGTTCAATGCTGGTGAGTAATTGAAAAAGGGATGATCGTCAAGTTCCCAATGAATGGGTATCTCCACTAATTCGCCTGCTCCAACTTTTACAAAATAGGGTATGTCGTCTCCCATTAGGCTGGAGTCGTATTCGAACCCCCTTTCAGACAGAAGGTTTAGCGATTGTGGACTAAGTTCCCAGCTTGGTGACCTATATCCCAGAGGGTTTGCGCCCGTGATTTCTCTTATTATCTTTGATCCTTTGTCTAAAACCTCTTCTTCTTCTGAAGAGGTTAGTGTGGAAGGAGGTTCATGCATGTATCCGTGATGAGCAATCTCATGCCCAGAATCCGATATTGATAAAACCATATTTTTGTTAGTTTCAGCTATGTAACCCGGTATAAAAAAAGTTGCTTTTATTTCATGTTTTTCCAATAGATTTAAGATTCTTGGTACAGCCACTTTTGGTCCATACTCTCTCATAGAGATAAGGCTAGGGAATTTCCTAGCATCTGGATTTTTATTAATAGCACTACTAGCGCCGTCTACATCGAACCCTAGGGAGATTGGACATCGAAGTTCATCTGGCCACATAGATAGTTTTATTCCGTTGTTTTCAGGTTTGAAATTAAAGATGTAACTGTGTCACACGCTTTTTCAATTTTGATCAGACTACTTTCTTTTTCTGAGCGTAGTTTAATCTCTATTTCACCATTCGATAGGTTTCGACTGCTAACAACTATTCTTAATGGAATGCCCATCAAGTCTGAATCATTCAGTTTTACCCCCGCAGTCTCATCTCTGTCGTCGTATAGGACTTCTATTCCAGCCCTATGCAAGTCTGTATATAATTTTTCAGATAGGTCTTGAATTTCCACTTTATCAGTGTTGAGACTGAGTATGGTCACTTGGTAAGGTGCTATAGATACAGGAAAAATGATTCCTCGTTTGTCCGAGCGTTGTTCCAAGGCTCCGGCAAGTATTCTCCCTACCCCTATGCCATAACAACCCATCACGAAGTTACTTAATTTGCCTCTCTGGTCAGGATATTTTGCTTGCATAGATTCTGAATATGTTGTTCCAAGTTTAAATACGTGGCCTATTTCTATTCCTCTCCTGGTTTCTAGTGTGCCGGTACATAAGGAACACTGGAATCCGGACTCAGCTAGAGCAATATCAGATTCTAAATGACTTCTGAAATCTCTCGGGTAATTTATATTCATCAAATGGTGGTCAACTTTGTTTGCACCCGCGACGAAATTTGTCCCGTAGCGAACCGATTCGTCTACAACTACTGTTATGTTATCTATTCCTATAGGAGAGGCGGAACCAACTGTAAAACCAAATTCATTTACTTCCGCGTTGGTTGCCAGTCTCAACTCGCGAGCTTTCAATAAATTTTTGAGTTTCACATCATTAATATCAAAATCTCCACGTATTACCGCACATACAGGTTTATTGTCGGCCACGTACACAATAGTTTTTAAAGTTTGGTCTGATGATATATTTAGAAATTCGCATATTTCTTTGATGGTTTTAACGTCAGGAGTCGAGACCTCTTTGATACTTTTTTCTTTAACCTCATTAATGGGTGCGATACTTTTTTGAAAAATCGCCTTTTCATCATTTGCAGCATATTCGCAATTGTTGCAGAGAACTATAGTATCCTCGCCAGATTCCGTAATAAGTATAAATTCCTTGGAGTCTTTTCCGCCGATCGCGCCACTATCAGCCTCAACTACAATGGTTTCTATACCACATCTTCTAAAAATATTTTTGTAGGCAGAAACCATGATGTCATAATTTTTGTCCAATCCATCATCATCTAAATCGAAACTGTAGGCGTCCATCATATCGAACTCCCTGACACGTATTAATCCACCCCTCGGTCTAGGTTCGTCTCTAAATTTCGTCTGAATTTGGTATAGGAGAATAGGAAGGTCTCTATAACTTTGTATTGTGTTTTTTACTGTCTCAGTGATGAGTTCTTCGTTTGTTGGTGGAAGTACCAAATCTCTATCTCGACGATCTTTTAGTCTTAGCATATCTGGACCATATACATCGTCTCTTCCGGATAATTTCCATAAATCACGGGGTTGTAAAATTCCTAGCTTAATTTCTTGTCCGCCGGCCTTGTCGATTTCTTGTCTGATGATCTCCTCTATTTTCCTTATTGAGCGCCATGCTAGTGGTAAGTAGCTATATACCCCTGAAGCTACCCTGTTTACCATTCCTGCTTGAAGGAGTAGCCGGTGACTGACTAATTCCGCCTCACCCGGATCTTCCCTTAATGTTCGACCAAATAACTCTGACATCTTCATGTCGAAGCCACTCCTTTTTCATCTGCTCCAACGGTAGAACTGTCTTTTTCAGCTTTTCTGACTTCCTCCATTAAAGTATTTAGCATGTCTTTTTCGTCAACTATTTTTGACTTTTTCCCTTTTCTGAAAATGACCGCCCTTCCTGCGCCTGCAGCGATTCCAACATCTGCATCCTTCGCTTCGCCTGGACCGTTTACTTCACATCCCATCACTGCAACTTTGATAGAACTTTTATTCTTTTTCAGTAAATCGTCTACTTCACTTGCTAATTTTCTGACATCTACATCAGCCCTGCCGCAACTTGGACATGCAACAAGCACTGGGCCTTCTTTCCGAAGTTCAAGTGCTTTCAATATCTCAAAACCCACCTCCACCTCTTTAACAGACTCGTCACTAAGACTGACCCTGATGGTGTCACCTATGCCTTCATAGAGTAGTATTCCAAGGCCAATAGAACTTCTTATACTTCCGGACTTTTCCGTACCGGCTTCAGTTATTCCTAGATGTAGTGGATAGGGGACTAATTTTGCCATCCGTCTATAGGATTCAACTGTAGTGTCTATATCGAATGCTTTCAAAGATATCTTAATTAAATTAAAATCCAGACTTTCAAGTATCCCTATCTCCCAAAGACCTGTGGCAACCATGTGGTCAACTGCACTATAGAAACCAGTATTTTGGCTACCTTTGTTTAGTAAATTCACGCCGTCAGCATGTCTGGATAATCCTTTTGTTTTCCCTATGCCTCCGACTGGGGGTAAGCTTCCAAAATTCACCCCTATCCTGATAGGAATATTTCGTTCCTTTGCTTCTTTTACCACCATTTTGACTTTTTCAGGATCACGTATGTTTCCTGGATTGAGTCTGAGGCAATCAACTCCACTTTTCATTGATTCTATAGCTATTTGATGATGAAAATGAATATCAGCCACTATGGGAATTTTGGATTGTTTTTTAATTTCTTTTAAAGCCTTTGCTGCTTCAATGTCTGGTACAGCACACCTAACTATCTCGCAGCCGGCCTCTTCCAACAATCTGATTTCGTATATTGTTGATTCGACGTCTCTAGTGTCAGTTTTTGTCATAGACTGGACTGTTATTTTTGAATTACCGCCAACTTCAACGTTACCTACATAGATTGATTGTGTGATTCTTCTTTTCATATGTAACCTTTAGTTGCTTTTGAGAAATTATTGTAGGAAACCTTGTCCAGTTATGATTCTGACAACATCGAAGTAACTCATTAGCAAAATTAGACCTATTAGTACGGCGAAACCTGTCATATGAATAGCCCCTTCAACATTGGGCGATATCTTTTTCCCGTTTCTAATTCCCTCGATTAGAACAAAAGCTAGGCGCCCTCCATCTAAGGCGGGTATTGGCAAAATGTTTATAATTGCAAGACTTATACTTATCAAAGCAGTGAGTTCGAAAATTGGAAACATACCTACTTTTGCCACTTCCCCAGTAACCTGAGCTATTCCGATTGGCCCGGTAAGTCCCGGGTCTTCTCCTCCAGACATCCATCCTCCTAGCCCAGAGAATGTGTAGGTGACAACTTGTATGATTTTTTCAAAAGAGGCCGGGATAGCACTTAAAATGGGCTCTCTTTCTTTTACGGTCTTAGGATTGGAAGTGCCAATAAGTATCCCCACGGAGCCCTGTTTTAAAGTGTCACCTACATCAGCATTTATGTCATAGGTTCTGGCTTCTTTAAGAGTTACTTCTGTTTTTGGATCGTTAACTTTTTCAACAATTTTTAGATTTGGAGGAGACTTTCTAGGGACCAATGTCACATTTTCGACATGTGAAAATTCTGGCGAAGAACTAAATCCAGTGACATTTGCTGATTTTCTAACAGCAAATTCCACAGGTTTTTCCTTATGTTTCTGAATTTCATCGACTAGGTCCGTATGGCTCTCTATCAATTTGCCATTAACCGCCAAAATTGCATCTCCTGGAGCCATGCCGGCTACCTTGGCGGGTGACTGAGGGGCTACTCCTGCAATCGTCACAGTACCTACTATTTTGTCATGGGGTAAAGCAAGGATTATTGTGTAAATTAGGATTGGTATGAGTAAATTCATAAAAGGACCTGCAAGTAATACTGCAGATCGGACTGCTACACTTTTCCTCGCGAAACTTCTCTCCTCAGTCGGATCTTCCTCACCAACCATTTTTACAAAGCCACCGATAGGAATTAGATTTATTGAGTAAAGGGTTTCACCTTTTGTTATCCCCCAAATTCTTGGGGGGAAGCCGAATCCAAATTCAGTTACCTTAATATTGAAATGTTTGGCGGTTAGAAAATGTCCTAATTCATGGACAAACACCAAAAACCCCAAGATTGGTATGACTAGTAGCCAACCTGGTAAGTCCATCATGAAGGTGTTCCTGTTTTAGTTCCGATTAACTCTTCTACTTGCGTTTTCGCCCATCTGTAGGCATCTATGATCTGATCTACGTTCGGGTCTTTGTAAGGTCGATGTAGTTCCATAACATGTTTGATGACGGATTCTATTTCAACAAAAGATATGGAACCTTCTAGAAATTTATCTACAGCTCCTTCGTCGGCTCCGCATAATGCTGATGGCCATGTATCGCCCCTTTTTGCATAGTCAATTGCCATGTGAAAGCATGGATATCTCTCTCGATCTATCTCTTTGAAGGTTAGTTGTTTTGTATCTGTCGGTCTAAATCTATTTGGTTCGGAAGATTTTATTCTCTCTGGGAAGAATAATGCATGCTGTATAGGTAATCGCATATCTGGGACGCTTAATTGTGCTTTAGTTACTCCATCTTCAAATTCAACCATTGAGTGAATAATACTTTCAGGGTGTATTGCAACCTCTATTTGATCCCAATCCACGTTAAATAACCATTTTGCTTCAATGACTTCGAACGCTTTGTTCATCATAGTCGCTGAATCCACAGTTATTTTAGCTCCCATGTTCCAGGTGGGATGTTTTAAGGCATCATTTTTGGTTACATTTTTAAGTTCTTTGATATCAACATCCCTAAATGCCCCACCGGATGCCGTGATCAAGAGTTTCTCAGGGTGAGAGTTTTCTCCTCTTATACATTGCCATATAGCACTTGGTTCGCTGTCTAACGGTAATAAACTAGAGGAGCTTTTCTCGATTTTGTTCATCAGAATAGGTCCAAGCATGACGATTGATTCTTTATTAGCCAATGCTATGTCTATTCCGAGATCTACCGCGGCTAAAGTAGGTATTACGGAGGCATATCCTGTTGTGGCGGTTACGACAATTTCAACTTGACCATTGATTATCAACTCAGATATATCATTCACTACATGAACGCAATCAGGTAGGTTATTCAAAGCAGTGTTATACGTGTTTAGGTATACAAACTGCGGTTTAAACTCTTCAATCTGGTTTAACAGTAGTTTGTAATTACTATTAGCAGCAAGCCCTACTATTTTTAGTTTGTCTGGGTGTGCACGGACAACGTCTAGTGTTTGAGTTCCTATTGAGCCCGTGGAACCAAGAACTGAAAGCCCTTTCATGTTGAGATCCATTGAGTAAAATAATACAAGACGCATAGACTGAAAACAATTGAATCTAGTCTGTCTAAGGCGCCGCCATGGCCAGGTAAAAGTCTTCCTGAGTCTTTAACTCCGGATTTTCTCTTTAGGAGGGATTCGTATAGGTCACCGATTTGGGCACAAGAAGATAAAATTAATCCCGTGACAGAGGACTCTATAAGTGTGACCATTTTGATTTCCAAAAAATGTACGGATAATAATGAACCTATTACCCCGAAAACCAATCCGCCGAGAGCACCCTCTAAAGTTTTTGATGGACTGATTTTCGGGAAGAAAGGGGTCCTACCAATAGTTTTTCCGACAGCATAGGCACCTGAGTCTGTGAGGGTGATCGTCACAAACAGATACAACGTCCATTCCAATCCATTTGGCCCTTCTCGGAGTAACGGAGCGAAGCATAGGAGACCTCCCACATATACACCGGCAGCGATACTAATAAACAGGTTAGTAAGGATTGTAGGAGCACGTGGCGCGAATAAAGGAAGTATAGCCACACTAGCTAAGCTTAAAATCGAAATGCCTAAAGGGAAGGCAATTGAGTTCATATCAAGCTTCGCTAATATGAACCCTGTTAAAACTAATGATCCTGAGATAAAAGCTGATAACAAAGGTGTCGTCCGCATTTTTTTTTGGGCCAAGAAGTTGCTTAACTCATAGGCAGCTAATACTGACCCAAAAATCATTAGTGCTAAAAACCATATGTTTCCAAAATAGGTCAAGGAAAGTACTATGGGAATTGCTAGCATAGAACTCAGGACGCGGGTTTTCAAAATTCTCTACCTTCCACACCTATGTTCGCCTGTATCAAATGCACTGTCTCTAAGTATTCAAAGATCCGTATCTGCGATTCCTTGATAAATATTCTTCTACGGCAGTCTTAGCATCATTTTTGTTAAATTCAGGCCAGAGAACATCAGTGAAATAATATTCTGAGTAAGCAGATTGCCATAATAAAAAATTACTTAACCTTTTTTCGCCGGCAGTTCTGATGATTAAATCGGGATGAGGTATGCCTGAAGTATAAAGCCTATTCTCTATACTTTCTTCTTTAACATCATTCGAATCCAGTTCATCTATGATTATTTGCTTAACAGCTCTAACAATTTCTGATCTGCCACCATAATTAAAGGCTATGAGGAGTTTCAGTCCAGTGTTGTTTGAAGTCCTGTCTTCTGCCTGACTGACTGCATGTACCACCTCTAAAGGGAGTCCTGATTTCTCCCCAATGTGTTTGATCTCTATGTTGTTTTCGTTTAATTCCTCAAGATCATTCGCCACCGATTCAACCAACAAATCGAATATGTTTTGGACTTCATTACGAGGGCGGTTCCAGTTTTCCGTAGAAAATGCATATAAGGTTACGGTTTCTACTCCGTATTCCGTAAAAGTAGTAAGGATTTCATTGAGATTTTTTGTCCCTTGCCTATGGCCTTTTTCTCTCTCCATACCTTTGGAATGTGCCCATCTTCCATTGCCATCCATAATGATTCCCACGTGTCTAAGTGGCAGGTTAGGATTCAAATTAGGAGTGTTTGATTGAGTCACTTTTTATTTTATGTCCACGTCATCAGTGGGATATTTCCCGAGGTGGTGGATTAAACTTCCATAACTTCTTTTTCTTTATCTGACTTCAAACCGTCCATTTTGGCTATGAAAGTATCTGTCACTTTTTGAAGATCTTCCTGAGCTTTTCGACTTTCATCTTGTGAAATATCTTTATCTTTTTCTAATGTGCGAAAAGATTCTAGACTATCTCTGCGGATGTTTCTTACTGAAACATGGCCTTGCTCCACCATACCACCTACCATCTTAACCATTTCTCGTCTTCTTTCCTCAGTAAGTTCAGGGACAGAAATCCTTATTATGGATCCGTCATTGTTAGGAACTAAACCTGTTTGAGATTGCGAAATGCTTTTTTCTATCTCACCTAGTGAGTCTTTGTCCCAAGGTTGTATAACTATAGTCCTAGCTTCTGGCACTGTGATTGATGACAGTTGGCCAAGTGGAGTTGGTGTGCCGTAATAGTCTACTGTTATGTTCTCGATCAATCCGGTAGATGCTCTGCCAGTTCTTACCGCGCTTAAATCTCTGTTTAGCGCGTCTACACTTTTCTGCATACGTTCCTTTGTGTCATCAATTATTTCAATTACGATAGTCATTGCGATGATTCTCCAGAGTTAAATTTTCATTCTTTAGGATTATTGTCGGAGACCAAGGTGCCAATAGTTTCACCTTTGACAATTTTTGCCAAATTACCTTCGTCAAACAGATCAAACACAACTATTGGAACATCATGTTCCATACACAATGATAATGCGGTAGTGTCCATTACTCTGAGTCTTCGTTCTATCGCATCCAGATACGTAATATGATCGAATCTTTTTGCGTCCTTATTCGTTTTGGGGTCTTTGTCATATACTCCGTCCACGTCATTTTTAGCCATTAGGAGTACATTAGCATCTATTTCGAGAGCTCTAAGAGCAGAACCTGTGTCAGTCGTAACAAATGGGTTTCCTGTGCCAGCAGCAAATAAAACTACTCTTCCTTTCTCAAGGTGACGTATTGCTCTTCTTCTTATGTATGGTTCTGCCACTTGTTGAATGTTTATAGCGCTCAGAGTTCTAGTATCAAGCTTATGTTTTCTTTCCATAGATTCTTGCAGTGCTAAAGCACTAATCACTGTTGCCAACATTCCTGCATAGTCAGCACTCGCTCGATCCATACCTTCGAGCTCAGCTTCTGATCCTCTCCAAATGTTCCCTCCACCTACTACTATTCCTAGTTCGACACCCATATTAATCACGGATTTTATTTCGCCAGCCATGTAATCGAGGGAATCCGGATCTATACCATGCGACCTGGTCCCCTTTAAAGATTCGCCGCTCAGTTTGAGGAGTACACGTTTAAAGCGGACCTCAGACATTATTTTAAATTACTCTCCCAGAGAGAATCTTTGAAATCTTCGCACTCGAATGTTTTCACCCAGCTTCCCAACAGTTTCATTTATAAGGTCTTGAATACTTTTCGACGGATCTTTGATGAATGGTTGAAGCAATAGAGACTCTTCTGGGTTTGCTTCTGGTTCATCTCCTCCCACTGTAGCGGGATCCATAGCGGCGATTTGCATCGCGATGTCGTGCGCCAGAGATGAGAATTCATCAGTGCGTGCGACGAAATCAGTCTCACAATTGACCTCCACTATAGCTGCTATTCTGCCACCACTGTGTACGTATGTTTCGATTACCCCTTGGTCGGTTTCTCTGGATGCCTTTTTAGCTGCTGATGCTATGCCTTGATCCTTAAGGAGCTTTTCCGCTTTCGATACGTCTCCATCGCTTTCTTCCAAAGCTCGTTTGCAGTCCATAACGCCTGCACTTGTCAATTCTCTAAGTTGTTTTATCAGTTCAGTATTAGTTGCCAATCTTACACCTGATTTGTTTTATATAGGATTGCCACAATCAGAAGGCATTTAAAGAATTACTCTTTAGTGGTTGTCTCATCCTGATCATTTTCTTCAATTTGCCCACTGCTTGATTCATTAGAAGGTTCATCCGTTATTGAAGTAACGTCTTCTGAATCTTCTGTTTCTTCGTCATCTTGTGTTTCCGAGTCTTCTAAAGTGACTGTGGAATATGTCACCATGCGAGGGGATGATCCGCCTTGGGATGTACTTTCACCGGTGTCAGTCTGGTCAGCCAGTCTCTGGTTTTGGCCCTCTATAATCGCATCAGACATCCTACCTGTAATTAGCCGGATGGATCTGATCGCATCGTCGTTACCAGGCACTGGGTGGTCTATTAGTTCTGGGTTACAATCGGAATCCACTAACGCTACGATCGGTATTCCAACTCTTATCGCCTCGTTAACAGCAATTTCCTCTTTACCAATATCTATAATAAATAGGGCACCAGGCATCTCGGTCATTTCTTTGATACCAGACAAATTCCGATTCAGTCTGCGGATTTGCTCGTCGTACCCAAGAGACTCTTTCTTAGTTAATTGATTGAATTCACCACTTTCACGGCGAGTTTCCAAATCTACGAGATGATCAATTCTGGACTGTATGGTTCTAAAATTTGTTAGTGTTCCACCAAGCCACCTATTGGAAATATATAATGAGTTACTTCTTTCCGCTTCGGCTTCTATGGTGTCTTGTGCCTGTTTTTTTGTTCCAACGAAGAGTATTTTTTTCCCTTCCGCGGCGACCGTTGTCAGAAATTCAGCCGCTTCTTCAATTTTCCCAAGAGTTTTAGCAAGATCGATTATATGGATTCCATTTCTATGTGCGAATATAAATTCATCCATTTTTGGGTTCCATCGTCTTTTCTGATGTCCAAAATGAACTCCTGCTTCTAGCAGAGATTTCATAGTTATTCTTCGATCATCTTGAGACTCTGAGGCTTCCGCTTGGACCACGTCCTGCACCATAATGAATCCTTCCGAAATAAGCTTGTTTTTGTGAGTATATTGTGTCGCCATTCAGTCGCTTTCCGAATCTGAAAAGCGCCGAAGGATTATAACACGTATAAAAGTTGCCGGGCAAAAATGGTATTTTTTTCCTATTCATTATGTCTGGCCGTATTTGTGCTCTGATCTCGATCTGAGGATTTGTTGTTCACGATGGCTCATCGATGTTAGATTGTCCGTAGTCATTATTAGGGCATCCTCCCTATTGTCCGTGTAATAATGCTTCCGGATTCCTTCCACTCTAAAATTGAATTTCTCGTATAAGGATTGTGCTGGAAGGTTAGAATTTCTAACTTCTAAGGTGACACTGGACATTCCTTTTTCTCTTGAAGTACTAATAACATTGAGTAGAAGCAATTCTCCTATTCCTCTTCTCCTCATATTCCTTCTAACGGCGATTGATATGATGTGTGCTACGTCTACCATGTCCCAGACTATGGCGTATCCTGCTATGAAATTTTGTCCTTTTTGCCAACCTGTATATCCGCCTCTATAAGTGTTTCGTTTTTTTTTAAGGCTGCTTTCTGTAGTTGGCAATTGACTATCATAGTCTGGATGAAGATTGTTCATTTCAGCAACTAATGCGGTAGACCTCGTTTTTTTTAACTCTTTAATAAATGAGGTCGGTGGAAATAGATCTGGGAAAGCATCCTTTTCTATAGCCGAGACCTGCTCTAGATCGATTTGAAGCATTTCACGACATAAATAAAGATTTTTGAACTTCATGAATGGCCTTTTAACACGGTGATTATGAGGATTGCCAAGCCTATTTAAATTACCACATGATATATCTGTTGTAGGGGGTTTCTTCTTCATCAGAGTAAAACTCTGTAGTTTAATACATGAACAAAAGATTAAGAATTTATCATCAAACTACTTGCTTTATGCATTGGGTTTGGAGATAGTATTGTCTGTCGTGCATTTGAGAGTTTTCAGTCGGGTAAATATATGGTTAGTACCCGGATTTACTGTTGTATAGATGACTTGTGCGCGATTTTGATAGGAGTTGTCTGAGCAAGATACATGGAACACATTGCTAGAATTATAGGCTATGCCCTTCGTCATAGAATGAGATTGATAGTAGCTTACCTGTGTACGGCAGGTGCAGTTGCATCTTATGTGTTCCTACCGAGATATTTCGGGAAGGCTATCGATGCTATTGCCATACCGCTTGAGAAAGGGGAGTCTGTCAATAACGATCTACTTGTGAGTAGTATCGTGATAATTATAGTACTTAGCCTCATGCGCGGGGTGCTATCCTATGGTCAAACCTATCTTGCTGAGTCACTTTCACAATACGTTTCTTATGATCTAAGGAATGATTTCTATGACAATGTACAGCATCAAAGTTTTGCCTTTCATGACAAACACCATACGGGTAGTTTAATGTCTCGGGCGATAACGGATGTTGAAAATATTCGGATGTTCATAAATATGGGAGTAGTAAGGGCACCATATTTTATCTCTCTATTTTTGATAGTGGCAGTGATATTAACTTCGATCAATTGGCAACTCGGATTGATAAGCGCAGGATTCATGCCAATTGTTGCTTTTTATACCAGTCATGTTCGGCTAAGAATGAGGAATTTGTGGCTTGTATCCCAACAAAAAATGGCTGAGTTGAGCATAATATTGCAGGAAAATTTCTCAGGAATGCGTGTAGTGAAAGCTTTCGCATCTGAGGATCACGAAGAGTCTCGCTTCGATGGTAAGAGTACTGAAGTGGCTGACAGTTTTATAAAAGCGGAACAGCTACGAGCTTCGAGCATGTCGTTTATGCTTTTTACGTTTTTGGTCACTTTAGCTTTAGTGTTGCTATTCGGTGGAAAACAGGTTATTGATGGAAATATCACCCCCGGTGAACTAGCGCAATTTGTTTTTTACCTTCAGATTTTAGCTTTGCCAGTCCGTATGGCTGGCTGGGTTGTAAATTCGTATGCCAGGGCCGCTTCTGCGGGAGAGCGGATGTTTGAAATCCTGGATTCTGAATCTCCAGTCTGTGAGAAAGATAATCCTAAAATCATGTCTCGCAGAAAAGGTAAAGTGGTTTTTGAAAACGTTTCGTTTTCATACGACGGTAATCAGGGCTCACCAGTGCTGGATAATATAAACATAGAAGCTAAACCAGGGGAAGTCATTGCACTTTTGGGGGCTCCTGGCAGTGGAAAGTCTACTCTAGTGAATCTTTTGCCCAGGTTTTATGACGTTACATCCGGGAAAGTGTTGTTGGACGGAGATGATATTAGAGATTTTGATCTTAAGTCGCTAAGAGAAAATATAGGTATGGTCCAACAAGATGTCTTTCTTTTTACGACTACTTTAAGAGAGAACATATGCTATGGAATGGAAAGTGCGTCTCAACAAGAAATAGAGCAGGCAGCTTCAGTAGCGCGCATGGATGAATTCATAGATTCTCTAGACGATGGGTACGACACATACATTGGCGAGAGAGGTTCGACTCTTTCAGGAGGGCAGAGGCAGAGGATGTCGATTGCGAGAGCAGTTTTGCTTGATCCTCCTTTACTAATTCTTGATGACTCTACTTCCAGCGTCGATGCTCAAACAGAGGATGAAATCAAACAAGCCATGGAATCAGTAATGGCTGGACGTACAACCTTCGTCATAGCTAATCGTCTAAGCACCGTACACAGCGCAGATAAAATAATTGTCTTAGATCAAGGCCGAATAATAGAGGAAGGGACGCACGAAGAGCTTTTGATGAATGAAGGTAAATATAGAGAGATATATGAATTACAATTGCGACCCCAGGATGAAGTTATGAGAGAAATAGATGTAAAAAGTGCAAGGGGAGTGCAAAGCACATGAATTTAGGGCTTGGAGGAATGTCAGCATCACGTGGTCAGGCAGATGAGGAAGTTTTTGGGTCTGCTTATGATCAAAGGGTAATCCTTAGGCTATTTCCATATGTGCGACCTTTTATGAAACTTGTCGTGGTTTCTGGGGTTTCGATGTTTATTTATACTCTAACTCTGGTCGCTGTTCCCTGGTTGATTGCGTGGGGTATAGATGATTTTATACGAACAGGTGATTGGGATGGATTGAGATGGGTATTTCTCTTATTTCTTGGTGTTTGTTTTGTTAATTGGGGTACGAATTATCTACAACAACAAAGTATGCAGAAAGTCGGTCAGGGGGTCCTTTGGAGATTGCGGAGGGCATTATTTAGCCATGTTCAAAAGCAATCTATGAGATATTTTGATAGAACCGAGGTTGGTCGATTGATGTCAAGAGTCCAGGGCGATGTGGGCCAGCTACAGGAATTCGCCGCTCTGGTTGTTATGAGTCTTGGTGACCTATTAAGTATAGTAGGCATAGTGATTGCTCTTCTTTTGTTAAACCTGAAGTTAGGCCTTATAACTATGGCGGTACTTCCGATCCTGATAGTGATTATGGTTGTTTGGCAAAGATATGCCAAATTGGCATTCATACAGGTTAGATTGAGGATTTCTATAGTTAACGCTGCTTTTAATGAGAATATTTCTGGGGTCAGGGTTGTTCAAAGTTTAAATAGACAAAGCAGGAATTTAGAGATTTTTGACGAGAAAAACGAATCCCATAAAAAAGCTAATTTGACCGCGGCCAGCTATGCTGCTGGTCTGTTGCCTGGAGTAGATATACTCACTGCGATTGGGATCTCTTTGGCTATATTTTTTGGAGCGGGCATGGTTGACGATAACTCATTGGAAATAGGTGTTCTGGTAGCGTTTGTAATGTATGTACAGCGGTTCTTTGACCCAATAAGAAATCTGACTCAGCAATATACGCAGCTGCAAAGATCTATGGCTTCGGGTTCTCGTATTTTCGATCTTATGGACAGAATACCTGATATGAATGATGTTGATGATGCGGGTGAGATGCCCCCCATAGAAGGAAAGATCGAATTTAAAGACGTTAGATTTAGCTATGTAGAAAATGAGGTGGTCTTAAAGGGTATAAATCTTACAGTTGAGCCAGGCCAGACTATAGCTGTTGTTGGCCCAACAGGTGCAGGAAAAACTAGCATAGTGTCATTGTTGTCACGATTTTACGAAGTTGAAGAGGGCAATGGAGCAGTTCTTGTAGATGGAAAAGACATAAGAACTGTAACTAGAAAGTCGTTAGTTAGCCAGATGAGTACTGTTTTACAAGATCCGTTCCTTTTCTCGGGTACAGTTAGAGAAAATATAAAATATAACCATAGGGATTCTTCTGATGAACAGATGATTACAGCCGCGAAAGCGGTTGGTGCCCATGAATTTATCGCGAATCTTGAAAATGGGTATGACACTTATTTATCTGAAAGAGGAGCTAATTTGAGCTTGGGCCAAAGACAGCTACTTAGCTTCGCAAGAGCGATTGTAGCTGATCCACGAATTTTAATTTTGGATGAAGCTACGGCTAATATAGACAGTCATACAGAGATTCTCATACAGAAAGCATTGAAAAATTTGCTTGACGGTAGAACTGCTATTGTAATCGCACATAGGCTGTCAACGATTCGGGGAGCAGACAAAATCGTAGTTCTTGAGAGTGGTACGATCGTTGAGACTGGCAATCATGATGAATTGATGGAAAAAGATGGATTGTATAGCCATTTGTACAACATGAATTACTCTGTTATGGATTCACCTCTTTCAAAGTAATTAGTGACCAGTGACAGATTTTTACTGCAATAGTTCTTGTTCTCCTCTATAATCTCGCAAGTATCTTCTTAGGTTTTTCATTTTTCAGTTAAATAGGTTACTTCGATTTGTTATTTGATAATAATTTTGCTTTATATGAGTTGAAAATTTATGAAAATATTTTTTTGCCCTGAATGCGGTGGGTATTCATTGGGACCAGCTACGAAATGTGATGAATGCCAAGCAGATCTTCCAGAAGATTCATGGGCAGAAGTTACTGAAGAAGAATTACAACAACTTGAATATGTAGATGACTTTCATTTGCCGGCGGATATTTCAACCTGGGAGTATGATGTTGTGAAATTAAAGTCTGACACTGAAGAAGGAGGTCTAAGTTATACAACTAGCCTTCTTAAAAGGATGGGTGATAAAGGCTGGGAATTGGTAAATATCACTCCGTTATCCAATCATGAAGATGGTCCGAAATATGGTGTATTTAAAAGGGTTTGGGAAGGATCAACAGACTAGTAATATAAGTTGGTATTTTAAAAGCGATTAATTTTCAGGTTGTTATTTAGATCTTCGAGGATCTGGCTATCGTGGTTAAAAGGAAGTTTAGGTAAGTCGTCTAAATCGAACCAACCTACAGCGCTAACCTCTTCCCCCTTTGATGCTTTTGAGGAAATCGGGCTTGCCTGATATACGATCAGTACGACAGGACCATTTCCAGAATATACTCCTTGTAGGCTATCCAATCTAATATCTAGATTCGTTTCTTCATTTACCTCTCTAATTGCTGCATTTTCCACCATTTCTCCTTGGTCTACATATCCAGAAGGAAAGCTCCATTTACCGAAATGTGGCTCTATGTCTCGTTTAACTAATAGAATGGAATTGTTTTTTATGATTAATATTACAACGGCTACTTTTGGGTCAACGTAGACAATTTTGTCACAGTGGGAACAATATGGCCGTAAATCATTTTTTACATGTTGTTGTACCAATTTGTTTCCACAAATGACGCAGTAAAGTATGCCTTGCAAATTGAGGCCTCCTTAAAGAATTTAAGTTATGGGTAAAATAAATATAAATCGTACAGAAGTCATGACTGGTGAAACTGTGTGGAATTGTATAATCAATTATCAGTGATTACACTCTAGAATTTTTTCGATTTGTATACTAAATATGAACATATCAAACCTTTTAGATAATTTATTAAATTCCAAGCAACAATCTGCCGCGAGATCTATTGGGACTGCCGCTCAATCTTTGGGTGTAGAGGCATTTTTAGTTGGAGGTTCAGTAAGAGACTTAATACTCGGGAGGCCTGTTAGCGATATTGACATATCTGTAGAATGCAGACCAGAAAAATTGTTAAAAACTCTAGAACTTAAAGATTCTCTCTTAGTATCCTCTTCTGAATTTGGGACGGTTAAACTTAACATTCACGATGAATTAATCGATGTGGCAATGGCTAGGTCGGAGGTCTACTCAGAGCCAGGAATGTTACCTGAAGTTCGGCCTTCGGATATAGGCAATGATTTGTCTAGAAGGGACTTTACAATTAATTCGATTGCAGTTTCATTAAGTCCTGAAAATTGGGGTGAGGTGGTTGATGCTTTTGATTCAATATCCGATCTTAAGTCGAAGACTATTAGGGTAATTCATTCAAATAGCTTTATGGATGATCCTACTAGAATATTTAGAGCAGCGAGATATATGGCGAGGTTGGATTTTGTTCTGAATTTGGAGACTCAAAATCTCATTTCGGGATCTCTTAAATCTTTAAGAAATCTAAGTGGTGTGCGTATTTCAAATGAACTCTCCAAGATATTTTGGGAAACAGATCCTGGGAAAGTTATTGGATTGTTGGATAGCTGGGGTGTGATGAGGTGTATCTGTGAAAGTCTCGACATGTCACTTATAGACTGGGATTGTTTAACTCGTGAGTTCCTTCCGCAAAATGATAGAGATGTGATTGGATTCTTACTTATGGCATTATCACTGAAGTCTTTGGAGGAACGGGGAAAATTTAGCGAAAGGATGTCCTTTAACTCTTCTGTATCTAATGCTATAGAAGATCTAGGCTTCATAGAAGATATGAAACCAAATTTCAAAGCTTCAGATGTGTACAATACTCTGTCTCAATGTTCTGAATTTGCGTTAGCTTCGGCCAGTTTATTTCATAAAGGATATATTTCAGATCACGTGGATTTATATAGAGATAACTTGAAACATGTCCGGCTTTCAATTGACGGGAATGATATTTTTAATTTAGGAATTGGACCAGGTCCACAAACAGGACAGATTCTGCGTTCAATCCACTCTTCTTTGCTCGATGGTGACACCTTAAGTAGAGAAGAGCAGATTGAACTTGCCAAGACTTTAATAGACCTTAATTAGCCAACAGAGACGCCAGATATTCCCGGTTCGGTCATACTATCGGGGTTAAGAATTTCTCTAAGTTCATCTTCTTTGAGATTTGTCTCTTCTAATGCAACTTCTAGAACAGTCTGCCCTGTGGATTGGGCTTTATGGGCTATGGATGCTGAGGCGTCGTAACCGATATGAGGCACCAATGTAGTCACAATAGCTAGACCTTTATCCACCATTTCCGGACCCTTGGTGGTCGCTTTTAAACCATCAATGCATTGGATTGCCAGATTACTGGATACAGTAGCCAGAAGATCTATTGATTGGAGTAAATTATATGCGGCTACAGGCATCATTACGTTTATTTCGAAGTTACCAGATTGTCCGGCGACTGATATCGTTGCATCGTTTCCAATTACTTGCGCTGATACTTGGCATACAGATTCTGGTATCACAGGATTTACCTTACCTGGCATTATTGAACTGCCAGGTTGTACTTCTGGTAACTCGATTTCGCCAAATCCGCCGCGCGGTCCTGAACCCATCCATCTGACATCATTGGCTATCTTCATAAGACTTACTGCTAAAGTCTTCATGGAACTACTAGCTTCCACTATGTTGTCTAAAGTACTCTGAGCTTGGAAGTGGTTGTCCGTCTCTCTGAATTCAATTCCTAGATAGGTCGATAGTTTATCGCATACTTTTTTGGCGAATTCAGGGTGTGTGTTGACACCTGTACCAACTGCTGTGCCTCCTAAAGCGACTTCACTTAATTCTGCCAAGGCTTGTTTTGACCTATGAATTCCTCTTTCTATTTGTCCCGCGTGCCCTAAAAATTCCTGCCCTAGACGTACCGGAGTTGCATCTTGTAAATGAGTTCTTCCCGTTTTTACTATGGGCATAAACTCTTTTGATTTTGAATGCAGTGACTTATGTAATCTTTCTAATGAAGGTATGAGCGCATCTTTGATTGCAGTTGCTGCAGCAACGTGAATTGATGTGGGTATAACATCGTTGGAAGATTGGCCGATATTCACATGGTCATTTGGGTGAACTGGAGTTCGACTTCCTAGTTCGCCGCCTAAAATTTCTATCGCTCTGTTAGAGATTACTTCGTTAGCATTCATGTTTGTGGAAGTACCGGACCCTGTTTGAAATATATCGACAACAAACTGATCGTCAAATTTGCCTTCAGACACTTCTTGAGAGGCTTGTACTATAGCCTTTCCTATATTTGACTCTATTAGGTCTAGCTGCATATTGGTCTCTGCTGCGGCGAGTTTGACTTGGGCTATCGCACGAATAAATGATCTTGAAAATCTTAATTGACTAATAGGAAAATTTAGGACAGCCCTCATTGTGTTAGCGCCGTAATATGCATTTTTCGGAACTTGAAATTCTCCCATGGAATCTTGTTCTTTTCTGTATTCTATTTGTTTAGACAAATGTCGAGCTCCTATGTTGATATGTATTTAATTATTTAGGTTTTGTAGTTATATTTTATTGAAAATTTTCATCTATATGGTTTTATCGACGAATTTTGTAATTAGTTCACTTAGTAGGCTTTCATAGCCTCTGAAAAAGTGATCCGCGCCAGATATTATTTCTATCTCCTTTGGGTCAGTGAATCTATTTGACAGGAATCTGAATTGTCCTAAAGGGAAATCATGATCTCGATCACCAGATATAAGCAGCTTTGGTTGCACAATCTCTGTAGTTCCAAAGGTTGAATACCATCTTTGAGGGCATGCTACAGAAACTAAGGTTTTGATTTTATTAGTTGCAAGTCCTGCTTCAAGGGCCATCCATGCGCCAAATGAATATCCCATTACCCCTAGTCTGCTCCCATTAATATACGGTGCTCTAGAGGCAAACTCTACTACAGATAAGACATCTGAGGCTTCCTCACGTCCGTCCGTAAACTCTCCTGAACTTTCCCCGACGCCCCTAAAGTTGAATTTTATTATGGCTATTCCTGCTGAGATTAAAGGTTCTTCGAGACAGTCAATTATATTGTTATCCATGGAACCCCCAGTCCTGGGATTCGGATGACAAAGTATTAGACACGGAGGTCTATCTACTTCATTCGGCATTATGATTGTTGATTGTAGTTCTATTTGATCAGATTTAATTATTTGGTTTGATTTTTTCACTGAATTATCTTTATTGCTGAGGTTAATTAATAAATGTTAAGAAGGATGTATATTATTTGGCAACATGTAAATAGGTGAATAGATATAAATGTTTGTTTGAATTCTAGAAATATGGGGGATTTAATTCATGAGACGAGTCGATTTAAGAAGTGACACCGTAACCAAGCCCTCTGAAGCTATGCTAAAGGCAATAGCTTCAGCTGAAGTTGGAGACGACGTTTTCGGCGATGATCCGAGTGTAAATAAACTTGAAAAAATGTCGGCTGAAATTTTAGGCAAAGATGATGCCGTGTTTGTATCTAGTGGGACAATGGGCAATCTCGTGTCTATACTGGCGCACGCAGGCCGCGGTTCCGAGATTATTATTGGTTCCAAGTCCCATATTTTTAGATCTGAGGCTGCTGGAGCATCGGCGTTAGGAGGAGTTTCTTATCATCTATTAGACAATGATGAAAATGGAATGATTGAGCCTTCACAAATTAATGACGCTGTCAGAGATTCGACGAATCATCATTACCCCAAGACCGCATTGGTATCCCTGGAAAACACTCAAAATAATTGTGGTGGGAAGATTCTATCTCCCCAATACACTAAAGTCGTAGCAGATGTCGCTCACGACAATGGTATTCCATTACACATAGACGGAGCACGAATATTTAACGCTGCTGTTGCCTTAAAATGTGATGTGAAGGATTTAGTTGAGCCTGCAGATTCAGTGACGTTTTGCCTCTCGAAAGGTCTGAGTTGTCCCGTTGGATCTGTCGTTTGCGGGGACTCGGAATTTATCGACAATGCACGCCGAATAAGAAAAATGATTGGCGGAGGAACACGACAGGCGGGGTTTCTAGCTGCTCCAGGAATTATTGCTTTAGAGACCATGGTGTCCCGACTTGAGGAAGATCACGAGAATGCAAAAAAATTAGCTATTGGATTATCCGATATCCCTACGATCGACATAGATCCATCTGATGTGGAAACAAATCTGGTTTTCTTTAATGTAAATCATGGAAATAGGGAGGAGGTCGCTCGAAAACTTGAATCTGAGGGAGTACAGGGAGGGTCATCCGCTCGAAGATGGCGATTTGTGACACATTACGGGATAACATCAAGTGATATTGACTACGTGTTAGACACTATGAGAAGTGTACTGGTAAGCTGAACTGATTGTTTTTATATTCAGAAAAACACGAAAAGACATGTTGAGGAAATAATATCAAGACTAGTAGGGCATTGGGTAAATTTTTTCTATGGGCCTTCTAGTATCTAATAAACGGTTTAGACTTTTTTGGGTAGGTAGTTTATTTGACGATATGTCTTTGCCTATCTCAATAATGGCTATTGCTTGGTTACTTTTGTCACTTACTGATTCTGCACTCTGGGTAGGAATTGGAGCAGCTATGCATGGGGTTGGAATGACAGCCTTTAGTTTGCTAGCAGGTGCACTTATTGACCGGCACAACCGATTGCGGATATTACTGTTAGCACAATGTATCCAAATGATGGTCACATTAATTGTCGGTACGATGGTTCTAATGGAGAATGAATATCTCCCTGTGATACTTTTTCTGGCCTTGATGAATGGGTTAGTTCATGCGGTGAAAATATCTGGAAAAATGGCTCTTACATTGGATATTGTGGGACAAGGAAGCCTTTTAAAGGGGATTGCTGCCAACTTTTTTTCAATGACCACGATGAGTGTGGTCGGCCCCTTACTTGCAGGCTGGATTATAGAACCGTACGGTATAGGATATTCATTCTTTTTGGCTTCTCTAGCTGTATTATTGGCAATTTTGTTACTGATTAATCTTAGAGGCATAGAAACTCCCAAACCTACCGTAAGTAGCCATAAAGAAGATATTGTGGAGGGGGCTAAATATGTTTTGAGGACACCACTGATCAGATTAGTAATTGTTACGATAATGGTAAGCGAATTGTTTGGTTGGGCTGTTGAATCTATGTTGCCTGTAATTGCTCGAGATGAACTCGGCTTGGGGGCAACTGGTCTAGGTTATCTCATAGCAGGTGGTGCGGGAGGCGCAGCACTTTCATCTGTGATTATTTCCCTAGCACCAGAGGTAAAAAGAAAGTACCTGATGGTAGTTTTAGGACTTGTGTCTTTTGGAGTAGGTCTTATAGCATTTGCGCTGTCTAATAACTTCTATGTTTCTCTTGCAATAATCGCTTTAGCATATGGTGGAGCAACTATGTATGAAAGCGCTCTCGCAACTATTCTTCAAAGTTCCGTACCTGATGGAATAAGAGGAAGGGTATTGAGTTTTCAGAGTTTCAGTTGGGGGCTTAGTGGGATTGCTGGGATACATTCAGGTGCAATCGCAACAGTTTTAGGAGCCCCTATAGCAGTAGGATTCGGAGGATTCATAATAATCACTCATGCTGTCCGAATTACTAGGAAGTTAAGGATGTTATTGGCAGTTAGCGAATCTAATAACTAATGTCTATATTGGAATCCTTTTTCAATTATTCATCGCCCCACCAATTCTCCAATCTTTCTTTCATGAATTTTTCATATCCTTGATCCCCAGGCCGATAGAATTTCTTTCCGTCTAATTCTGATGGGAGATTTTTTGTCGGTGTGAAGTTTCCTTTGAAATCGTGTGCGTACTTGTAATCTGACCCATAGCCTTGGTCCTCCATCAAGTTAGTTACAGCGTTCCTTAGATGTAGCGGGACTTCGTAGTCGCCGGAACTAGCTACCTCACTCAATGCTTTGTTTATTGCCAAATAAGCTGTGTTGCTTTTAGGGGCAGATGCCAAATAGATAGTGGCTTGTGCCAATGGTATTCTTCCTTCTGGTAGGCCAACCACTTGAAGGGCTTGCTGGGCTGATATTGCCACAGATAATGCCCTAGGATCCGCTAGTCCTATGTCTTCTGAGGCTGAGATAATCAACCTCCTTGCTATAAACATTGGATCTTCACCGCCGCGTATCATTCGAGCTAACCAATAAACCGCGGAATCCGGGTCAGATGCGCGTATTGATTTTATGAAAGCTGAAATTGTGTTGTAGTGATTTTCCCCTGATTTATCGTATTTACCTAGAGAAGAATTTATTGAGTCTTCCACATCCTTTATGTTAATAATCTGGTGACCCTGTTGTGGAGAATTTGAATCTACGGCTAATTGAAGTGAATTAAGAGCCCATCTAGCATCTCCACCAGACATGTTTGCTATTAATTGGATAGCATCATCTTGAATTTTTATTGAGAGCTTTCCTAAACCTCTATTCTCATCGGATATAGCCCTGTTCAAGATCAGGGAGATTTCAGATGGCAGTAGTGGTTTCAAGGTAAATACTCTACATCGGGATAGAAGAGGAGATATAACTTCGAACGATGGATTTTCAGTAGTAGCACCTATCAGTGTTATTGTTCCGTCTTCTACGTATGGCAGGACGACATCCTGCTGAGCTTTGTTAAAACGGTGAATTTCGTCAATAAAAAGGGCAGTCTTTTTTGAATGCAACTCGATCATGTCTTTAGCTTTATTAAGGCTGGCACGAAGATCATTTACGCCTGAGGTTACTGCGCTCATTTTTTCCATATGGTGTCCTGTGGATACCGAAAGAATATTGGCGAGAGTTGTTTTTCCTGTACCTGGAGGTCCCCATAAAATAAATGAAGGTAGATGGCCCGAATTAATACTTTTACGTAAAACAGACTCGTATCCGATGACATGCGTTTGACCTATAAAATCGTCAAGACATTCGGGACGCATCCTGGCAGCTAGAGGAGCTGAATCCAACAAATGTTTGTGTGCTTCGTGTTCAAAAAGCGTCATATAACTTATCTATTTCCATTTATTTAGATATAGTGCAGAGTTTATATGATTCTTTGAAACATTAGTAATCAAATATTTTCTACCTAAGGGCATTTAAGCAAGATTTATTGACGGGAAGAATTTATGGCAACTTCATTAAACTGTTCAACGTGTGCTCGTAACCTTGGTAATACGTACTATTCTCGTAACTTGTCGGAAAATCTTCATTTAAGGTGTTATTTAATAAACATAGGGCTTTTAAAAAAGTCTCTGATTGCTTCTTTGTTAGTTGGAACGATTTTGACAGTGATAAATCAAGGAGATCTGGTTGTCTCGAGGAATTACCAAATCGCCATGTTATGGAAAATTCCGCTTACTTATACGATCCCATTTCTAGTTGCTACTTGGGGGGCGGTCACGAATTCAAGAGTCTCGCGACTTAATCAGTAATTTTATGTAATCTTGCTATTGTTGCCCCGGGACCACCCTCGGATGGCAAAGCAGGATATTCATAACTTTTGACCAGCTTGTTGGTTTTTAAGTGTTCGTGAACTGCTTTCTTTAGATCGCCGCCACTTCTTCCGTGAATTATGGTTACTCTGATAATTCCCGCTTTTGCTGCCCTGTTCAAATAATCAGCTAACCTTGCTAATCCTACTTTTATACTTAGGTGCCTCAGGTGTATTTCAGTAGATACGGAAAGTTGTTTGTATAGCTTTGATTCATCAGGTCTTTTTGATGTCATCTGATGGCTGATATGATGCTATCTGCAAGATCGTTGTCTTCATCAGGTAGGACTGTTCGAATATCTAGAACAATTTTGTCTGATTCTATTCTGCCAACGACGGGCCTATTGGATGTCCTTAATTTCTCACTGATTTTTTCAGGTGAGAGACCATATATCACTAATCCGATGGAGTCTAATTCATTGCCGGGTAGACTACCGCCCCCTATAGTCGCTTTTGTGGTTTCTACTTTTAATGGACCAGGTATTTTGTCTTTTATGTGATTTGCTCTAGTTTCCAGAGTATTCTTTGAAGCCGAAATCATTTGCCAGACAGGGATTTTTTCAGTGGCTTCATTCTTTATGTAATGCATGAGAGTAGCATTTAAAGCTGCAAGGTTCATTTTGTCTATTCGAAACGCTCTTGCTAAAGGATGCTTGGCAATTTTATCTAAGTAAATTGTTTTCCCAACTATGATGCCTGCTTGAGGACCGCCCAAAAGTTTATCTGCTGAGAAGAAAGCTACGTCAGCCCCTTGATCGATACTTTCCTTTGGTGTCGGCTCAGCGTCCAGTCCGAACTGACTTGTGTCTAGAAGACACCCGCTTCCAACGTCGTGCAGTATGGGAATACCCTTAGGTTTAGCGATTTCTGATAAATCCTTAATATTAGGTGAATGAGTGAAGCCAACAATTTTAAAATTGCTAGCATGAATGGACATTAGGGCCCCAGTACACTCATTGATCGCGTTGTCAAAATCTGTACTATAGGTCCTGTTGGTGGTTCCAACTTCTTTTAAAAAAGCACCGCTCTGAAGCAGTACGTCTGGGATTCTAAATCCACCACCAATTTCCACTGCTTCTGACCTTGATACAATTACTTCTTTCCCTTTAGATAGGGCCGCTAATCCTAGTACAACGGCTGCAGCGTTGTTGTTCACAACAAGCGCACTTTCTGCCCCGGTTAATTGACAAATGTTTTCAGAAATTTGTCTCTGTCTGGATCCTCGTTTGCCGGAATCCAAGTTCATTTCAAGGGAGCTATAGCCCGCCGTTGCCCTATGAGCTGCCTCAATAGATTCAGGGCTTAAGGGAGCTCTTCCTAAATTGGTATGTAAAACCACTCCTGTGGCGTTTATAACTTGTTTGGGCCAAATACACCATCGCCTCTCAGATAGTTTAATGACTTGTAAAGCTAACTCGTCAAGCTGTGGAGAACTTCCACCGTTTTGTACTTTTGTACGAGTTGTTTTAATGACCTCTCGTGCCAATTCTGTGACACTATCATGACTGTATTCCTCGATTAGTTCCGTAACCTCAGGACATTCTAAGATTGCATTTACACTAGGTATTTTTCTGAATTCTGAGTTCATATTACACGACTAACTCACCTTAATTTATGTCGTAGACACATAAAGTATATATTGCCAGGCATATTAGTGTGTGGATCACGACTTTAGATAAGTTTCATACTTATTATTGACCCTTCTTTTTTTGTTCCTGTACAATGACCGAATTGACTTTAATAAAGTGGAGTAACGATGCTGAAAATAGGACTTACAGGCGGCATTGGAACAGGTAAATCGTTGGTGACTACCTTTCTTCAGGAACAAGGGGCCAATGTAATTAATGCCGATTTACTTGGACACGAAGCCTATCTTCCGGGAACAGTCGGCTTTGAACAAGTTGTCTCAGAATTTGGTGAAGACATAGTAGGGAAAGATGGCCATGTCGATCGTCAAAAGCTTGGGCCCATCGTATTCTCTGACCCATCGAATATGGATCGTCTGAATGCAATAATGCACCCTTTAATCAAAAGTATGATCCAGACCAAACTTGACGATGTTGAAAGTAAAGGACAACTCATAGCTATCGTTGAGGCGGCTGTATTGATAGAAGCAGGATGGGAATCACTTTTTGATGAAATTTGGGTAGTAACCGCGGATGAAGAAGAGATCATAAGTAGGCTAGCGAGTAGAAATGGTCTTTCCCGTGAAGATGCGCAAAAACGGATTAATTCCCAGATGACTTCGTTGGAAAGATCAGCACATGGGGATGTAATCATAAGTAATACTGGATCTGTTGAAGATCTGAAGGAAAACGTTGAGTCCTTGTGGGCTCAGCGCGTTTCGAGCTAATAATTGCCACAATAGGAGATTAGGAAACTAAATATGACCACACAGACTCTATATAAGAGCTACATAATAGAAGAGTACCACCTGGAAGATGAGCCGTATTACGTACCAGTGGGGGACGAAGTAGAGTTATTTGAGGCTGCCTATAAGCAACGGTTGCCGTTAATTTTTAAAGGTCCAACAGGTTGTGGTAAAACTAGATTTGTTGAATACATGGCTTATCGTCTTGGATTGGAGCTAACTAAGGTCAAAAAGGGAGATGAAGGTGGCGTAAATTTGCCCTTGGTCACTATAGCTTGTCATGAGGATTTGACAGCAAGTGACCTGGTTGGACGATACCTTTTAGAGGGTGATCAAACGGTCTGGCTAGATGGTCCGTTGACTAGGGCTGTAAAAGTTGGCGGTATCTGTTATTTGGACGAGATAGTTGAGGCCAGAAAGGATACTACGGTACTCATCCACCCGTTAACAGATCATAGAAGGATATTGCCTGTTGAGAAAAAGGGCGAATTACTTGAGGCGGCTGAAGGATTTTTGTTGGTTCTGTCGTACAACCCAGGATATCAGAGCGCCCTTAAAGATCTGAAACACAGTACAAGACAGAGATTTGTGTCTATTGAATTTGATTATCCACCGAGGGATGTTGAAGCAGAAATTGTCCAGCATGAGGCGAATATAGATGCGGATACTGCGATGCAACTGGCCAAACTTGGAGAGAAAGTAAGAAATTTGAAAGAACATGGCCTTGGGGAAGGGGCGAGTACGAGATTGTTGATATATGCAGGGAAGCTTATAGCTCAGGGAATTGCCCCCAGAAGAGCCTGTCAAGTCTCAGTCAACTGGGCAATTACAGATGATGTTCAAGTTCAACAAAGCATAACGGAGATAATTGCCTCAATTTTTGAGTAAAGCTTTCTGGTGGTCAAAATACTGTATTTAAATGACATCCGGAAGGGTTTGCAGATAACCAGAGGGAAGACATATAAAGGACATGGACTCAGAGAGTGTGCGGTAATGTTACTCTTGAGTGCTGAGAAGGACAACCTCAAAATGATCCTTACCAGAAGATCCATGAATGTGGGACATCATAAAGGAGAAATCTGTTTTCCTGGTGGAAAAAAAGAGCCATGTGATGACACTCTTTTGGATACTGCCTTGAGAGAAACCCAAGAGGAAATTGGAATAGTAACTAAAAATATTGAAGTGTTAGGTCATATTGATGAAGTCACTACGACTACAGGGTTTTTAGTGAGACCGTACGTGGGGATCATTCAGCCTCATTGCAATTTTATAATTAGCGCTGAAGTTGACTCGATATTAGAAATGCCCATCGAATGCCTATTTTCAGATGATCATAGAAGGGATGAGGTTAGATTGAGTAAAAAGTATGCTCTGAAATCGACCAACTATGTTTTTGATGGAAACGTAGTTTTTGGAGCGACAGCCAGAATGTTAGATCATTTTTCTAAATTGATCGGTTCCGTGAGATAGTTTTTCCCAAAGGAGTGATCGTGGCAGCAAAATTTCCTGAAATATTGACCGGGTTGAAGCCTGAATTGGAAAAATTCCCACCTCAAGTGCTTGAGCAGTTCGAACGCGCTTCCAAAAAGATGCCCTCTGCCTTATCTGATGACCAACTTGTGTCTTGGGCTAAGACGGGGGTAACTATTGCGAATCAAACTGTCAGATCGTGGGAGGCTGCTGCTCATTTTTACAAAGTAAGTTCTTCTGTACTAACTTGCATGCCATATAGCTACTTTGAAAAATGGATGGAATGCGGTGTCAAATTGTGTGAAGAGTCACCAACTTTAGCTTCTGCATATTACGAGGCTAGTCCAGGTGTAATGAGTAAACTCAGGTCCAGACATATAGAAAGTTGGGCTGGCCTTGGCGATGGTCTTTACAAAGGTACGTGGAAATCTAGTACTTTAGCATGTAGGTTTTTCGCCCATAGTTCTTCTCTTCTAGACAGTTTAACTTTTCAAGAACTCGAGAGATTTTCGGCATTTCTTGATTCTCTATCTCATCGATCCTATGATCTTTCTTCTGAATGCCTCGTTCTCGGTGAGGAGATTTTCCCTCTAGTTGGTGATGATAAAGATGCTTTTTTATCTCTCGCAAGTACCTTGGTGGAAACGGGCTGGCGTGAGGTAAAAAGTTTTTTTGAGGCTGGAGCTAAAGCTTTGCCAAGAATCGATTCAGACCAAAGACTTAGATTCATGGAGTTAGCAGAGAATTTAGTACGTAATGGGGGTACAAATATTCCAGGGACTATGCTGGATATTTCCCAGGCATTGTCAGAACTCGATGATAATTACCATAGTATCGTTCTTGGATTATCTGAAGATTTAGTCAAGAAAGAGCCTTTGGCTATGCCAGAATTCATTAAATCCGCCCCAAATGTCTTAGATAAACTTACGATTGTTCAATTGGGTCGATGGTATGAAGAGGGACTTCATGTTCTTGAACAAAACAAAGATGGTGGGTTGGCATTTTTTAAAATAGAATCTGCCCATTCAGAGAATGTCATCGAATCACTTTCGAGTGGCATAGAATTCGATAGAATCAAGTCAGTTATGGAAATGTATTGTAGGGGATTGGCGGGAGCGGAAATAAAACTGGCACAGACTGGGGATCTTGTTGAGAAGAATATAGGTTGGGTTTCTAATGAGTCACCCACAACAGAGGGATCAACTGTCTTTGTTCCTACGGTGGTCGATAGATATCAATCCAAGGACGAAAATTTTTCTTGGTTTAAAGTTGTATCTACACATCAGGTCGCGCATCTTGAATTTGGGAGTTTTAGTTTCGAGTTTGATGAGTCTTCAAAATTATTTGACGATCTCAGGGCTACTTTGGAATCAAAAAGATTTGAAGCTGTTGATCTAAAGAATAGGGATTATCTGGGTCAAGAAGATGACCCAGATAATCTATTAGAGGGACTTGATGAAGATAGTGAAGGATTGATGGATTCTGGGATTGAAAGAGCTTGGCTGACGGATATGCAGCGTTTTTTCGATCTGTTTGAGGATCGCAAATTAGCATTGGATATTTTTACTGTGGTTGAAGATGGAAGGTTGGATGCAAGAGTAAAAAATGAATATCCGGGAATAAAATCATCCTATGTACAAGTCCAACAGGATTCCCACGAAAATAGGCCTGATATTAAAGAACTGCCGGCTAGAGAAGCTATGGTTGAATTCATGGTTAGGCTTAGTTTGCAGCAGTATGAAGGTGTAGCTGCTCCTGTCAAATTTGCTGAGGAAGCTAAAAAAGTGGCAACAATTGCAAGAAGGGTTTTGGTGTCAGAAGCCACCGTTGAAGATGCCGCAGAGGCTTCTCTAAGGATATATGCAATTATTTCTAGTATCCCTAACGAAGAAATTCCTCCTGAAGATTGGAATGATATGGATTTTGAGGATGAGGACGAAGAAGAATATGTTGATCCGGATGATATGGAACAACTTCTTCAGCAAATTGGTCTCGGAATGGAGATGGAACTCCGACCTGAGGGAGAGGAAGAATATGAGTCCATACAGGATGTGGATTACAGAGGAGATTTCAAGCCGGAATTAGCCCAACTTATGACAGAACTAAGAATGCAACAACAAGATCAAATGGGACAGGCTGAAGGTGAACCTCTTACACAAGAACAACTAAAAGAACTACTCGAAAATAGCGCTGAATTGGATCTTCAAGCGATGCAGGGTGAGATTCAAGAATCAAGTGGTATGTTTGCGGATAACATTATTAAAGAAGCGGGAGCTGATATACCTCAATCTCCTGATAATTCTCAGGGTCCATTTGTGCACGTAGATGAAGAAGGTGGGGAGCTAGATTCCGTAGAGCCTGAAACTTTTGTTTACGATGAATGGGACTTCAGGGCAGATGACTACAAACCCAGATGGTGCATAGTGCGACAAAAGACTATGCAAGAGGGAGACGGCGGTTACTTTGGAACCACACTTCACGAGTATGGAACATTGGTAACACGAATCAGGCGTCAATTTGAAATGATGGTTCCAGAGATGTTCAGAAAAGAAAGAAAATTGATTGATGGGGAAGATATTGATATAGATGATGTTATCGAAAATATGATTGACATCAAGACTGGAAATAGTCCTGACGAGAAATTTTATTGGCGTCGTAACAAAGTACAACGTGATGTCGCGGTTGCTTTTCTTCTAGATACCAGTGCATCTACTGCTGAGGCAATAGATGAAGGAAAGAAAAATCAAGATGACTGGGACGCTCCTGACGACCCGGTCGAATATATGGTTTGGTTGAGAACGAGGCGAGGGGAGCAGATGAGGAGATCCTACAAGAGGATAATCGATGTTGAGAAAGAGTCAATGGTTCTATTGATAAACGCTCTAGAGGCTATTGGCGACCTCTATGGTATTTACGGATTTTCAGGTTATGGACGTGAAAACGTGGAGTTTTATACGATCAAGGACTTGCAGGAAAATTTTACTGATAGGGTTAAGAAAAGGATAGATAGGATTGCTCCATTACATGCAACCAGAATGGGGCCAGCCATAAGACATACAGCGCATAAACTCGATCAGACAGATGCTAGAACAAAAATATTATTCTTAATAAGTGACGGTCGACCTCAGGATAGAGGATACAGTAGGGAGGGCGTCGAAAAAGAGTATGCCGTTCATGACACGAGGATGGCACTTGACGAAGCAAAGGCGAAGGGGATTAATTCCTTTTGCCTTACTGTTGATAAGAATGGACATGATTATCTGAAAACGATGTGTTCTGATATGGGATATGAAATCTTAGAAGACATAAATGATCTTCCTGAAAGGTTATTGGTGCTTTATCGTCGCCTGACTATGTAGATAATCAAGATGAATTGTAGATTTGGTGAATATTTATTTAATTCATTAAATGCTCATCTCAAATAGTGGAAGGGTTGGTTCTACCCTAACAGTAGCAGTCAAATGCTAATATTTAAGTCATCAAAAAAAAAATTTGGAATATCAGTTTCGATTTGGAGATCTTCATGACTGAATCTAGTGTATTGAATAAACTTAGTGAATTAGGACAATCGGTCTGGTACGACAATATAAGCCGCGAGCTTATTCAAGACGGACAACTGGCTGAAATAGTATCAAGTGGCGTGAAAGGTTTAACTTCAAATCCATCTATTTTTGAAAAGGCTGTTGCTTCGAGTTCTATTTATGACTCGGACATTTCTAATTTCAATCATGGGGATGTTTCTGATATTGATGTTTATGAAGCTATTGCAATAACAGATATCAGATCGGCTGCAGATGTATTAATGTCTCAATATCAACTCACAAATGGTGAAAATGGGTTTGTGTCTTTAGAGGTAAACCCGCATTTGGCAAACGATACGGATGCCACAATTAGAGAAGCTAGAAGATTGTTTATTGATGTTGATAGGCCAAATTTAATGATAAAGGTACCTGGTACTAAGGCAGGCATACCCGCAATAGAAACCTTAATATCTGAAGGTATCAACGTAAATGTCACTTTAATTTTTTCTTCTGAAGCTTATTCTGAAGTTAGAGAGGCTTACATATCAGGATTGGAAAAACTTCATGCTGCTGGAGGAGATTGTTCGAAAGTATCGTCAGTTGCCTCTTTTTTTGTAAGCAGGGTAGATACAGCAGTTGATACCATACTCACTAAGGATCTGCCTGATAAAAAAGACTTAATAGGAAAAACTGCTATCGCAAATGCCAAAGTTGCCTATCGAGATTTTCAGAGAAGTTTTAATTCTGATAGGTTTGGATCATTGAAGTCTGTAGGTGCAAAAGTGCAAAGGCCATTGTGGGCTAGTACGAGCACTAAGAACCCGGACTTCAGTGATGTGTTATACGTAGAAGAATTGATAGGGCCAGATACTGTGACAACGATGCCAGACGCCACTCTAGAGGCTTATAACGATCATGGGTCTCCTAGATCCACGATAGAAAAGAGTGTAGATGAAGCCATAGCGCACCTAAATCTTATAAGGAATTCGGGGATAAACTTGAACGAAATAACGGATCTGCTGGTTGAGGCTGGGGTAAAGCAGTTTGCAGATTCTTTTGATAACCTGATACATAATATTTCGGCGAAGCGAAAATCTTTACTGACAGAATCTAAGTAGTAATTGCTAGGAAAACTGGATGGAGCCCGATTACTGCTCGGTTCGCTCAGACGCCAGTCTGATACATCGAATAGTCGATGGACTATTTGATAGAGATACATCTTTGTGGCCATCGTCTGAATCCATATCAGACATCCCACTTGGATGGATTGACGCTCCGGAAAGAATGATAGAACAATACGATCGATTATATTCTTCAATAGACTCTCTCAGGACGGAGTTTAAAAATTTGATAGTGATAGGGCAGGGCGGGAGTACCCTTGGGGCTAGATCTATTATTCAATTCTCTGATATTTGCAAAGATTCCCTCGTATCATTCATCGATTCCACTCATCCTGAGACAATATTGCGCCTCCAGGAAAAAATTGAAGTTGATAAAACACTTTTTGTCGTTTCGTCCAAGTCTGGATCCACAGTAGAAACTTTAAATCTGTCTGAGTACTTCTATGATTTTGTAAGGAAGTATAAAAACGAAATGGATGTCGGGAGCAGATTTGTGGCGATTACTGATCCTGGTTCACCGTTAGAAAAAATGGCTGTTGAACTTTCATTTAGAGACGTAATTCATGGGTATAGAGACGTAGGTGGTAGATATTCAGTTCTCACTCCTTTTGGTTTGTATCCCGCCGCTTTTCAAGGAGTTGACATAAAAAAAATACTTGAAGGTGCCTTGGAGGCAAAAAACAGATTTATTGCCAATGATCATGAGAATGATTTGTTCGTATTAATCAATTTTTTAGTTGAATCTTTAAAAAATAAGCGTCCTACTGCACTGTTGGTTCCAGATGAATCACTTACTTGCTTTTCATCATGGATTGAACAATTATTGGCTGAGAGCCTGGGAAAATCAGGTAAAGGCATCTTTCCGGTAATTGGGTCTAAAAATAAGACCTATCATTTTTTGAAAAATCACTGTTCTACTATTTATATTAATGATAATAGCCCCAAAAATCACAGGTATGACACAGTTTCAGACAGCGATATTTTTGGGAACGACATAGAGCTTTTAGAATCTCTAACTTGTAAAATTACTGATGGGAAGGAATTTGGTAGGGAGATTATGAAATGGGAGGTTGCAACAGCTGTTTTAGGTTCGCTTATTGGAGTTAACCCTTTCGACCAGCCTCAAGTAGAGGAATCTAAAGCTTCTTCAAGAGTCTTTTTAGGGAATAAAGAAGCAGGGAAAAAGATACAATCTAGTGAGATTAGTTCTGTAAAGGAGATGCTAGATGGCCTAATTGATAAGGACTATATAGCAATATTGGCATATTTAGCCCCAAGTGATTTTGTTGAGTCAGCTTTGGAGGAATTTAAGTATAAATTGATGAATATGTTTGCTATCCCAGTGACATATGCTTTTGGTCCTGCTTATTTACATTCGACAGGACAATTTCATAAAGGTGGTCCCAGAACAGGTAAATTCATACAGCTAATTGATGATGGAATCCCAGAAAACCTTGATCTTTCTGGACGAGATTATAATTTTAATGAGCTTATAAAGGCTCAGGCTGACGGTGACCTTGATGTTCTTCTTAAGTCTGGTAAAAAAATAGTACGCGTGAATGTTGAAAAAGATCTCAACGAAAAACTAAAACAGATAGTTTTGGGTGTTGCTGGCCAGTAAAGCTAAATATACTAGCTGCTTTTTTGAGAAGTAGGTCTAGCCATGTCCCAAAGTAGTTAGTGCCTTCGAAGATATTCCTCTATACTCATCTAGAATTTCGTTGTTGATCAATGATGTGGGCTTTGAGGTGTCCTGATAATCGGGCCTTAATCCTATGCTTCCTAAATAAGGAATATCTAATTCTTCAGCTATTTCCATGCCTGCCCCACTGCCGAAAACACCGCCTGACATGTTTTCAACTACTCCCAAAACATTGACTTGTAACTTCCTCACCATGTTTATACTACGTTTAGCATCTATCTTCGCTAGCTCTTGTGGGGTTGTTACAACTACAAATCCGTCCATAGTTAGTACTTGCATTATTGTTAGAGGGGCGTCTGACGTTCCTGGAGGTAAATCTACAATTAGGTAGTCTAAGTCATTCCATTCGGTGGACTGCAACATTTGATTTATTGCATTATGAATCATAGGTCCACGCCATATAATGGCCTCATCTTCATTCTCCTGAAAGAATGCCATTGACATAACCTTGATCCCGAATTTTTCTGGCGGAATCATTTTTTTTGATTCGTTGATTTGAGGTTGATCTGATAAATTAATTGCCCTCACTACATTTGGACAGTCAATATCAATGTCCAAAATACCCACTTTGGATCCATCATTTGCAAGGGTAGCTGCGAGATTTACAGCTACGGTTGTTTTACCAACACCGCCTTTCCCACTGTAAACACCAATTTTACATTTTATCCCGGACAGAGCTTCGTCTATTTGACGCTTTTGCTCGAATTGGCGCTTCATAGATTCTATACGGGCACGAGCTTGAGCAGGGTTTTGCTGACTCATAGGGATCTCCAGTAGTATTTCAGACGATTTCGACTAAAGTGATATGGTGTCCTAGTCAAGTCCGAGTAGTTTTTTACCTTCCTCTGTAATCATTTCAGGAGTCCAAGGAGGGTCAAATACAAGGTCAACATTTATGTCTTCGATTCCTTCAAGCTCTGCCAAACGCCACTCTGCTTGTTGCGCAATGTACGGTCCCATGCCGCAGCCAGCAAATGTTAGAGTCATTTGAACGTCCACATCTCCATCATCCACATCAACTTCGTACACGAGTCCTAGATCGACGATATTAACAGGAATTTCTGGGTCATATACATCTCTTAACGCTTCAAGAACCTCGTCTTTAGTTACGGTTGCAGATTGGGACATTACTTTATCCTAGTATTTGTATGGTTATATTACTGGCCGATGTTGACCAATATGGTCAGGAATAGATTGTATCGATTTAGTTAAACGACTGTCAATTTAATTTAATCGGATAAAACCTTCCTCAAGTCAACGATTTGATCTCTAATTAGGGCTGCCTTCTCAAACTCTAGAGATTTAGAAGCAAGCTTCATTTGAGTTTCAAGATCTTTGATCAACCTTGTAATATCTTCTTTAGGAAGGTCTTGGCTGGTAATCAAGTCCCCCTTTTCTGGTGCGGCAATTTCTCTCACTCTTTCCGTAATGTCGTGTATTGCTTTTTGAATTCCTTCAGGGGTTATCCTATTCTCTCGATTATGAATTTCCTGTACTTTTCTTCTTCTTTCTGTTTCACCTATAGATTGCTTCATAGAGTCTGTTATTCGGTCAGCATACATAATTACTTTGCCATTTATATGTCTAGCTGCCCTACCAATCGTTTGAGTTAGTGCAGTAGATGACCGCAGATATCCCTCCTTATCAGCATCTAAAATGGCAACAAGGCTTACTTCGGGAAGATCTAAGCCTTCCCGAAGTAAATTTATACCTACTACAACGTCGTATATACCAAGGCGTAGGTCTCTAAGAATCTCGACTCTTTCTAGGGTGTCGATTTCAGAGTGAAGATAATGAGTTCTAATTCCTATTTCTTTCAAATAATCAGATAATTCTTCAGACATTCTCTTAGTTAGAGTTGTAACGAGACATCTTTCTCCATTAGATACACGTATTTGTATTTGTTCCAGTAGATCATCGATCTGACCGTTGACCGGTTTTATTTCTACGAGTGGATCCAGAAGTCCGGTTGGACGAATTATTTGTTCTACGACGCTTCCACTTTTCTCCAATTCGTAAGGACCTGGAGTTGCTGAAACGTATATAGATTGGTGTACACGATTTTCAAATTCCTCGAAATTTAATGGTCTGTTATCTAATGCCGAAGGGAGTCTAAATCCATATTCCACTAAAGTCTCTTTTCTCGATTTATCTCCTTTATACATACCTCTTATTTGAGGGAGGGTCATGTGTGATTCATCCACAAAAAGAAGGAAGTCATCGGGTACGTAGTCCAAAAGAGTGTGGGGAGTACTACCTGCTTCTCTTTGCGAAAGGTGTCTCGAATAATTTTCTACTCCTGCACAATAGCCTGCCATTTCTAACATCTCTAAATCATATTGGGTTCGCGATTCAAGGCGTTGAGCTTCAAGTAGCTTACCTTCTGCTTTTAGTTTTTTTAGATGGCTAGTCAATTCTTCTTGAATATCTTTGATTGCCAAATTGAGTTTTTCTTCTGAGGTCACAAAGTGTTTAGCTGGATATATTTCGACGAAGTCTTTTTCCGTAAGTATTTCTCCAGTTAATGGGTCTATCTGCATAATTCGCTCAATTTCGTCTCCCCAGAATTCTATCCTTACTCCAAGTTCTTCATAAGCTGGCATTATTTCTAAAGTGTCACCCTTAACTCTAAATTTACCCCGTGAGAGATCAAAGTCATTTCTTTCGTATTGCATGTCGACGAGTTGTCTAGAGAGTTTACTCCGATTTCTAGATTCCCCTTTTTGAATAGATGCTACGAACCCCTGATATTCTTCTGGTGATCCAAGCCCGAATATGCAGGAAACTGAAGCTACTATCAATACGTCTCTTCTAGTTAACAGGGCTCTTGTGGCCGAATGACGCAGCTTATCTAGTTCATCATTAATATCCGCGTCTTTTTCTATATACGTGTCGGTACGAGGTACGTAAGCCTCTGGTTGGTAGTAATCGTAATAACTGACAAAGTATTCAACGGCATTGTTCGGAAAAAACTCCTTAAATTCTGTCGCTAATTGTGCAGCCAATGTTTTGTTGTGTGCTATAACCAGAGTAGGTTTTTGTACCTCTTCTACTATGCAGGCCATAGTAAAAGTTTTACCGCTCCCAGTAACTCCTAAAAGAGTTTGGTCTGTGAGCCCATCTTTTACACCGGACGAGAGTAATTCTATTGCGTGAGGTTGATCACCTGTGGGCTGAAAATCAGATGCTATTTTGAACTTAGGCATATCATTACTTTATAGGTTTGAGCGTCCAAATCATATCTTCGCTATCCTGTGTGAATTCTCCTCCACTATAGTCTCCAATCAAATCCACCGGTTCATACCCGTTATTGCGGAAAAGATATTCAGCTTCCATTGGATACAAATATCTAAGTTGGAAATTCAACCAATGAGAACTGATTATTTGTGTATTGCTTGAAGTTTCTAAATTAATGGATGAGTTAATGATTTGGGTACTTTTTTCAAAACTAGTTCGATGTTTGATTGAGAACCTTCTATTCGGGGTTAGGCTTTCAACGTCTTTTATTAAATAATTAACGTTTTCTTTTTGATCGAACATATCTCGACTTGGTACAAATAGATTTATGATCAGACGTCCATTGTTAGCTAAAACATTTTTTATCGACGCAAGGCATTGTTCTTGTTCTCTGACACTTAAAAGAGATTGAAATCCCCTGAAGGGAATTATTACAAGATCGAATTTCTCATTAAATTCGAAGTTAATCATGTTTTTCAATGTCAATTTTGGCGTACAGTCATATGAACCTATTTTATCTTTTAGTTTTTCGAGCATATGCTTTGAGTTATCCATACCGGTAACGTCGTTACCTATTTGTGAAAGTGGGAGAGTTATCCTTCCCGTACCACAGCCAATCTCAAGGACAGAGATTGAAGGGTCATCACTCAATAAACTCAAATAGAAAGGAATATCCTCGGTCAGATCCCTGTATATGTCGTCATAAAATGCTGCCCAACTTTCCAATGATTTTTCCATTGATTAAAAACCTCGTGTACTTACCTTGAGGTTAGAAATTGAAGAGCATGTCGTAACTTGTCTTCTGTCGTTAATTTGGGGTCACTGGGCAAAGACGCTATAGCTTCTCTTGTTTCTGGCACTGAATACCCAAGCGCTGTTAAAGAATCAAAAACATCGTCGGCCGCCGATTCAGTCGGTAAGGACCATACGTTATCCATTTTACCTTTTAGTTCGAGAACTATTCTGCTGGCAGTTCTTTTTCCAACTCCACTGACTGTTGTAAATGCGTTAATATCCTCTGCCTGTACTGCAGCGGCGAGTGTTCCAGCGTCAAATGTTGACAGTATAGATATGGCCAGCCTGGGACCAACTCCAGAAATGTTGTTTATTAATGTTTCGAAAGCGGTTCTGTCTGCTTCGGTTGAGAATCCATATAAGGTGATGTTGTCTTGCCTAAATTGCAAAGAAGTTAATAATTGGACTGATTCACCTATACTACCGATTTCTTCTATCGTGTTCGTTGGAGCGATCAGCCTGAATGTTATACCAGATACATTAATGTCTACGTATTCAGGAGTTTTAGTATCCAAGATACCTGTGATTGACGAAATCAAGGTTGAAACCATTTTTTTACCTAAAGACTAATTTATCTAGCATTGACACATTGTGATGACAAATTGCCGCTGCTAGGGCATCGCTTACATCATCTGAACCTTCTATAATCATATTGCCTAGTAATATACTGACCATTGAGCTAACTTGATCTTTTGTACTTCCACCGTAATTAGTCACAGATTTCTTAATCTCCGAAGGTGAATATCGAGCAACTGGAATACCTTTCAAGGAAGCGCTGACTAGCACTATTGCTTGAGCTTGTCCGATTGCTATGGCTGTTTTCGGGTTTTTTGATACAAAGGGTTGTTCTACGGCTATGTAGTCGGGAGAAAATTCTAATATTTTATCTTCCAAGGTACGAAATATCGTTGCGAGTCTTTTTTCAATAGGATCTTTTGGCTTTGGTGAGATGCAAGAGTGATATGGTGAAGATAGATCCCCGGAAACAGAATCCACAATGCCAACTCCCATTTTTAATGTACCTGGGTCTACTCCCATTACTCTCATTAGCAATTATCCTGCTTGGAAAGTCACCAAGGCGTCTTCCGGAAAGTCTGCGTTCGAATACACTTTTTGAACATCTTCTAGCTCTTCCAGTGTATCTAGGAGTCTTAAAGTTTGAATCGCTTTGGTACTTTCCAACATTATAGTGCTGCTAGGGATCAAAGATAGTTCTGTTGAAGAAATCGCTGCTTCACTTTGATTTAAAGTCGTCCTAATGCCTTCGAGGCTGCCAGGTTCTGAATATATGTGAAGCGTGCCATCATATGTTTCAAAGTCGTCTGCGCCGGCATCTATGGCAATTAAAGCCATATCTTCGGCTTCCTCTTCAGGCACTTCTACAACGATTACTCCTTTTTGTTCAAATTGCCAGGCTACTGCTCCTGATTCCGCCATGTTTCCGCCTGCTCTTGTTAATGTGGATCTTATGTCAGATACTGTTCGATTTTTGTTATCAGTTAATGTTTCCAACATGATACCGACACCACCAGGACCATATCCTTCATAGGTGATTTCTAACATGACGTCCCCGTCTGATGATTCCCCTGACCCTTTTTTGACCGCCCGTTCTATATTGTCCGCAGGCATGTTGGCGTCTTTTGCTATTTGGATCGCCATTCTCAGCCGGAAGTTCATTTCTGGATCACCGCCGCCTTGCTTGGCAGCAACAATTATCTCTTTAGATAACTTTGTGAATAATTTCCCACGCTTGGCATCTGTAGCAGCTTTTTTATGTTTTATTGTTGACCATTTAGAATGTCCAGACACGGATTTCTACCTCCAATGTATGATCTTATATCTGAGTTGCACGTAACCCAGATGTGACCATTCATATTTAATTATGTCAAATTGGATTCTACCACTACACATAATCAGTATAGTTATCCTAACTGTATTTTTATGAAGCCTAAATTTTTCTGACTAGCAACTTCTCCACAGGTTAAAATAGAACTATAAATCATTTGGATAGAAGTTTTTAAATGCTCTCTAATGCTTATTAATGTAATTAAATCTACTCGACCTAGTCAGTGGACTAAGAGTCTTTTTGTGTTTTTTCCTTTTTTGTTTTCTGTTAATGAAGCTTGGTCTTGGGATGAATACGAAAAGGTTTTTTCTATCTTTTCAGACTTAATTGTAGCCTTGGTGGCTTTTACCCTTGCCAGCTCTTCAATATATTTGTTGAACGATGTACTAGATCGTGACAAAGATAGATTACATCCACAAAAAAAAGTTAGACCTATAGCCTCTGGTGTCTTGGGTAGGAAAGTTGCCTTGGCTTCCTTCGTAACTATTGCTGCGTTAGCTTTGATACTGAGTTCGATTGTGAATTTGTCATTTTTCATTACGCTATTGTCTTACTTGATCTTGATGCTTGGGTATGGGTTTCTTTTCAGGAATATTTTTTTGGTTGATGTAATTGCAATATCAATTGGGTTCGTCATGAGAGTGTTCGGGGGTGCGGTTTCTATTGACGTACCGGTGTCAGATTGGTTGTACGTGTGCATGGCGTTTGGTGCTTTATTTATCGCTTTCTCCAAAAGGCTTGCAGAAGGATCTAAACACGGTTACCAAAAATATGCATCCAGAAAAACTCTGCGACTCTATAATCCAAAGCTTCTTAAAATGACTCTTATTACAGTACTTTTTTGTACGATTTTATCCTACTGTTTATACACATATAATGCTCCTAACTTACCTTCAAATAATACTATGATGCTTACAGTTCCGTTTGTTGTTTTTGGTATGGGTAGGTATGTATACCTAGTTCTGAATAGAGGAAGAGGCGAGAAACCTGAAGAGATTATTGTCAAAGATCTTCCACTTATAGGAAGTGTATTATTTTGGCTAGTTTCAGTTATTGTGATTTTAAATCTGTATCGTTGATGTAACTATCTAACCATTCTCTAAATTCACTTTTTATGTCATTTCGATTTAAACCTATATGAAAGGAAGCTTTGAGCATACCGATTGGTGTGCCAACATCGAAGTGAATATCAGGAAATTCGTATCCCAGACATGGAATATCTCCAAGTAAAGATGCGATTGCGTCAGTAAGTTGTATCTCTCCGAGTGCGCCCGGAGTCGAATTTTCAATGGCCGTAAATATTTTGTTACTAAGAAGGTATCTTCCTATCACAGCAAGGTTGGATGGTGAGGATTCCTGTGAAGGTTTTTCTATGAGCCCCAGAATATCCGATATTCGATCATTTCGCTCCCCTAACTTTGCAATCCCATAGCTTGAAACCTCAGCCGGTTTCACTTTTTTTAATGCAATCACCATACTTCCATGATTGGAATCGGATATTTCGATCATATTGCGGATAACAGAAGATTCACTTAGTATCAAATTATCTGGAAGAAATACGGCAAATGGCTGATTACCGACCATTTTTTTTGCCATCAGAACGGCGTGTCCTAGTCCTAGTTGTTTTTCTTGAGTGACGACGCTTATGTCAGCCAGATTAGCGATTTCGCGCAGACTTTCAGCCAATTCGTGCTTCCCCCCATTTGCCATAGAGGTTTCGAGATCAGGTCTTCTTTTGAAATATGTGGGTACCGATTCTTGCCCTTGGGACGTTACGAATATTACATGGTCGATACCCGCTCGGGCAGCTTCCTCTACACAAAAATGAATTGGAGGTTTATCAACCACAGGGATCATTACTTTAGGTATTGTTAATGTTGAAGGTAAAAATCGCGTTCCCAGTCCAGCTACCGGAATCACAGCTTTCCTTATTGTCATGAGCTCTCCTAAATTGTGACTTTATTGATGCCTAAGTCTTTAATCTTCATGTGGTTGAAAGAGATATGAAATCTCCTCTATATACTCTTCTGAGGATAGGGTCTACTAAGCTTATCGAAATATAAGCTATAAAAAATATTAAGCCAGTTACTACGAGTATTTCTGTAGCCCCAAAAAGGTCGGCTAAATTCCCATATCCTAAATTTGCAAAAGCCATTATTCCTCCAGCATGAAGTATGTATAGACTCGAAATTCTGCCTCTCATTTCGTCGGGGGCTAATATCTGCACATAGGTCATTGATAGTGCCATGAAACTTGATTGTGATGCCCCCATCAAGAATTTGGCTATGAATGAAGGGAAAATTTCTGAAGAGATTCCAAGACCAACAAGAGAAAGGGCGCTGATGACACCAGATACTAAAAATAAGGTTCCTTTTCTTTTATCATTTTGAATTCCTGCGATAAGGAAAGTTCCTATAACAGACCCGGATCCGAAGGCTAATACTAACAAGGCCAGCAAAAATTCATCATTGGAGCCAAGAGTGTCTCTAGATAGAACAGGTAGTATCGAATCAAAAGACATCACTAACGCACAATGAAAACTCACGAGAATTATAAAAACACCTACGGGTCTGTTTGAATAAATAAATTTCATGCCATCTAAAATACCTTGAATCATGCCAGTGCTTGGTTCAGGCTCACCTATTGACTTGGTCTTGACTATAGATATTGCTATAAGAGAAGCGGCACCAAATACTGCACTGGCAAATAAAAATTGTGATGTTGAAAAATTATCTATTGATGGAACCCTCGAAGATAGCAAGATGCACATGCCAATTACACGAGACCCATGTCTTATAGCTGAATTTAATGTTATGGCGTTAAGTAAATCCTTTGGAGGTACTATATTAGTTACTAAAGAAACTAATGCTACTTCTTGAGTAGCTCTAAAACTTCCTGACAGAAATGCGAGTATGCAGAGTTGCCACAGCTCTAAAACACCCGTTATTGCTAAGGCTGTTGCTGTTGCAATTACGAGAAACCCGCCAGCCATAGTCAATAATGTTAGATTCTTTCTTTCAAATCTGTCAGAAAGTATCCCTGCAAATGGGGATATAAGTAAAAATGGGAGCATTGAAGCAAACGTGAACAATCCCACCAGACCAGATCTATCTGAATCAGCGAGAACATACCATTGGCTGGCTATCAAAAATGTCCAGGCGCTTGCTCCTCCTAGCGCATTTGAGGCCCACGCATACCTGTAATCTCTATGATTAAAAGATCTGAAATGTGAGATTTTGATCAAGTTTTACCGCACTTATTTTTCACGTTGGTTATTAAAAAGCCACGTTATGTCTATTTGAATTGTGATATCAAGCACGGATCGAATCAAATATATATCTTGGTGGAGATAGGGGGACTCGAACCCCCAACCTCGGCATTGCGAACGCCGCGCTCTCCCAGTTGAGCTATATCCCCAGTAGAAATTGTCCGTGAAAAATCGTAGCAATCGTGGTTATCGAGTGTCAATGAATGTATTGATTATATTAGATTGATAAACGTGTATTGGAAACTGCTATAATCGCCCAAAACTGGACTGAGAATGCTTGTCTAGTTGATGATATTGGATTTGTCATTGGAATCAGAGTTAGTGAGGATTATAGGTATGGTATATGACAAGATAAACCGGGATTCTCTTCTTTGGATGTATCAAACTATGGTAACCATTAGAAGGTTCGAGGAACAATCAAAGAGAGAAGCTGATGCTGGGAAGCTTAGAGGAATGCATTCTTCTGTTGGTCAGGAAGCCGTTCCTACGGGCATATGTGCTCATTTAGATGAAAAAGATTACGTCCTTGGAACCCATAGAAGTCACCATCACTGCATAGCCAAGGGCTTGGACTTAGATCAAATGATGGCTGAATTGTTGGGCAAATCTACAGGAACAGGGAAAGGGAAAGGGGGCACGATGCATATAGCTGATATAGAACGGGGAATGTTAGGAGCGAATGGAGTTGTTGGTTCAAATATACCTGTAGCAACTGGTGTGGCATTAACCGCCAAGGTTAAGGGAACAAATCAGGTTAGCGTTGTTTTTTTTGGGGATGGTGCCTCAAGTCAAGGCGTACTCCATGAGTCAATGAATCTAGCCAGCATATGGAAGTTACCCGTGATTTTTGTTTGTGAAAATAATAGGTATGCAGAATCCACCCCATTTGAATATTCTGTTGCTGGAGGATCAGTTTCAAGCCGAGCAGATGGTTATGGAATGCCAGGGGTGACTGTTGATGGGCAATCTGTGCTTGATATTTATGAAGTTGGTAAAGAGGCAGTATCCAGGGCAAGATCCGGTGGTGGTCCTACTTTGATAGAGGCTCAGACATACCGATATATGGGGCATTTCGGAGCAGATAATCCATTAGGATATCGAAGTGAAGAGGAACAAAAATTTTACATGGATCGTGATTGTATAGTTCAGGCAAGGGCATACATTCTGGATGGATCATACGCTAATGAGGAAGAACTAGATGAGATAGATTCTGATTGCCAGGAGGCTGTTTCGAAAGCTACCAAATATGCAAACGATAGCCCGTTTCCAGATCCAGATGAACTGACGGAAAATGTTTATGTTTCTTATTAATGATTTAAGAATCGTGTAGGGGGAGATTAAATATGGCGCAAGCAGAAGCTACAAGGCAGATTTCTTTCATTCAGGCTATAAACGAGGCACTGAGACAGGAATTGGAGAGGGATCCGAGTGTGATTGTAATGGGAGAGGATATAGCAGGGGGAGGTGAAAGAGAAGATTTTCAAGATGCCTGGGGAGGCCCCATGCGCCTGACAAAGGGATTAGTAAGTGATTTTGGTAGGACACGAATTAGAGATACACCCATTTCAGAGGCGGGTTTTGTGGGGGCTGGGGTAGGAGCAGCGGCATCAGGTCTACGGCCAGTTGTAGATCTAATGTACGTAAGCTTTTACGGAGTTTGTGCCGATCAGATCACTAATAATGCTGCAAAAATGCATTATATGTTTGGCGGCAAGGTCAAGGTTCCTTTGACAATCATGACGGGCATTGGTGCCGGGACGAATTCAGCGGCTCAACATTCTGAGACATTGTATTCTATATTTACGCATTTTCCAGGACTAAAGTGTGTGGTTCCTTCTAACCCGTACAACGCCAAAGGTTTGATGACTGCTGCTATTAGGGATGATGACCCAGTTATCGTATTTAATAATCGTCAGTTGATGGGATTACGATTTGATGACATTGTCCCGGAAGATTCTTACACAGTAGAGATTGGTAAGTCAGATATTAAACAGCAAGGTGATGATATAACCCTGATAGGGATAGGGTTCACTACACGTGTTTGTATGGAGGCGGCAGCTGACTTAGAAGAGCAGGGATTTTCAGTAGAGGTTCTCGATTTACTTTCACTTTCCCCGATGGATAATGAGGCCATAGTATCGTCGGTCCAGAAAACAAGAAAGGTAGTGATTGTTGATGAAGATTATCCAAGGTGCAGCATAGCTTCTGATATTGCGGCACTTGTTGCTGAGGAGGCTTTCGATTACTTAGATGCGCCCCCAAAGCGTGTAACGCCCCCACACGCATCCGTCCCTTACACTAGGCCTCTAGAGGCTTTGTTTGTCCCAAACAAAGAAAAAGTAGTGGATGCGGCTCTGGAAATACTAGAATAGGAGTGGTTTTGATTTCATGGCAACACCAATAGTTATGCCACGACTCGGTGATTTTATGACCGAAGGCGTGGTGACAAAGTTTACAAAATCTAAGGGTGACAGTGTTACCCAAGGTGAGGTTGTTGCAGAAATAGAGACTGAGAAAGTGAATTACGATTTGGAGGCTACCGAATCTGGCTTATTCCATCCAGTTGTGGATGAGGGTTCCACTGTAGCTGTGGATGGAGTTATGGGGTTCCTACTAGATGAGGGAGAATCGGTCCCGGAGATAGAGAAAACCCAATCAATATCATCAAAAGTTAATAAGGAGAGGACTAGGAGAGGATTAGACGGTGCTAACAGGGCATCTTCTGGAGCTTCTGGTAAATCTCCTATACCTTCCACCCCAGGAGCAAGAAAACTTGCCTCACGTTTAGGGGTCTCGTTGGATTCTGTTACGCCAACGGGCCCAAGAGGGCGGATTGTTGAAGCTGACGTTAGAGCCGCAGCTGAAAAATCCAGTGATGAGGATACTTCTTTTCAGCTACCGCAAGGATTGCCAGAGCCTTCTGAGATTTTAGATTTTTCTGGTATGCGAAAGGCCATTTCCACAAATATGAAACAAAGCTTGGCTAACTCTGCACAGCTTTCATTTTTCTTCGACGTTGACGTAACGGAAGCTCAAGAGTATCGGAGGTCTGTTGGAGTTGGTCTGGGAGAATTTCTGATAAAGGCGTCGGCGGAGGCACTCAAAAAGGTTCCCGTGATGAACAGCGTTGTAGCCGGCAATTCATACCTTCGGTTTGACCAGGTGAACATTGCAGTTGCAGTTTCTCTTGATGATGGATTGGTAGTACCTGTGATCAGAGACGTGTTAAATAAAGACCTACAAGAGGTTTCAAAGGAGTTGAAATCCCTATCTGAAGGCGCACGAAGTGGAGAATTAATGCCTGACCAGTTTTTAGGTGGTACCTTTACCATCTCAATACTTGGTTCTGTAGATGGATTTACACCCATTCTCAATCAGGGTCAGGTGGCACTTCTCGGGGTTGGAAGAACGAAGGAGAAAGTAGTTGTAATCAAGGGGCAAATCGTGGTCAGGGAGATTGCCACTTTGAGCTTGACGGTAGATCATCAAGTTGTTGATGGAGCCGTGGCGGCAAATTTTAGTAGGAGACTCCAGCAATTAATTGAGAACCCAAATAGGGTTTAACTCTAACTTATCCTGTCAGCCTTGTGTTACCTAGATACAAGGTGATTATTACCATTAGAAGTGTCAGGGAGACTGACATGACAGTTCTTGTTTTAATGGAGGAAAATGAAAAGTTATTTCTTTCGTAATGCTGGCTAAAATAAGTATAGGATAGGGATTTGGCCCTAGGAACTACTCCAATCCCCAATATTACACCGGCTATGAATCCTCCTAGATGAGCCCAGTTGTCGATTCCTGGAACAATGTAACCGAATGCAAAGTTTATACCTGCTAGAATCAAGACTGCATTTAGGTTTTGTTTCCCCATTTCTCCCATAGATTTTCGGTTAATAATAAAATATCCGGCAAGTGCGCCCACACATCCAAATATTGCTCCGCTCGCCCCGGCGCCTACTCCCAACAAATGTATCATCAAATAACTGAATGAACTTCCAGATATTCCTGAACCTATATAGATAAAGCTAAACCTAAAATGACCTACCATTTTCTCTAGAAGCCCCCCCATTATCAGGAGACTTAAACAGTTGACTGCGAGGTGTCCGGCACCCACGTGAAGGAATATTGCAGAAAAAAGTCGCCAGTAGTCACCGTTGTTGATATCTAAATAGGTTATAGCACCAAATTGCCTCAGAGTCATCGGGTCTCTTGAGCTACCGATAACTTCTGTAAGAACCCATATGAGAAGATTTATTAATATTATCGAATATACAACTAATGGCTTATTTTCACGCATTATTAATTCGCTTTATAAAATATAAGGTTCAGAACTACTTTTGAACGTGATTATAAATCTAAAGCCATCAAATCCTGATAAGTCTCTCTTTTCCTGATTAGACGTGGATTACCCGTATTAACCATTAAGAC
>CAYFIW010000002.1:0-90300 GCA_964343265.1 uncultured Dehalococcoidia bacterium | reverse complement strand
CTTGACTCAGCAAGGGGAAATTTGATAGATTTTTCCCTTGTGATTGAGTATAAATGTAATTGAAGTGGACTCGGAAGCACAATTAATGAAATCTTCCCTACATAGTAAGATAACCTCTCTTCTAACGGCGTTAGCTATGACCGCCCTTTTTGCAGGCTGCGTCATTATCAATCCTGATAATAACCAATCGACATTTGACCCTAGGGGTCCTGTTGCCAATGATCAATTAACAATATTCTGGTGGATATTGGCAGGTGGGATGATCGTGTTTGTCTTGGTTGAGGCCGCGTTAATCTATTCGATATTCAAATATCGCATGAAAGATGAAGATGAAATACCCCATCAGACGCATGGAAATACTAAGTTGGAAATAACATGGACGGTAATACCTATAATATTGCTTGCAATAATAATGGTGCCAACCATACAGGTTCTATTCTATGCTAGTAATGCTCCTGACACAGCAAAAGATGAGTACACCCTTGAGGCAATTGGACATCAATGGTGGTTCGAATTTAGATACCCTAATCCAGCTAATCCAGATGAGGAAATTGTAACCGCAAATGAAGTGTACATTCCCATAAATGAACCCGTGAAGATTAATCTCGAATCCGTAGACGTGATACACAGCTTTTGGGTACCGAAATTAGCAGGTAAAGTGGATATGGTGCCGTCTGAAGGAAACTACATGTGGTTTCAAGCGGACGAACCCGGAGAATACTATGGTCAGTGTGCAGAATACTGTGGTACTTCTCATGCCAATATGAAGTTTAAAGTGATAGCAGTAGAAAAATCAGATTTCGACAAATGGCTTTTGGAACAATCTAAACCAGCCTTGGTGTCCACTGATCCACTTGCGGAAGAAGGATCCGAAACTTTTAAAAGTGCCGGATGCAGCGGTTGCCATGCCTTAAAAACAGTGGTTAAAAAAGGATCCAAAGGAAGAGTAGGTCCGAACCTGGCTCATGTAGCTTCGAGAAGAGATCTGGGAGCAGGAATGTTGGATAATACCGATGGCCATGGTGGGCCAGTAAATGATGGTTACCTACAAGAGAATTTGAGGAAATGGATAGAAAACCCAGAAGCTATAAAACAGGGAAATATCATGTCCGCACAGGCTGCTGTTTATACCGACCCCGATAGAACTTTAACAGAGAAACAACTATCTGCTCTGGTTTCATATCTAACAACACTTAAATGAACAATTTAGACATTCTAGAAAAGAAGTCACCGTCTTTGAAAAGCGAGGCGCATAAGTGAGTACATTCCCGTTAGCGATACCCAGACCGGTCCATCCGACAGGAATATGGAACTGGATAACTACAATAGATCACAAAAAGATCGGGATACTATACGGTGTCACGGCTTTTATTCTTTTCATAACCGGTGGGATAGAAGCGACTTTAATGAGAATCCAACTCAGCGGCCCTGAGCTGGATATAGTCAGTGCAGCAGTTTACAACCAACTGTTTACTATGCACGGTACAACGATGATATTCCTCGCCATAATGCCCATGGGGGCAGCATTCTTCAACTTCCTGATTCCTCTTCAGATAGGGGCACGTGATGTCGCGTTTCCTCGTCTTAACGCCTTTAGCTACTGGACATTTTTAGCAGGAGCAATAATGCTCAAACTTAGTTGGATAGGAGGAGCAACTGACGCCGGATGGTTCGGATACGCTCCTTTAACTTCAATTGACCAAAATCCAGGCAAAGGAATTGATTTTTGGATTATTAGCTTGCAGGTACTGGGAATAGCCTCTCTAGCAGCCGCGTTCAACTTTATAGTGACAATCATAAATATGAGAGCACCAGGCATGACCATGATGAGGATGCCTTTATTTACGTGGATGAGCTTTCTGACAGCAATATTATTGGTACTTGCGTTTCCAGTAATTACGGTCGCCCTTATAGAACTAACATTTGACAGATATTTCGCCTTTAACTTTTTCAATGTAGCTCAAGGTGGAAGCGTAGTTCTTTGGCAGCATCTTTTTTGGGTTTTTGGCCATCCTGAGGTATACATATTGATCCTACCTGCGATGGGTATAGTGTCAGAAGTTATACCTGTATTTTCAAAAAAGCCTCTATTCGGTTATACGACTGTTGTGCTTGCCGGAGCTATAATTGCCTTCATGGGATGGATGGTTTGGAGCCATCATATGTTTACAGTGGGACTTGGCCCTGTTGCAAACGCTGTATTTACAATAACGACTATGCTTATAGCCGTACCTACCGGGATTAAGGTTTTTAACTGGATGGGGACAGTATGGGGAGGTTCGTTGAGACTAAATACTCCCATGGTTTTCTCATTGGGATTTATAGCAATGTTTTTGATCGGTGGAATCAGTGGTGTAATGCACGCAGTTTCCGCTTCAGACGCACAACAACAGGACACGTATTTCATACCTGCACATATTCATTATGTGTTGTTCGGAGGAGCCATCATGGCTCTGATGTCCGGAGTTTATTTTTGGTTCCCTAAGTTCTCTGGAAAGATGTTCAATGAGAAACAAGGTCAGATACATTTCTGGTTGATGATGATCGGGCAAAACCTGTCTTTCTTCCCTATGCATTTTGTTGGGCTCGACGGTATGCCACGCAGGATATACACCTACGTAGATGGAATGGGATGGGAACTGTGGAATGGGGTATCCACATTCGGGGTATTTATACTGATCGCCGGATTCCTTATCTTTATCTACAACATGGTAAACAGTTGGAGAAACGGAGAGCCTGCACCAGGAGATCCATGGGATGCACGGACACTTGAATGGTCCATACCCTCACCTCCCCCAGAATACAATTTCAAAGAGATACCTGTTGTAAGATCATTAGATGACTGGTGGGCAACAAAGCAAGGTGATCCTCATAGGGAAGTTCCTGCCTCAGGCGGCTCCGGAGAAGAAGATGGTCACGGAATCCATCTTCCTCAACCCTCGTATTGGCCACTCGTAGTATCTTTGGGCGTTTTTATCGCCGCATATGGGGTCGTATTCAATGATTTGATCGTTCCTTGGGCGTTGGCAATAATCGGCACGTTCATCGGTTTTGTAGGGGTCTACGCGTGGTCTCTTGAACCTGTGAATGACCCAGATGAAGATAGTGGACACTAAGAGAGGCTAAATAGTTTGGCACAAGAACATACAGCGCCTGTACATGGCGAACACGAAGAAACATACACTGGCCTAAATCACAGAAAAATGCTCATGTGGGCATTCCTGGGATCTGACTGCATGTTTTTCGGGTCATTAATAGCAACATACTTGGTATACAAAGGTAAAAGTCTATCGGGGCCTTTACCAATGGACGTTTTCGATATACCAGTAACATCCGTCAGCACGTTCGTACTTCTAATCAGTAGCATGAGCATGGTTTTGGCCTATGCTGCACTAACCCGTGGCAACATAAAGGGTTTTCGTATTTGGATGGTATCTACTGCAATAATGGGTTCAACTTTTATAGGGTTCCAAGTATATGAATTCGCCAGTTTTGCAAACTACCATGTGCATTTCGAATGCTCTGAAATTGGCGAAGATATAGCTCAGGGCAAGCACGTAAAACCTGGTGATGAACACTTTTTCAATAAGGAATGTATTGATGAAAGCGGTCTTGTTAAAACCGATCACCATGTAGATGAAAAATACGGCCTCAAGCCTCAGACAAACTTGTTTGGCACCACTTTCTTTACACTTACTGGCTTCCATGGTGCTCACGTCACTTTGGGAGTGGTGTGGCTTTTGTCTATATTTTTCTTATCATTCAAGCGAGGAATTGTCACTCCTGAGAAAAACTTGGACCTAGATTTAGCAGCACTTTATTGGCACTTTGTAGACGTAGTTTGGATAGTAATATTCACTGTAGTCTATCTGTTCGGGGTATTCCCAGGATACTAATAGAAAATGGAGATCAAATGAGTCAAGATACAACTGTGGTAGAAAGTCACGACGAAGGTCATCCAACCGCGGGTCTATACTTCAGAATAGCGATGATACTTTCGGTTGTTACGGCAATTGAAGTGGGTATATTCTACCTAGAATGGCTTGGTCATTGGATAATCCCTGTATTATTTGTCCTTTCAGCAGGGAAATTTTTATTAGTTGCCATGTACTATATGCATTTGAAATTCGACCACAAACTGTTTAGCTATATGTTTTATGGCGGATTCATCTTAGCTACTGCAGTCATATTTGCACTAATGTTCCTATTTCAAGCTCTAATATAAACTGACCATATTTACCAAAGTCTCATATGACTACAGGTATGGTAGGTTGATCATTATATGAGTGAGTCTATCTGGCTTCACTGGCACGGTCACCCAGATGCCTTAATAGGCCTAACAGCTTTTCTTGCGATTTATTTCATTGGCATCGGACCAATTAGAAAAAAATATAATCTTTCACCAAGTATTGATCCAGGTCAGACAACTCTCTTCACCACTGGAATATTAGTCATATTTTTATGTCTATTGTCACCCCTCCATATATTAAGCGATCAGTACCTATTTAGCGCGCATATGCTTCAGCATGTCTTACTTACTTTAGTATCTCCTCCTCTAATCATATTGGGAACACCAGCTTGGCTCATTAGTCCTCTGCTAAAGAACCGAACAGTGCTCAGGCTATTCAAACCAATCTTTCATCCGATAGCAGCTATTGTGATATTCAACCTAGTATTTTCTATTTGGCATCTTCCCGTCCTCTACAATTTATCTGTCACTTTTCATTCAATACATGTAGGAGAACATATCCTATTTATGCTTGCTGCTTTCATTATGTGGTGGCCTTTAACGAGTAAAGTTCCTGAACTACCGAGACTTTCCTATCCCATACAATTAATATATTTATTCGTAATGTCATTAGCGCAAATCATAGTTTTTGGGATAATCACTTTTTCACAAGAACCAATATATTCGCACTACATAGAAGCTCCAAGAATTTGGAATATCAGTCCACTTTGGGACCAGCAAATCGGTGGCATAATAATGAAAGTGGGAAGTGGATTCCTATTCCTAATATTAATAATAATTACATTCTTTAAATGGTTCAATGAAGGTTCAAAAGACGAAACAGCTTTATAATTGAAACGTGATGTGCAATTTATTAAAATGTGGTAGCTGAATCTTTTCTCGGTCACATATTAGGAGAACACATGAATAAGGTAGCTCTGTCTATAATTGTCCCGGTTGTATCGCTAGCGTTTATAGCAGCCTTTGCGATAGTACTTGGGTACGTTTTTTACCAAGTTCACCACAACACGTCATTAAGCACTGGAGGGGTCATAATTATAGGTATGGCTTTATTAATTTTAACTCCAGTAATCGCATATCTTTTGGAACGTAACTCCGAAAAAAACTAGAGTACAGTATTATAGAACTGACAAAAGGCTATAACCCTAGGTTCCCCCGATACAGTTTGTACTATCCAATTGTTGTTGCTATATTTTCTATAATTTCCCTAGTTGGTTGTTCTATGAACGATGCCAATAATGCACTAATGGGGACAAAATTATCTAATCACCTAGGACACGAATACGTTCTCAGTGACCACCTAGGCCAGAATATCTCAAGCAGAACTGGCAATACCACTGTTCTAACATTTATGTTCACAAATTGCACAGACGTCTGCCCCATAGTTACCTCAAAGATCAAAAAGGCTCTCAAAAATGTAAAAGAACCCTCAAAAATTGACGTACATATCATTTCTGTTGATCCTAATAGAGATAGTATGAACTCTAGAATTTCGTATATCAACAAATGGGAACTGCCCGATAATTGGGTATACCTTTCAGGAGAAGAATCTGATCTAAAACTGATTTGGGACGTATATTTTGTTAACCCACAGAAAGGAGAGACTGGCAACAATCAGCAGTCAATAAAATCATTGTTTCAGGAAAGATACCAAGTTATACACACTTCCCCTGTTTACATAATAGACAGCTCTGGGATACCTAGGGTGGTTCACACAAGCCCAATATCATCAGAAGCCCTGGCTAGAGACATTAACACGGTAAATAACCGGTAAGCCTCCAAGTAGGGTTTGTAATATAATCTGGGAAAATTTATTAGGCAGCGGATTCAAGAGCCGTCTGAGCTTCAGCGACAATCGCAGAAAACGCATCAACGTCACTAACAGCCAATTCAGCGAGCATCTTTCTATTGATTTCTACACCGGCTAAGTTAAGTCCGTGTATAAGTTGGCTATATTTTATGCCGTTAGCTCTTGCTGCAGCATTGATCCTAATATTCCAAAGCCTTCTCATATCACCTTTTTTCTGTTTTCTATGATCGTAGGCGTATTGACCAGCATGAATCATAGACTCATGAGCTCGTCTATATAACCTATGTCTCACGCCTTGGTGACCTTTGGTCATACCGAGAATTTTTTTGTGTCTGCGGCGTCGAGTTACCCCGCCTTTTATCCTTGTCAAATCTATCTCCTACAAATCAAGTGATTATTATTCGTATGGAAGCAACTTTTTAAGTCTAGGTACATCCGCATCACTGACAGGCAATTTGCTGTCATACAACCTTTTGACTCTCTTAGGTTTTTTCCTACGAAGGTGGCTGCTCATACCTTTCATTCTTAAAAGCTTCCCTGAGCCGCTAACTTTGAATCTTTTCTTTGCCCCTTTGTGGGTCTTAAGCTTTGGCACTCTCGAGTTCCTTATTTTGTATTGATTTTTTTAGAGAAGCACTTGGAGCCAAAACCATTGCCAAAAATCTTCCTTCAAAAGACGGAGCCTTATCAAGAAGAGCATCCTCCCCAAGATCTTCAGCTACTATTTTAAGCAGATCCATCCCTATTTGGGGGTGCTGCATCTCTCTACCTCTAAAAATTATGGATACTTTTACTTTGGATCCTTGAGACAATAATCTCTTCACAAGTCTGGTCTTGGAAAGCCTATCGTGTTCACCTATCCGCGTCTTCATCCTCACTTCCCTGAGTTGATTTTTAGATTTTGCTTTGTTTGCCTTCCTTGCTTCACGTTCTTTCCTAGTAGCCTCATATCTAAATTTTCCGTAGTTTAGTATGCGACAAACAGGAGGCTCAGCGGCAGGAGCTACCTCAACCAAATCCAATCCTCTTTCACTGGCCAGGGCAATTGCATCTGGAGTAGACATTTCGCCCAGTTGATTTCCCTTGTCATCCACGAGAAGTACTGATGGAACCTTTATTCTGTCATTCACACGATAATTTTTAGCTATGTTATTTCTCCATTTACTTGTAAATATGAATAATCCAGTGACCACACTGGACCAATCTGAATATAGCACACCATTAAACTTCGTTCAACATTTCAAATCTAAATTTTCATTTACCCTTTATTACTTGACTCAGAAACTATGCGACTAACCAAATCTTTTACACTAACAACTCCCACGTCTTCACCGTTTCTAGACCTTACACTGACAGTATCGGACTCTACTTCCTTATCTCCCACTATGACCATATAAGGAATCTTCTGAAGTTGTCCCTGCCTGATTTTAGAATTCATACGATCAGTGCCTAGATCCACTTCACAACGCAGGCCAGAAGCATCCATTTTATTTCCGATTTGCCTTGCATAGTCAAAGTGACGATCAGCTATCGGTATGATCTTTACCTGAAGTGGTGCCAACCACACTGGAAATGCCCCACCATAGTGTTCAATTAAAACACCCATGAATCTTTCCAAAGATCCAAATATAGCCCTATGTACCATGTATGGCTGGTGCTCATTTCCATCTTCCCCGATATAAGTTATCCCAAATCTCTGAGGTAAATTGAAATCAAACTGTACTGTGGTACATTGCCAGGACCGTCCAAGTGCGTCCTTTATATTTACATCTATTTTAGGACCATAGAACGCTCCACCAGCTTCTTCTATATCAAAATCCAATCCTCTACTTAGCAAAGTGTTTCTGAGCGAATTTTCAGCAAGCTCCCACTGATCGTCAGAACCAACAGCTTTATCTGGCCGTGTGGATAGATTTAAGGTGAAATCCTTAAACCCAAAAGCCTCCAATAAATAAAAAGTGAGATCCAAAACGCCATTAATCTCATTCTCAATTTGATCAGGCCTACAAAATATATGTGCATCATCTTGAGTAAACCCTCTAACTCTCATCATTCCGTGAAGAGTGCCACCTCTTTCATAACGATAAACAGTCCCGAGTTCTCCTATTCGCATTGGAAGTTCTCTATAACTCCGTAAGGAAGACTTGTAATACATTATGTGGAAAGGACAATTCATAGGCTTTAGATAATAATCTTGCCCGTCCGTTTCTGATGGGGGAAACATATTTTCTTTAAAAAAATCAAGATGTCCACTTGTCTGCCAAAGATTAGCTCTACCTATGTTCGGCGTGTAAATTAAGTCATATCCTCTTTTATAATGTTCCTCTCTCCAAAAATTTTCAAAGATGTTTCTCACCCTAGCACCCTTGGGATGCCATATGATTAAACCGGGTCCTGTCTCTTCATGTATAGAAAACAAATCCATTTCTTTTCCTAGAGTTCTATGATCACGTTTTTTCGCTTCCTCTAGGTTGTTCAAGTGCTTTTCTAAAGACTCTTTGCTTTCCCATGCCGTACCATATATTCGCTGTAGCATCGGTCTGCTTTCATCCCCTCTCCAATATGCACCTGCAACATTAATGAGTTTAAATGCGGGGATTTGGCCAGTTGAATCGACATGAGGCCCAGCACAAAGATCCTCAAAATCACCATGTTTATATGTGGTGATTTTTTCTCCTTCAGGAATTTCTGAAATAACCTCTAATTTTAGAGGCTCTTGCTTGTTTTTTTCCAAAATTTCCTCGCGTGAATACTCAGAATATTCAAATGAAAGATTGCGACCGATAATTTTTTTCATCTGTCGCTCTATTTTTTTAAGATCTTCGTCAGAAAAAGGATTTTCAACTAAAAAGTCATAATAGAATCCATCTTCAGTTGGGGGACCGATAGCCAATTTAGCATCGGGATACATCGTAGTAACGACATCAGCCATCACATGTGCGGCAGAATGCCTGATCCTGTACCTTAAATCTGAAAGTTCCTCATCATTCATTTAACAAGCCTCGAAAAAACTGTTGCTTCAAATAAAAAGAAATATCCTCTAAAAATTATATTGAAGGTACCAGTTTAACAAAGTGAACTCCGCCGACAAATGTTTGTTATTGATTGAATCGAAAACCGAAGGGAGAATTACATGTCTGTATATTTGGAGGATCAATTTATCCGAAAAACATTTTAAATGAAATTATATATTCAAAAAAGATGTAGCCTGACTCAAAAAAGCGGATATCCCTGATAAAATTATCACGACTAATAACGCTTTTTTATAGGATTCTTCGGAAGATTTATTAGCTAATTGTGAGGCTATTAGAAATCCAAAAACAGCAGGTAATAAACCTATTAACACAAAAAAAGCCACTTCCCTCTCAAAGCCTCCGGTATACAAATACCCAATGACTGCGGCACCCTCTATAAAAATGTAGTAAAGGGAAAGCGAACCCCTGATCCTGTCTTTAGTCCAATTTCTGGTCAAAGCAGCTACAGCCATTAATGGGCCCCCAATTCCAGTTGAGGTAAGTAAAGTCCCAACAAAAAAAGAAATCAGATAGAACTTCGTTTTACTTAATTCTATTTTTGTGTCCCTAACGTAATAAGTGAATACGCCAGAACAAATAATTAAAATACTTATTGATAACCCAAGAATAATATTGTTTATCCCTTCAAAAAACACAAGACCAAAAGGTACTCCAAAAAGTCCATATATGATTGGGAGACGCATCTCCCCATAATCAATATTTTTTCTGTTTTGGATTATCAATAATAAAAAAACCGCCAACGACACGGTATTGATTGTCACTACAGTGTTTTTGGGGTCTAAAGTTAGAAGCAGAAGCGGGGAGCTCGCTATGGCTATTCCAAAACCAGCAAAGCAAAGAACAAGCGCACCGAAAAACAATGCTAACAAAACTACGGCTATATCTATTACAAAGTCATTCACTAGAGTCTACTTGGATTAGCATAAATGAAGTATCTGGCCTTATATAATCCAACGGACCGTTGGACAATCCTTTAGTTTCATTCGACCATTTCAAAGAAAACATAGGTGGGGTCACTATATCTTTGCTTCTGAACGATATTTTATGTTCACCTTTGTCTAGAACCACATATCCAACATAAAAAGGTTGAGATTCAAAAATAACATTTATATAAAAACAATTGTCTGATTATGAATGAATTAAAAAGGCCCCGAAGAATGATTCCTTCGGGGCCTTTTTAATTCACAAAATTGGTAGTTAAGCTTCCAATTTTTCCTTTATAGCTGCTCTCATTTCTTTGACTCGTGGAAGGTTTGGAAAGGCGCCACCTTCTTCTGCTTTATCATAGATCTTGTCACCATCAGCAAACACTTGCAGTATCCCACCAGTCCCTGGTGTTATCTTTATGGCAACATCCGCTCCGCCTTCAGCAAAGAATTCACCGGCCATCCAGGCCGCTGTACCGTGATGCGCTCAAGGAACGCAATAAACTATTTCTACCTCAAACTTACCTTCTCCAGCCATATCCTACTCCTTGTAACTAGGCTAAATACCAATGTCCCTTATCATACACGAAAACCCTCTATCAATGTCACCAAACCCTAGTAATTCTTTTCCCCTATTTATCAAATATTAATGTCCATACCCATGTCAACAATAGTGGTTTTCTTTTCCCTATCATTCATAAGTCTATTTTGAAATTCTCTCCATATTTCTTCTTTTTCATTGTCAGTAAGATCGGAGCTAAGATCCATCGCATTATTAAAATCAGACAATGCTATTTCCTCTTCACTACCTGTAGGCATATCAAAAAATTCACGATCAAAGGCTGGCACTTTACCTGGCGGAAAATACCCCTTGCCTGGTATCTCATAGCCCTCTAGATTTTCGGTCCCCTTACCTAATATTTCTCCCGTTTCTAAATAATGATTCATGACTTCAGCCATCCCATACTTTTGAACAGGACAAACTTTTATACAGATTCCACATCCTGAGTATCTGGTCATAACGGGCCGACAACGCCTGTGTATCAATTTATTTTTTTCGACACCTCTATACCAGACTCTTTGCGCCTGAATTGCCTTTCCAGGGCATCTCATAAAGCAAATTTGGCAAGTCTCGCAAAGTTTATAAATCCCATAATCTATAGGTACATCATGCTCTAAAGGAGCATCAGTTATTAAAATCTGCAGTCTGGCTCTAGACCCGAAATGTGGTGACAAAAGCTGACCGTTTACACCTAGTTGTCCAAGTCCTGACTGTACAAACATGGGTATCAACGGTCCGAAATGCCACACAGGTCCAGATATTTGGGACCTATAGCCAATAGAAAGCAAGAATTCAGAAAGCTTCAATGATAATTTCGCCTGCTCTAGATAAGCATCACCTTGTGCCCTCTCTGCATCAAGGCTAGGTATGGTCTGAGTTCTTATAAAATCCTGTTCATATGCAAGGCAAATGGCATTAGGCAAATCTCTCTTAACTTCGTCTTTCCTACTGGAGTAAATATACCTTCTATCAAACTTAGTGAATCCAACTTCTCCATAACCCAGTTCTTTTGCCTTATCCTTCACTAGTTCAGTTATGTTGCTAGATACCTTCTGAGACGTAGGCAATTTTGTTGAAACGTCTCTAATCTTTTGAACCCAAGGCATAATTTCATCTTGATATGCCTTATATAACCTCGAAGTTTCTGGAGAAACTTTATTTCTCTCTTTTTCAGACCAAATTGCTGAGGCACTCTCTGTAACGGCGAAACTTTCCAGAGGAAATTCACGACTGTAATATGAAACTTCCGCGTCCCTTGTTGGTATTCCTTCCACCTTGAGAAGATCTGAGGCTACGGGAATCACCACGTCATTTTCATTGTCGAGTCGTCCAGACCTCTTTATTTCAATTCCAAGTTTTCTTTTAGGCATATTTTTAGACCACTATTATTTCTTCGAGTATTAATTTTGCTGATTTTTTATCCAACAGTTCATTATTTCTACCGCACCCAGGAAACTGTATACAGGCAGGACAACCGCTTTCACATAAACAACGTTGGATGATATTCAAAGACCTTGCCCAAAGTTCCTCCATTATTTCATAACCCAATTCTGATATTCCAACACCTCCCGGGTAGTTATCAAAAACAAAGATTTGCGGCGTTCCTGTATCGGGATGGGACAAACTAGAGACGCCACCGACATCGTCTCTATGACACATAGCAAACATGGGAATAAGTGACATTATTAAGTGCTCAAATCCATGCAGACCTCCGAACTGATTAAACCCAAAAGATTCGACACGCTCAAGAATTTCTTGGGAAACATCGACCCAGACCGCCATAGTATCAAAACTTATATTTGGAAGAGTAAGTTTTTCTTCAGTAATAGGTTGATTCGAATATTTGTGAATCCTTTTAAAACTAACCACATCTGTAGATATATTCACAACTCCATAATGGACAATAGTATTTCCCACATGCCGACTGCCGATCGTGTTAACTACACTTATTTGCGTTAAGCTTTTGGAGTCTGTGTAATAAGGCGCTTCTGACTGAGTACAGTAAATAGTATTCGCAGGAAAGTCGATTTCGGCGATCAAAAAAGATTCGCCTTTATGAAGATGAACTGCTCCCGGGTAAAAACTTTTATATACAGTTGTTTCGTCAACACTTTCAAGTATCGCTCCAGTTATTTTGTCTACCAAGAAGTATGTTGAAGACCCTATACCTCTAATATCTACATCTCCAGCTGGGTAGGAAATGCTAGCCGATGGATACCATTGGGAGGATTTGATTGTAAGAGAACCTGATTCGGTCAACTCATCGGCACTCCAAAGCATTTCAGGACCAAAAAATTCAGTGTCTCCCATAGAAATCGGCATTTCATAAGCAGAGCATTCCAAATGAGGCTTCTGAATATGCGGATTAGCAGGAGAGAGTAAAGAATATTCGGCAGATTTTCCAAAAAAATCCGAAGGATAATCCATAATGTACTGATCTATAGGATCATTAGAAGCCACTAAAAGACTTAAAGATTCTTGTTCTCCGCGCCCACTACGGCCAGACTGTTGCCAAGAACTAGAGACAGATCCGGGAAACCCCGTAAGTATCGTCGCATCAAGGTGACCGATATCAACACCAAGTTCCATCGCATTAGTACTAACAATGCCCAACAATTCGCCTTCGAACAATTGTTTCTCTATATCTCTTCTGTCAACAGCCAAATAATTCCCATGATAAGAAGCTATTTTAGAGGCCTCGTATTTATTTTTATCCGAAAGATAGTTCTTAGTATAGAGAGAGAGGATTTCAGATTGGTTCCTTCCACGCACGAAATTAATCGTCTTTATCCCTCTTTTGATCAATTCCGACATGAGCTTAGCAGATTCAACATTAGCACTTTTGCGCTTACCAAAGTCTTGATTCTCAAATGGAGGATTCCAAAAAATAAAATGCTTTGCAGCAGATGGAGACCCGTCTATATTAACTAGTTCTACGTCAAGACCAGTCAAATTGAATGCCAAATCCTTAGGGTTAGCTATAGTTGCTGAACTCAGTATGAATTTAGGGAAAGCTCCATATTTCGAACATAATCTTCTTAAGCGCCGTATAACGTTTGCGACGTGGGATCCAAAAACACCCCTATATATATGTGCCTCATCAATAACAACATACTCTAAGCCTCTTAAAAAAGAAGCCCATAAATTGGAATGTGGTAATACTCCGAGATGTAACATGTCTGGATTGGTTACCAACAAACGCGAATTCTTTCTTATATAAGATCGATCTACCGACGAAGTATCCCCATCAAATAAACCATGAGCAACATTTTTGAAGAAATTATGAAACAGGTCGAGCTCTTTATATTGATCTTGCGCAAGAGCCTTGGTTGGAAAAACATAAAGAGCTGTTGAAAATTTATCTCTCGACAAGGTTTCATAAACAGGAATGTTGTAACAGAGACTTTTACCACTAGCCGTAGAAGTGGTTATTATGACGTGTCTGCCAAGCAAAGCCAGATCGATTGACTCCACTTGATGACAATACAGTCTATCTATACTCTTAGATTCTAAAACGTTCTTCATAGATTGCGAAAGATCAGACTTTAATTTTCCAGGTATAAATTTACGACCAGGTATTTTTTCCCAATGTACGAGTTGGTCGGAATACCAGTCGGAATGAACTATCTCGGCGATAAATCTTTCTACATCCAAAACATTAACCTTTAGAATCCTGTTATATCTTATTTTTGATTAGCATCACTTCTACATAGGGTCTTGAAGGCTCTAAGTGCCTAATAGTTTGATTTATTAATTCCTCTTTATTTTTTTAACACCCAACAAATACCACACCAAGAATAGTTACTATGTAGAATCCGTTCGTACAAATCCCTGCAATTGATATGGGGAATTTATTATTTGACGTGTGCTTAATTAATTGAACAATTCTCTTCTTGAGTCTCCAAGTTTTGTATGTTAAATCCAACTTAGATTCACATACACTGTCAATTACCTGTACCTAGCATAATTTTTCAATACTTACGTAAAACTGACTACTATGATTTATACTCTAGATTCGTTTATGGTTTGTAACGAAAAAAAATATTTGAGAACCCCTTTATCGATGATTATAAATCCCCTAATAACCTCAGAAGAGATTTCAAGACGTGTATCCGAAATGGGCAAAGAGATACTTGATAAAACCGGACCCACAATAACATTAATCGCTATTTTAAAAGGATCAATTTGTTTTGCCGCAGACCTATTGCGGTCTATAGAGGGTGAAGTGAGAATCGGATTTATAAGTGTATCTAGCTATTCCGGTACAGAAAGTCAAAACATAAGAATGCATGGTATGGATTTAGAAGACGTTACGGGCAGAGATATATTAGTTGTAGAGGACATAATCGATTCGGGTAAAACTATGGAATACATATGTGAAAAATTATCTGAATTAAGTCCTAAGTCGGTAAAAATATGTACTCTTCTTAACAAACCTCTAAATAGGAAAACCACTTTAGAAATAGACTATGTGGGATTTGAAATAGAAAATCACTTCGTGGTCGGTTACGGATTGGATATAGACCAAAAATACCGTAATCTGCCGTATATAGGGTATGTGGACACACCCGACTGATTTATAAAATTTATATATTTGGGTTTTCGTAAAAATAATAAATTCAGGAGAAACCAATTGGACGAGGCACTAAAAATTGACAAGGTAGGTTTATACGGAGAAAAGATACTAATCAGATGGTCTGATTCTCATGAAAGCACCTATAGTGCCAAATCTATCAGGATAAGTTGTCAATGTGCCGAGTGTGTAGAGGAATGGAGCAAGCGCCAAATTCTAGATCCTGCGAGCGTACCCTCGGACCTTAAGGCGGAAGATCATCTTATGATAGGAAACTATGCCATTCAATTCCTATGGAGTGACGCCCACTTTACAGGAATATTTCCGTTTAATGTTCTTAGAGAGATGTGTCCATGCTCAACCTGCTCTTCACAAAGACAGGAGAGTTGAACGAAACTCGCTTTTTCTACATGGACGAGAAGGCCACCTAATGGCAGCCTTCTCAAATCCACATTATCTATGTAATCTACGCAGGCTTAAATTTAGGAAGCGCTAATTCGTCGGTTATGTCCTCAAACACAACTTCCAAAGGCATTCCTATCTTCAAGTTTTCAAATGTGGGGTTTTCAATAAGCACATTTGTGGCCATTTTTGGGCCTTCTTCTAATTCCACAATGGCAGTCACAAATGGAACGTCATCTGCAAATCCTGGATGTGGCGCCCTCTGAACAATGCCGTATGTGAACAATGTAGCTTTTCCTGAAGCCTTTACCCATTTTGTGTCTCTTGGGGTAGCACATTCTGGATTACGACAAAAGTCTGTGGGGTAGAAATATGCCTCCTCACAGCCATTGCAGTATCTAAGCCACAATTCTTTTTCTTTGGCCTTTTGCCAATAAACGTCAGATTCTCCCTGTGGAACAGGTATTGGTTTGTTATATGCCATTTTTAGATTCTCCTTATAATTAGTCGACCGCCAGAACCGTGGTTCCGGTGGAGGAGAGTTGCCCTCCTGTACCGTTGATTAAGCAGAGTTGAGGATCATCCAATTGACGATCTCCGCATTCACCTCTCAATTGCCTTACCGCCTCCAATACTAAGAACATGCCGTACATACCAGAGTGTGTGTAGGATAAACCGCCGCCAGAAGTATTCATGGCGAAGTCTCCACCCGGAGCAGTCCTCTGGTTAGCAACGAAGTCCGGTGCCTCTCCTGGTCCACAGAACCCAAGACTCTCTAGAGTTGTTAGCACTGTGTATGTAAAAGAGTCATATATCATCGCAAGGTCGATGTCATCATGAGTCACGCCTGCTCTTTGCATAGCAGCGGGACCGCTATTCTTTGCTGCTGTTCGAGTCAAATCAGGCATTTGGCTAATTAGATTGTGGTCATGGGACTCTGCAGCACCTAATACCCAGACTGGTTTCTTCTTGGTATCTTTTGCACGTTCTGCAGAGGTGATAACAAACGCGCCTCCAGCATCCGTTACTAGGCAGCAGTCAAATAAATGAAACGGTTCTGAAATCCATCTCGAGTTGTGATAGTCATCAAATGACATATCATCCTTCATATATGCTTTCGGATTTAACTGCGCCCACTTTCTCGTAGCAACAGCGACTTCAGCCATTCCTTGTCTTGCGTAATCTTCTCCATACTGGTGCATATACCTTCTTGCTGCCATTGCATAAAGAATAGGAGCCCCTAAAAACCCGTAAGGGCTTTCAAATTGTGCCCCTGGATCTGCTGCATCGCCACCAGGTCTCGTTCTCCTGCTCCTACCAGCTTCACCGTGGGTTACAAGAGCTACATCACAGTATCCAGCATTTATCGCCGCCATAGCATGCGCTATATGAATGATGAATGATGACCCTCCGACTGCGGTGGTATCTGTAAAACTAGGCTCAAGTCCAAGATATTCAGCAAGATTCAAAGTAGATGTCCCTGCTGTGAATAGTCCATTGACGTCTTTCATAGATAGCCCTGCGTCATCAAGAGCGTTGTGAGCCGCTTCAGCGTGGTGCTGCAGATTAGATTTATCCGGCACCTTACCTATTTCGTCAGATTCGTCTACTCCAACGATAGCGACCGTTTTCCGAAGATCGGTCATATTTCTGCCTCCTAAATTGATTTTCCAAAAAAATACCTCCTCTTCTACATGAGAGGGGCCGGCGACTAGCATACATCCAGTTGCGATTCGGGACAACAAGTAAGTTTTGTCAAATATCGTTTTGTGGGGCTTATTTGGTAATATTTCAACATGACATCAATATCGCGTGCACAATTTGAAAGATTAGTCAGACGAGCATTATCTCAATTGCCAGAGGAATTTAAATCGCAATTAAACAACGTTGACGTAGTTGTAGACACCGCAGCATCTCCGACTCAACTTATTGGAACTGGTATTGAAGATGCTATGGAATTACTTGGATTATATGAAGGCCTACCACTGACGGAAAGATACGGATACGATCTGGTTTTGCCTGACAAAATTACAATTTTCCAAAAACCAATCGAGTCTATTTGCGAAACACAGGAAGAAATCACTAGGGAAATAGAAACCACCATAACACACGAAATAGCTCATCATTTTGGAATAAATGACGACAGACTTGAGGAGATAGGAAGGTAATCATGAGGGTCCAAACAAAGAATCAACATCTCTCTTTATGTCAGATGGGGATTTAGAACCATTACCTATAAGGGAATAAGACTCTGGAGTCCCATAGTCTCTAGTTCTAATCACGACCGGCATAGGCATTGCGTGTCCGAAAACAAGAGCTTGCTGCCTAGTTTCCAGCCTTGATAGAACTCCTCTCAATTTTCTACTACCTGAGACCCCAGACAAAACAGAATCTACATCCCGTGCGCTGTCAAGAAGACAGCTGACCTTGGTACCAATTTGACTCATGACTTCCTCATCGATATCACTAGGCCTTTGATCTACTACCAGTAGTGTAACGTTATACTTTCTCATCTCTCTTGCTATAGTTCCAAAAATAGTTTGATTGGCCATAGTTGAGCTGAGAAATCTATGTGCTTCCTCCAACGTAATCACCAGGTTCGGAGGCTCCATATTAGAATCTCCCATCGCAGTCTCTTTTTGCTGTTGATATCGATCATAAATACGTCTTGTCAAAATATTCGCAACCAGCATATAGGCAGTAGCATTGTTACCGTGTTTTCCAAATTCTAAAACAACATGCTGCCCAGATCTTAATCGATCTATGATCATATTGGCCGAATCTTCCACTCTATTCTCTGTAACAAAATCAAACCTAGTCAAACGATCTAGGCGTCTTCGTAAAGAAGCTAACGCAGAACCATTTACATTTATTTTGATGGCAAGATCATTCATCTGCTCAGTATCGAGTTTTGTAAACCCTTGAAACCAATTTCCGCGACCAAAATGTGCTTCCAAGGAATAGGCGACGTCTGCAGATACAGAAGTTAGATCTAAAGTTTCTCTTAGTAATTGTATGTCTTCAGGAGAAATGTCCGAGTAAGAAAATCTTACAAGATGATCGGGACTGAAGCCTCTCCTCGAGGCACTATCTGCATCGAGAGAAAATACCGAGACTTTTGAATCAAATAATTGCTTCAGGCCTTTTACGTCATAATTAGATTCACTGGTTCCCTTCCAGCCATATTCATTGTGCATGTCAAAAATAAGGTTACTCGCTTTCCCACTCTGCAAAATACCTATCAGTAATAAGCGAGTTAAAAAAGTTTTCCCCGTTCCACTCTTTCCAAAAACCCCGTTACTACGTTTTACCAATTCCTCAATATTAAGACACAACTTAGCTTCCATATCTAAAGGACTTCCGATCCAAAAACCTCCATCCGCTTCAGATCCAAAAACGCTGTAAATATCTTCTTCTGTGGCATCAGAAACCTCTGAAAAATGAGACGGCAGGGTCTTGGCCGGCATAGGTGACTGCTTACCGGAATAAGGATTTATACCTACAGTTAACATCGGTTCTACAGTTACAACTCCATACGTGGAAGTACCCGACAAAGCCTCCCTTACAAATGAATCTGATACATCAGGTAAGTTGTATTGTAGAGATGGATCTGAAGACTCAAGAGCAATATCTGTCACAACCCCAAAAAATTTCGATTCTCTCCCTTGTATAACAACGTTTGAACCGATGTTGACATCCTCTACTGAATATGTAGGATCAAGTTTAACTTTTACTCCCTCGGCTAATGAACCCGATACAACTAATCCCAATCTACCTTGATAACTTGTGGCATCATTCATCGAATTCTCCTAATTATCCCATCAAGGCGTTTTGTATCATTACTGAGCATGTTTGCTAAGACTCTTGCTGCCTCCAACTTAATATTTTCGTTCTCTGGAAATGTGTCGCTTGCAAACCTAATAAATCCAGCCACAACATCATCAGCTTGGGGCACGGGTGATCTCAATACGACGTCCAAAAACCTCATTGAATTAGCAAAAATGTTTATTTCATCAGTTTCACACACTGATACAAATGAGTGAATTCTCGGCGGGACAGGAGAGGTGTATAAATTTAAGGCGTTACCTGTCTTATAGCCAACAGATAACGCCTTAAATTCTGTATTTAATAGTCTATCTAATTGCGGATTTTCACGATAGATTTCGTCCTCATTCCCAAGGCCCCTACCTCTTGGAATCGGCTTTCTGGTCGGATCAAGGCCAGCTGTTGATGAATAACTTACTAGTCCGTAAACTGTCTCCGTTTCTCCTACCCGAATCAGGGTCCCTATAGGAGGAGATGTATAAAGGTCATAGCATTGGGTAACAAACTCATTTGTGTTGCTTTCGACAACCTCGCCAATCCTTTCAGTATTGCTCATGTTACAGCCAACGCACCCTTTTTGAATGATCTTTTCTAGATGTAAAAAACGACATGTTTTGTGATTCAACCACCTCTTCAATTAAATTGAGAAAATACCCTCTATCAGCTGTTGATATTACAGCCTGTTCATGGGCCTCCATGAGGGAAGTGGGATACCCCATTCCTGATCTACACTGACTATAAATTATTGAATGAATTAATTGTAAATTGTCTTGGTCCTGTGATACCCAAGATGGCATCTCTACTCTTGCTATTTCGTCGCCTGTATTCATATAAAAAAAATTTATTTGATTATCCTCATAATAATTTCTCACTAACCTCGAATTACTCGCATACAAATCGCTTCTATGCCCTTGTTTTAAAACACTTGAGTATAAATTTCTATCCAACAGGTTTAGGGCAAATCCATCGCACGGGCGCTCTCCTGCTAATTTTTCTCCGCATTTTAGGGAACAATCAGCTATGGAATATGGACACGCTAATAGACGAACCCCATCCATAACTTCTGTACTAGCAGGTAAACTTATGTAACTTGCTAACAAAACCTTGCCCTTTTTAGATAACTCTTTTAGCCTGCCAAGTTCCTTAAGAAACCCGTTTTCCAAAATATTTTCTAAAACAAAATCAGGAATTCCTGCTCGTAACAAATCTAACATTAGTAAAGTCCCATCGATCAATCCTAAAACAGGGATATGTGGATCAGATGCTTGCAACTTCTCAATGGCGTCAGCCAAAGCTTTCATTTCTTTAACGGCTCTGACGGCACCTAAAATTGTCCCTTGGATAGCAATAGAACGATTGGGATGGGATGGGTCAGATATATAAGTCTCATTAACCCCAAAATATAAGGAGGGATTGCTAGAAAAATCTGCTTCTGGTGACGCACCATATCGTATTTTTACTGTACCTGTGTTTACCAAGAAACATCTGATCGGGATATGTCGATTGACATCGATATGAGACCCGTCAACGCCAACAACCCAGTAATCTTCTGGCAAAATACTTGGAGGCGTGGAGGCATATGGCCTTGATGGAAAATCAGGTGAGGTCCAATTGAATACATCTGAAGAATTTCTCAAATCTTCCGCAAATCGATGTTCATCAAAATTATTTATTTTTTCAATCGCCGACCTTAACCTTAGGTCTGATTCTTTTTGTGTATTACCAATATCTATAGCTATCTTATCGAGCAGCAGAGCTGTTTCTGTAAGATCTAAGGCCAATTAGGAAACTCCAAATCCATTTTCATTAAATAGAATAGATAGCTCAGACACCGTCATTCTAGTGCCAGGAATCTTTCTTAAAATACCGGTCAATTGAACAAATCTTCTTTCCACGCCTTTACCTAATCGTGCGTTCTGGTTTACAAGCTTCCCTCCCCACAAATCACTTTGAGCATCCTGATTAAGAAAATCAACGTACATAGACATAAATACATCAAATGAGTTAGTAGTTGTACCCACAATAGGGTTACTGTTGCGATTAATGGAGTCTCCAAAGCTCATTCTAATCGTTGTTTGGTCCTTGGATGCTTCAAAGTTAGCAACTAAAATCGGCAATCCAGATGGATATAATTCATTTAATTGACTTGAAGAAATTTCTCTTACTGTTGCTTGAAGTACCCTTAATAAATTAGACATATGAGAGACTGAGACAGCAGACTGTGGGATTTTTACTACAATACTATTGGGCGTATTACCAGATGTCATTTTCTTCCTCGTACCGATATTGAAACTACCTCTATTACAACTATCTTAAAATTCTGACATCACCAACCCGTCTAGTTACCTGTTGCTGGTCCAAATAATCCACCAAAGCCAAGGCGTACTTCCTGCTGGTATGAAACAAATCTCTAACGTCTCCCACAGAAATATCCCCATTTTTATTTATGTATTCTTTCACAGAAGAGACCATTTGATTGTAGCTACCTGCAGAAAAGGTAACTCCGTCAGCTACTTTGACTACTTCACCAGATTCATGTAGGAAATTCAATACCTCTGACTCAATAACTACGTCAGTAGAAGGGGAAAATGGATCTTTAGATATGGCATCTATATATGCTTTCGTTACCTCCAATTGTTTTGAAGATAATCTCGGAGAATACCCAATTAAAGATATAGTTGATGCATTCTCTTCAACAATGTTTTTTTTACATAAAAGTGACAAAACTTTATTGAAAGCGAATCCATCCATTCCTAACCTATTCCTTATTTCTTCTTTCGGAGCCCCTGACCGGAGTGGAAATTCCTTGTGATATTCATTAAGCCATAAAGTTGTAATATCGACGAGTGAGTCCCAGGAGTTTTTAGTGAAGTAGAATGCTACGTTGACGTCGTCGTCTGTACTCAAAATCATTCCGTCATTGATCAGAGCAGATATTTCGTTAACTATTATGGAGGTCTCCATTCCAATTTTATCGGAAAGGTTTTTTAAGTCTAATAGATTCAGACCGTGAGAGTCGATTGTATTCACCAATACATCTGAGATAGTTCCCATTTCCAAAATAGTTAATCTTTCAATTGTCTTATCGTCACGCCTTCTATGTCTTTTTGCGTGTGGATCTACTACTACTCCTCCCCCTAAAGTCGTCATATTAGACCTAAGTACAAAATGATCTCCTTTAACCACTGGGACAGAACTATTTGGCTTTATTTGGGCCCAAGTTACTGAACCAGGTTCCGCAATATCACCTTCTAGAAGACGTAATCTCGATACTATTTCAATAGTCCCTGTATGGAGACTTACAAACATATTGTGTCTAAGATTGTTAGGAGCATCTTCTAATACTTTCAAATGAACGTCGAATGCTTCGCTGGGCCGAAGCCATCCCGGAATAGTCAGAACATCTCCCCTGCTAACATCGGTTTGGTCAATCCCAGATATATTAGCGGCTACCCTAGTGCCTGGGTTCGCAATTTCCTCTTTCCTTTTATGTGTTTGAAGTCCACGTATCTTTACTGATTTTCTGGAAGGGGCGATTTCCAATTCTTGGCCCACTTCTATGCAACCATCAATTAAAGTTCCAGTCACGACAGTCCCAAAACCAGAGACACTAAAGGATCTGTCTATTGCCAATCGGGGTCTGGCTATATCTCGTCCTCGATTTGATAAAGATAATGCGTTATCTATTCCTTCTATTAACTCATTTATGCCTTCTCTTGTTTGCGATGACACGCCATAAATTGGAGAATTTGCCATAGCCGTATCTTGAATCAAGTCTTGTACATCTAGTTTGACAAGTTCCATCCATTCCTCATCAACAAGATCTTTTTTCGTGATGACGATCACGCCGCTCTTTACATTTAAGAGGTCTAATATAGCCAAATGCTCTTTTGTTTGGGGCATTATTGATTCATCCGCTGCTACCACGAGCATTGCCATATCTACTGAACCAACTCCTGCCAACATATTGTTGACGAATCTTTCGTGCCCCGGAACATCAACAATAGATATATCCTTTCCACTAGGCAAAGATAGCCATGCAAATCCTAGATCTATTGTCATACCTCTTTCTTTTTCTTCTTGGAGACGATCAGGGTCTATCCCTGTTAGGGCTCTCACAAGTGCCGATTTTCCATGGTCAACATGTCCAGCTGTTCCGACAACAAACAAATTATCACCTCAGAAATATCGTGATATATAAACACGATATGTATGCAATATAACCGTAGAATATCACAGCACAATCTTCTCAATCATAGGACTATCATAGTGAAATATTAGAAGGTGAGATGGAACTTAATAAGGCTACTGAATTGCGCGCTCGACTTCCCTTTGATATTTTAGACAGCGGAAACATCGAACTTGTTTAAACCTAGGAGAAAAAAGCATGAAAGAGGCGGTAATCGTAAGCGGAGCCAGAACTCCAGTTGGAAGATTCGGTGGCGCTTTTAAAGACATAAGTGCTCCCGATCTGGGAGCAACAGCAATAAAAGCAGCGTTAGAAAGAGCAGGAATATCGCCAGATATGGTTGACGAAGTGGTTCTGGGAAATGCGATTCAATCAGCTGAAGCAGGTTACGCTGCGCGTCTAGCATCATTAAAATCTGGAATACCTCACGAGGTACCCACTATAGCAGTTAACAGGCAATGTTCTTCTGGGCTAGAAGCTATAAACATGGCAGCACAATTGATCCGAACTGGAGAAGCTGAAATTGCAGTTGCAGGAGGCACTGAAAATATGAGCCAGATCCCATTTTTAGTAGAATATCAAGCTAGATTTGACGGACTACGAATGGGAAATTCAACGTTAGTTGATGGGCTGACAGAAGGTCTCGGATGTCCTGTCAACCGCTATCACATGGGAGTCACTGCCGAAAATGTCGCGGAGAGATTTGCAGTATCTCGGACGTCCCAGGACGAACTAGCAGTCCTAAGTCACGCAAGAGCAAGTCATGCAGTTGAATCCGGAAGATTTGAAAGCCAAATAATTAATGTAGAAGTTCCTCAAAGGAAGTCAGATCCTGTAATTGTAACTAGAGATGAAGGCCCCAGGGCAGACACCACGATTGAAGGATTATCAAATTTGAGACCTGTTTTCAAAAAAGACGGTTCAGTCACAGCTGGCAACGCATCCAGTATTAATGATGGAGCGGCCGCTGTTGTTCTAATGACGACAGAAAAGGCAGCAGAATTAGGATTAACACCAAGAATGAAATGGCACTCCCGAGGAGTTGCAGGAGTCGAACCAGCAATTATGGGTACTGGACCTGTGCCAGCAGTACAAAAAGTTTTGACGAAGGCGGGGATGCATATTAATGATATTGATGTTATAGAGCTAAATGAAGCATTTGCTTCACAAGCCTTATATTGCATTAGAGAATTAGATCTAGATATTGAAAAAACAAATCCAAACGGAAGCGGGATTAGTTTAGGGCATCCTGTAGGGGCAACAGGTGCAATAATGACTGTTAAATTGATGGAGGAAATGGAAAGAAGTGACACAAACATAGGACTTGTAACTATGTGTGTAGGTGGAGGACAAGGTGTCGCAACAGTGTTTGAGAGACTGAATTAATATAGGAGACATTGATGATACAAAACACAGATCCTGCCGTACAAACTGTTTTAGATAATTTAGAGACCATAGTAGCCTCTGAAGGGGGCACTCTCGAATTTCTCTCCTTAGACAACGGAGAACTAAGTGTTAAGTATATAAAAGGTACAAACGAAGAATGTCCTGAATGTGTCCCAGATCACACAATGGTAAAAATGATGATGGAAAGTTCTTTATCTATTTACGCACCACACGTGGCATCAGTAGATCTAAAATAGCTTATTAGCGAAATATATCTTAGTTACATTAAATGCTCGGAATAAGGTCTAGGTATTTTAAGCCAGATCCGGTATTTAACAGTAAGACTTGTTCCTCTGCCGAAACCAACCCATCAGCCAAAAACTTTTGGAGTGCTACCGCTGTTGCCGCACCTTCTGGACATACAAATATACCTTCGTTGCTAGTAATTTGTTTCATCATTTCAAGTATTTCACCGTCCGTAACTTCCACTGCCCCTCCTAAACTGCTTCTTAATGCATCCAATATCAAGTAATCCCCAATAGCACCCGGAACCCTTATACCTGCAGCGAATGTGGAAGCCCCCTCCCAAGGTTTAGCAAAAGTATCGCCATTGTGGAAAGCCCGTACTATAGGAGCGCATCCTTCCGCTTGTACTGCATACATTCTAGGTCTCTTAGAATCTATCCAACCAAGATTTTGCATCTCTTCAAAGGCTTTCCACATTCCTACAATTCCAGTACCTCCTCCAGTAGGATAGATGATCACGTCTGGCAGTACCCAGTTAAATTGTTCGGCTATTTCGTAACCCATAGTTTTCTTACCTTCAACTCTATAGGGCTCCTGCAGAGTGGATACGTCAAACAAATCTAGTTGAGCCGCTTTCTCCCTTGAAATTATCCCTGCATCACTTATCAAACCATCTATTAAATTTAGGTTCCCTCCACTCATTTGAACTTCTATTTGGTTCGCATCTGGAGCATCTTTAGGCATATACACATAAGCATCCATACCTGCCCTGGCAGCGTAGCAAGACATAGCTCCAGCTGCATTTCCAGCTGAAGGCATGGTAAGTCGTTTAATTCCAAGTTCTTTGGCCTTTGAAACAGCGGCTGATAGACCGCGGGCTTTGAAAGAGGCTGTTGGATTCAGAGATTCATCCTTAATTCGGATATCTTGCACCCCGATCAAGTCACTCAGTCGTTTTGCCCGAAGAATAGGAGTGAAACCTTCCCCCAAACTAACTACATTTTTCTCATCTAATATAGGCATCATTTCAAAATAGCGCCACATATTAGGCGCTCGACCATTTAGTGACTCTCTAGTAAACTCTTTCCTAGCTTCATCGACATCGTATCGAGGATAAAGCACTTTCCCACATTCTTCGCAAATACGATTAGGTTCTCCTGAAGAAAATATATCGCCACAATAAGTACATTCTAAATGTGAAAGAAAGCTTTTCATGTTTAAATACTAATCCTTTAACTTTAACTTAATTGTAAAGTTATTATTCACTAACTATTCTATAGTGCCAATGGTGCTGAATTTGCAACTCGCATTTGAATAGATAGGTATCATACATCGGTATAAATATCTTTTTTTGGCATCTAGCAAAGTTAAACAATAGGAGCCTGAATACATGAATAGAGACATAAGGGACACGGTGATTGTAGGAGGGGGCGTATCTGGTATGTCTGCAGGGATATTTTCTGCAAGACTCGGACTAAACACACTTCTATTAGAAAGACTCATGCCGGGAGGACAGGTCATTAACGCGGAAAAAGTCGAAGACTATCCTGGATTTCCAAATGGAGTGTCCGGAGCAGAACTCGTTGGCCTAATGCAAGACCAAGCTATGTCAGCAGGAACAGAAATTTCTCTCACGGAAGTGACAGAAATAAAACCCGGAGATTCTGGTATTGACGTTATCACCTATGATTCAGCCATACGAACGCATACAGTGATAATTGCAGGGGGTTCCACTTTAACAAAATTATCTGTTCCAGGGGAAGATAGACTAGAGGGATCTGGAGTCTCATATTGTGCCACTTGCGATGGTGCATTTTTTTTAGATCAAAAAGTTTGCGTGATTGGTGGAGGAGATTCTGCTTTTGAAGAAGCCCTTACGCTAACTGACTTCGCATCAAGCGTGGATATATATTGCAGGGAACCTCAACCACACGCACAAGCGATTCTGCAAACAAAAGTGGATAATAATGAAAAAATTACAATCCATTGCAACACCGAGGTTAAAAAAATTAATGGTGACCAAATGGTGGAATCGATTTCTATAGTTGACAGTAAGACACATGAAGAAACTACAGAAAAAATGAGTGGTGTGTTTATATTTGTGGGTTTGACGCCAAATACTAATTATCTAGGCTCTATATTGGATTTGGACTCGGCAGGCCACATAGAGACTGATATTTGGATGCGAACAAAGGTTGAAGGAATATTAGCATCTGGAGATATAAGAAAAAACTCTGCATCTCAGTTGATAACATGTGCTGGAGACGGTGCAACATCGGCCCTATCAGCATTTAGATACATGAAATCTGGGGATTGGAGGAATTAGAAACTTGAGTTGGATTATTGTGGCTCTGGGAGGTGCCCTGGGAGCCTTGACTCGTTACGGTGTCGACCGATTCGCTACTAATATCTTGGGCCCAACTGTTATCGGAACTTTTACAGTAAATATAATCGGTTCTTTATTAATGGGATTATTTATTAGTCTTGCTTCCTTAAAAACAAATTGGCACGACTACTTCAGTTTCTTTTTAGTAGTTGGATTCTGTGGGTCATTTACAACATTTTCTGCAATCACAGTAGCAAGCGTAAAAAGCATAGAGGATGGAGATTACTTAAAATTTACTCTCAATGTTTTAGGAAGTTTTACTGTGGGTTTGCTCTCTGCCTACGTAGGTATTTGGTTAGGAAAAAACATTTTTTAATTAAATTACCGATCTAAATCAGTAAGTTTATCTCTTACAATTTTCGCCTCCGTATGCCCATATCGAACCTTTCCGTAACAGACATATACAAATTTTTCGGTAACAAATTTAACGTTTTCAATCGAGAAAAATTTACTAAATGCTGAAACGGATTCTGCAGGAGTGAAATTTTTATTAAATTTCACTCCCTTATTTTCCGCCATTTGCCTCATTTCATAATAGGATTTCAATATATCCGTTGAATATTCATCCAAATCTTCAGGTATTACATAATCTCTATCTTTTTGATTCGATTTTTCTCTGGAAAACAAATTTTTTGATAAGCGAAATAAATCTGAAAATGGGTCCACTTCATGAGACGTATCCAGCTTTTCCTTTTCATATACTTCCCTACCCCACTGAGTTCTCCTCCTGAACGCCCAAAACAAAACCATAAAAATAAATGCTGTTCCGATAAACATAGCACCTATTTCAAAAAACTGGGAAAACAGGAAGCCGCTATCGCTTCCTGATTTTGAAGCAAATTCTTGAAGGGACATTCGCTGCCTAGAAGCTTCGGCGATTTGAGCAAATGCAGGATTGGGTTCACGGTCGCCAATCATCCAGATAATCGCCTTTAAAACGATATGTATCAAGAATGCGACAGGTACAACAATCAAATATATCAGCAGTTGACCTAACATATAACTTACATAAATTATTGGTCTAGAAAGTAAACTAATAATACTTGGCTGTAGTGCAGCAAGAAGTGCCCCAACAGACAGAATCGTAGCTACTATCCCGAGCATTACAGGAAACCAGGTATAGGTTTTTATTTGCCTGGAAGACGGCATAATATGGCCAAAACTCATACCACAAAGCGACGCGGAGAAAAACAAAAACATCAGTAAGTGCATATAGAGACGTTTTGAATAAAACGTATCAACAGTTACTGCTACCACAAGTACTAGTATCCCAACTCGAAAAGCGAATACTAGAGTATCTAACGGAAAATCATCTGAACCCGAACGAAGACTTCTTGCCCACGTTATAAGTGCGCATAAAATTGCCATAATTACATAAAACATCGATCCCGTGCTATCAGTTTTAGATGAATAAAACTGTGTTAGCCAAGACATTGAAAAACCTGTTCCAGATGGTAATACATCAATGCCAACTGTTATATAAATTAGGATGAATCCAATAAGAACCATAAGAAGTGATGATGTCAGATTATTAAGGCGAAGCCATGAAATGATCCTGGAAAAATAAAGACCAAAACCATAAACAATGAGACAGCTTATCCAAGAAATTGGACTTCCAGACAAGCCCAATAATATTCCCAGTACTGAAAATAAGCCGTACAGCCAAATAGACTCGACCATTACCAGAGACATTGTTATAACTCTATCTTGAATCGATGTCACCTGAAATCTCCATTTTTTTCAAGTACTCTCCAATGTTGTAAGTTATAACAGTTGCAGGTAATTCGGGACATTTTGTATCAGAAACGTTGACCACTACAACGTCATGACCAAAGCTTTTGGCTCGTCTTATAACTTCTATAAATTCCTCAGACATCGTTGACGTAGCAACAACTAAAGTGGAATTTACGGGAAAATTTCGTAACGCTTCATTTAGGAGTACTGGAATTGGCTTTGATGGAATAGGTGCAATAGTCGCCAATATTTCGAGAATTATCTTTAGTTGATCAGGATTATTACTGGGTGATATTGTCATGGGTCTATCTGAGGCAACAGGCGTGCCATTAGAAAACAGTCCGTACTTTAAACCTTTGTCAGCACAATAAGATGCAATGGAAGCAGCAGTTGATATAGTCCTTTCTAGATAAATTGGTGAATAACCACTCCATACAGGATCCGCAGATTCAACTGCCACAGCAATAATGAAGGTATGAGAAGAAGTGGGATCATAAGTCTTGACTTTTATAGAATTATTTTTCGCCGTAGCGTTCCAATCCACGATCTTCATTGGATCTCCGCTTTGATAATCTCTTATCCCAGACGGCGTATAGAAATCTTGCACTATCTTAGAACCTTTAGTGGTATCTCCAAGTGGATTAGTTTCTGGAAGACCCAAATTCGGCAAATCAAACACTTCTGGGTATACCAAAATATGTTCTCTCGAATTATCCTTTTTATAATTCGAAAATAATCCAAATAAATCTCCTCCTTTTATCGTGGCCGGTCCCAGTCTAAAATATCCTCGCCTATAGGCAATCAGTTCGTAATCCCATCGTGTCTTTTCATACCATCCCACTGATGTAGCTTGCTTAATTCTTGTTGAATTAGGGTTAGGACTATAAGTGATATTTCCTCCTTTTATGCCTAAAGAATCTGGAATTTCGTCCTCAATCTCTAACCTTGGTACGGGTATAGGTTTATTGTTTGATATTTCAACTTCAAGATTAACTTTTTCCCCAGCAAAAACGCGGGTCCTATCAAGTTTTCTCAGGTATTCCAAATCCTCTAATGAAAGTCTATTCCACACCCATGAGAGAGCAGCCACCAAAAGTCCCATAGCCCCCATCCCAATGATTAGGCCTTTATTTGAAAATAGTCCTACCAAGATTAATAAAACAAATAAGGTTACCCAGAGGTCATGCCACAGTCTACGAAACATCATATGCTTCCAATAATAAATCCAAATTATTTTTATCAGTATTCTATCGGGACTGAAATAGTCTCCAATACATCTTGGATAACTGACTGCTGAGTTATTCCCCTTAAGGAAGCATTTGAAGAGAGAATAATTCTGTGGGCCAGAACAGGCTCTGACAAAAGTTTTACATCATCAGGAATAACAAAATCACGCCCTGACATTAGCGCATAAGCTTGAGAGGCCTTATATAGCGCGATAGACCCTCTAGGACTCGCTCCCAGCCTAACGTTTTCTGAGTCTCTAGTCGCTCGTACTAAAGATATTAAATAATTGCGTATGTTTTCACTAACTTGAATGAGATTTACAGATTCAGACATAGTTCTATAGGTGTCAAAATTGATTGCAGCATCTAGGTTATCGAAAGGATCGTGAAAATTGTATCTACTTACTACGAGTTCTTCTTCAAGAGCAGAAGGATATCCTAGACTTATCCTCATCATGAATCTGTCTAACTGTGCTTCTGGCAACGGAAAAGTACCTTCCATATCAATAGGGTTTTGGGTGGCAATTACAATAAATGGAGCCGGTAAAATTTTTGATTCCCCGTCTATGGTAACTTGGCCTTCTTGCATCGCTTCCAAAAGGGCCGATTGCGTTCGAGGAGTTGCTCTGTTTATTTCATCTGCAAGTATTATCTGATTAAATATGGGACCCGTTCTAAACTCAAAGGCATTTTTTTGCTGGTTAAACCAGTTCAATCCAACAACATCTGATGGCATCAAATCAGGGGTAAACTGAACCCGACCATAAGAAAAATCCATTGCTCCCGAAATGGCTCGGGCTAGAGTAGTTTTGCCTATGCCAGGCACGTCTTCAGTAAGAATATGTCCCCCACATAGAATGGCAGTAATCGCTAGATCTACCACGTTATCTTTTCCAACGACAATACTTTTTACAGCGCTACGTAATAATTCAATTGAATTTCGTATTACGAGTTTTGAATCTTCCATCTGTGTTTCCTATTGAAATCTACATTTTTCTTACTTAAGAACTTGTCTCTACAAATAAACAACCAAAACTGCAATTGTAAATGATGAGAGTTTCTCAAGTCTGTTCTATACTAGTAAGTCGATTGAACGATGCCCGGTGGTGTAGTGGTAGCACTAAGGACTTTGAATCCTTCGACCCAGGTTCGAATCCTGGCCGGGCAGCCACTATTTAGTTTAGTATAAATCAGCTTTTACCGAACGTGCTGTCCTCTTTTCAAACTCTAGTGCGTTATGCAAATTCATATCTGCACCTAGACGAACCATTTGTTTCATTTTTCTAATCAAACCAACATCGAACATTTTTATCTGATTCGCAAGATTCATTGTTGCTATACCTAATTTATCAAGTGACACTACTCGGTCAACAAGACCAATTTTCCTTGCATAATTACTATCAAAAACCCTATTAGTTAGCAACATATCTAAAGCTACCGAACTCCCTGCAAGGCGTGATATCGACTGGCTTCCACCGGCCGCCGGGATCATTCCTAACGCAACTTCCGGCATCCTAAATTTGCAGTTATCTGAGGCTATTCGTATATCGCATAGTGAAGCGATCTCTACACCGGATCCAATAACATGCCCGTGCAAAGAAGCTATCAATGGTTTTTTATGTACCTGAAACAATCCCCATAAATCGCGTTCCCACCTAACTTCCCTAGCTATAATTTGCGATGGAGCTGTACCAAATTCTGTGAGGTCTGCACCAGCGCAAAAGCCACGATCACCCGATCCCCGTATAACCACTACTAAACAATCAGGATCATCATCAGTCAAACGCAATAATTCATACATCTCATCTCTCATTGCAACATTGAATGCATTTATCATATCGGGACGATTAAGCGTCAAAAAAGCCACGCCTTCAATTTTTTCGTAATCTATGACATTGTCCATGTATACGACTCTATCTACCCTCATATTGGGGTTGATTCCCAGACAAAAAAGAATGGATACCTTCTGACCTATCATCTGTACTTTGTAGTATTACGCTAAGATCGGATTCAAGCTTCATACCCTGTTGAAAAGACATGTCTACACCAGACTTAACGGCCTCTTTCAAATATTTAGTTGCAATAGGACCATAGTTTGATATCGTCTTAGCTAGGGCCAAAGCATCATCGAACGCTGAAAATTCGCTGACATATTGGACCACACCACTATCATGAGCTTCATCTGAATCAAATTCCCTACCAGACAGCATTAAATCCAATGCCCTACCCTGCCCTACAATTCTTGGAAGCCTTTGTGTACCACCATTTGACGGTAAAAACCCGTCAACAATGTGATTCATGGAGAATTTGCTATTTACAGAGCAAACCCTGATATCGCAAGCAAGTATTAATTCTAAACCTACGCCGTATGCATTCCTTTCGACAATACCTATAACGGGTATCTCAACTTCGGAAATATGCCAACTAAAACAGGAATGAATGGAATCTTTTAGTTCCCTTGGCTTATTTAGGAAAGCATCATTTTTCGAAGTAACCAATAAGGCTCTAGCATCAGATTCGAATCTCACACTCTCACAAGCCTTACTGATCTCCCGGTCCAACTGACTAAATTCAATATCATCAACAAATCTAAAAAGCGCAATAGTCCCATCGTGTAGAAGAGTAGTTTCCAACATAATTTTTCACTTATACCACGAATACATTCACTCGTATTTATTTATTCAAGTTTTCTAAGTATTATCCAAGCTTTCTAGCGATACTGAATCAGAGTTAGTGTAACTATCTGGATTTGAGAAATACACTAGGATCTCCTTTATTGATGCAGCTACAGGTGGCCCAATTATTACACCCCATAATCCACCAATCTCACTTCCTAAAACGATAGCTATTAAAACCAACAAAGGATGCACTTTCATTGCAAAACTCTGTATTCTTGGTACTATGAAAGCCCCCTGAATAGTCTGAACCCCGGCGTAGAGTAGTATTACCCACAAAATTTTTTCAGGGGATGTGGAAAGCGTGACAACAATCGCAGGTATCACACCCAACCACGCTCCAACTATAGGTACGAATTCAAACACACCTGCCACGAAGCCTAATAGAACTGCGTATTCCACGTCCATAAGGAAGAGTCCCATTGCAATCACGACCCAGACCCCTGCAGCTAAGGATACTTGAGCACGCACATATGCCCCTACAACTCTATTTAATATTCTCAATACATGAACTACATGAATTTGCATTTCTGATGGAAAATATCCTATGAAAGATTCATGCACTTTCTCTTTGTCTTTCAATAGATAAAAAACAAAGATTGGTACTACAACCAATCCCACAACCAATGTCAATGCATGGACCACCGCCAAAGCTGTTCGATTTATTATTCCTCTAAAAGCTCCTACTAAAATCTCTCCCGCGTTTGCCAACATATCATCGATTTCTAAACGGATTTCTTCAGGAATGCTGGTAGCGTATTCTCTATTCCACCCTTCCACCGTATTACGAGCATCGGTTATAAATGCAGGTAGTTTACTCAGTAATTCCGTCGACTGGCTAAAGAGAGGTGGAAGTATCAATATCAACGCTATGATCAATATAAAAGCCATAAGCAAATAAACAATAGAAATAGAGACGCTGCGAATTAAATTTGGATATTCCTTTTTAAACGGAAGAACCTTTTCCAAGGAAATGACTATAGGATGTAGAACGTAGGTTAAAACTATACCTATAACAAATGGGAATAAAGCTCCTTTCACAAAATAAAGCACAAATATAAGAGCCGCAAGTATAAAGATAACTAAAGCAATTTTTGTTATCTTTTCAAGAGTAAAGTCTATTTTCATACCCACCTGTGAATGTCGCGTAAGCAAGATTATGTGACTAGATTCTAAATCCAAGTCCCAGCACAGAGATAAAAGCTACAAGAATAAAGCAATTATGTCTCCAGATGCACAAATAGGCAACAAACTAAACTACAAATTCAATTTCTTCCTGATTTCGCAGATATAATCCCTGTCTGGTATAGAATCTCCGCCCAAAGATGAGACACTAAGGCCTGCAGCTATAGATGCATAGATTGCAGATTCCATTGAGTCCATGGTCTCTGAATATCTGATCAAAAATGCAGCAGCAAAAACATCTCCAGCACCCGTCGGATCAACCTCTTCGACAGAAATCGGGGCAATCTTAAAAGGTACTCCTTTTTCATAAATCATTGCACCACGCCTACCATCCGTAATGACCAACAAAGGTACAAGATTAGCCCATTCTTCGATATCAACATCAGGACTTAGGTCCTCTATAGAGCAAAATCCAAGATCAGCGTGAAGAAGTATTTCGGTTCCTGACCAGACTTTATTTCGAACTACTCCATTTGAATCCAATTGCCTCAACCAACCTTGTAATGAAAGAGCTACGAGCGAGTCAGGGAAAAGCTTAACAACCTCATCATCTATCTCTCCAACTAACGGTCCTAAATGTATCAATTTTGACTCTAGCCAATCTTCTGGAACATCATTCCCTTGAATTTTACCTGCGACACTTTTTACAGTTTGAGTACGATAAGTCTCGGAACCAACGAATTCATAGGTGTTCTGAAACCTAGTTATTTGTTCAGATTCTACTATAGCGATTTCCGTGGAGGACAACTTATCTGGAGGCAAATAACCTCTTGGACAACTAGTCAAAATAGCAGAGGTAAGACCCAACTGTGATGCAGTCAGAGCCCCGTAAAACACTGTCCCACCTGGCAAAGAAACCTGGTCTATCACATCTTCTGTGATGTGTCCTATAGCGAAATAATCGATCATTATCGAGAGTGGAGTTTAAACTAATGTAACTATAGTATTCCAGCAACTTACAATTACTAAGAAGGTGAAATCACAACCCGTCTATCTTCTCCATTACCAGAACTCTCAGTAAAAACGTCATCTCTATCCGATAATGACATATGTACAACTCTTCTTTCACGTGCATTCATGGGCTCGAGTTCAATTGAACGTCCAGTCTTAACTACTCTTTGTGATACCCGATTTGCTAGATTACTAAGTGATTGCCGTCTTCTTTCATCGTATCCCTCTACATCTAAAGAAAGATTGGCCCTCTGACCTGTCTTCTTACTAACCAAATATCTAACCAAAAATTGTAACGATCGGAGGGTTTCTCCCTTTCTTCCTATTAATAATCCTGAATCGTCACCTTCTATCTCAAATACAGGTCCCCCAATATCTTCACTATCAGATTGCCTGAGATTACAAATAACATTCACTCCCATATTGGAAATCAAATTGTTGATCACCTCTCTAGATACAGTGACTATATCCAGAGAATCAATATCATTGGATTCTATTAATAATTTTGTTACTTTTATCTTCGCCGGTTCACTACCTATCCCAAACATCCCCGATTTTCCGCGGCTAATGACGTCTATTTCGACCTCTCCTCGGTCGGCGTCTAGTTCTCTTAGGGCGATTTCCAGAGCCTCGTCCACCGTCTTCCCTGTCATCTCTATCGATTCCATTTTGTTCATTCTCCTCGAGCGCAGCGTTCCCTGCAGAAGCCATAGCTGTTGCCGGCTCTGGAGAACGACTCTTTTTAAAATCTAATAAGTTCTGTAACGGTTCCCAACCTGTTATGAAACCTTGTATCACAATTCCTACCAAGTTGGAAATCACCCAATATAGCGCAAGCCCGCTGGGAAATTGCATAGAAAAAAAACCAAACATCAATGGCATCATCCAAAGCATCATACGATTTGTAGAAGCTTGTTTTTCGTCAGCCGCAGGCATCGTTGTCATTTTTTGCATCAGAAACATCGATATCCCTACTAGCAAAGGTAATACCGGAAGAGGATCAGGAGACGAGAGATCAAGCCAAAGGAATGCGCTATTAATGGGTATTACTTCCTGTACGAAAGGTAACCATGTATAGAGATTTCCAGATAAGCCAACAAGGCTCTCAGGTGTTGTAGGAACCGTCTTTAATATAGCCTGATATAGTCCTATCCAAATAGGCATCTGAATAAACATGGGACCAAGACATCCAATTGGATTAACACCTTGGTCTTTATATAGCTGCATGGTCTCTTTTGATTGCCTTTGTTTGTCATTGGCAAACCGACTCTGTATCTCTTTAATTTTTGGCTGCAATGCAGACATAGCCTTCATTTGCTTACTTTGTTTTACTGTAAGCGGCATCATGGCAGCTCTAATAACTATTGTGAAAATAGCTATTGCAATACCGAAATTACTAAACGCCAAGCTATAGAGCAAAATCAACGTATTTATCATAGGTTGAATAAATACGTTGCTCCATATTTGGCCCAAAAATTCCAAACTCAAATACCTCTTTTTAATTACCTGAAGTTAGCAAGACGGCGACCAATCATTAGGCGTAGGATCCTCTTCATCCTTAGCCTTTTCAGAGAAATATGGAGAATCCCATTTCTCATCCGGATTCCCATTTTGTTTAATCAAAAGAGATCTCACAGAATGATCCCTAGCACTAAAATATACCGCGTTATCCACTGATATTATTGGAGACTCAATTTTTTCTCCTATATCGCAACTTGCGAGTATCATCCCTGACGATAGCTCTGCTACGCGAATTTGTCCATCGCGAGACCCAAATACAATCATGTCCGATACTATAGCCGGCGTTCCCACAACCGGACCCACTAACTCTGTTTCCCACTGCTTTGAACCGGTTTGTACGTTGAGTGCATATAGTTTTCCCTCGAGAGATGGAACATATATAGTGTCTCCGCTCAAAAGAGCACTCCCCCAATACCAGTTCGAAGAATCCGTAAATCTCCATTTTTCTTTACCAGAATTAATGTTAATGGCATAGAAATTTGTATCGAAAGATCCAACATACAAATTATCGCCATCTACGACAGGATCAGACACTAAGGCAGCTCCTGTTTCCATTTTCCATACAAAACTACCATCCGAAGGATCCAGGGCGTATACAAAATGGTCTAATGACGTAAAAAACAATAAACCATTAGAAATAACCGGGGTAGACCAAATACTGTCATTTGCCTTGTACTCCCAAGCTTTTTTCATCATAACTGTTTGGTCCATGATCTCTACATCATAGCCGTACATAACTCCGTCACTAGAACCAAAAAAAAGTCTATTTTCATAGTATGAAATCCCGCCCACAAATTCGTCTGTGACTGGCTCTGTTTCTAGTAGTTTTCCATCAATCATAGAAAATGCATGGACCTTACCATCATAGGAAGTCACGAAAATGACGTTATCTTGAACCAAAGGGGTGCCATATATCGCTCTTCTATTCTTATTTTTATCGTCTACCCTTACTAAAGCAGGTTCCCAGTTATGTTCCCCTGTATCAACATTAAGGGATAAGACCTGTCCATCCATGCTCCCGATTACTATAGATTCACCTACTAATACGCCTCCAGACCAACCTTCCGGGTTGGACAAAGTTGAACAAGCTAACGAGGCTACTAGGAATAGCATTGATGTAATCAAAATGTAAGGCAAGAGCATTTTTCTTTTTAACCCAGTCATTACTCTATGCACACTCTCGTTTTGCAATATAACTCTCAGGGCTTCTCAAGGGTACCGGGTCATAGCCTTGCGTTCCGAATGGATTACACCTTAAAACTCTTAACACAGACAATAAAACACCTTTACGAATCCCATGGATACTAATTGCCTCATGGGAGTATGAGGAACAGGTTGGGATATGCCTACAAACGGCTGGTAAATATGGGGATATTAACCTCTGGTAACCCCTTATAAGGAGTAACAGAAAAGTTTCAATTACTTTGTTCAGATTGCGAACTTTATTTATCATAATTTGAATAGGAAACTAATCTGTTTACACTTTACTATACTTGTAAATTTGCGCCAGAAACCAGTTTCGCCATAAATCTACGAATGTCTTTATAGTCACATTCATGGATCCTATTTCTAGCAATAAAAACGATGTCATGACCGGGCTTCACATCCAATCCATTAGCCGAGTTCCTCATTTGCCTTTTGAATCTATTTCTAATAACTGCATTTCCAATCTTTTTAGAGACTATAAACCCAAATCTTGAAGTAGTCTCAGCGTACATATCCTCACGTTTCCTAGCCAGCAATACGAAACTCTTATTTGACCAACTTTCACCAAAAGAACGTATTAAGGCGAAATCTTTAGACTTCAGCAATCTCCGATGCTTTTGCATTAATGACTGCGCCCCATCTCAAGTACACGCCGTCTCAAAATACGTGTAAGGGAGGAATTCATACACACGCTGACTGATACGGCAGGAACCGCTAATCTAAACCGTGAGCTTGTGTCGACCTTTAAACATTCTTCTCTTAAGAACGTTTCGGCCACCCTTGCTACTCATTCTGGACCTAAACCCATGAACACGGGCTCGTCTTCTTTTTCTTGGTTGGTAGGTTCTCTTTGGCATAATATTTCTCTCATAAGTTAACCCATAAAGTGTACTTTTACCCAGAATGGGTGTCAATTTAAAAAAATCCAGTGTCCTAAAGGCTTACCACATTATCTTGAAATGACTGATTCGCTCCACTTCATCTTAGTTTCCGACAATAGCTTCTGGAGGCATAAAAAACTCGAACCTGTCGGCAGGCTCATAACCATCAATGGTGATCGGTGATACTCCAGGGCTCTTTAATGCCGCTGTAACAATCGTTTTGTTGAACACATGTATAGAATTACTACCCAAAAAATCCGCTACAGGCATCCACAAGCACTCTGCTATTTCTTCTTCTTGAATTGTGATTTGATTTGAAAGCGGCTTTAGTCTAGAGACAAAATAAATGTCTGATTTTCCATATCGATATCCATGCCAATGCCTAAAACAAACTAAACTTTCAAATTCAGTGGACACACCAGTTTCTTCCTCAACTTCTCTCACAGCTGCCTCCTCTAAATGTTCCCCAGGTAGCAAGGCACCTCCAGGCAATTTATATGACGGCCCTCTCCCTCCCAATCTATATTTCTCAGACACTACTAAAAGTTCTTTTTTGTCATTCAAAACTACCCCGCCAACCCCTACGTAATGGGTCGCATAAGGAGGTATAAACGCACCAACTTCCACTTCCAAAGTCAACATAGCATAGGAGGCCTCTGCATGGTGAAAAATAAACCCTTTCTCACATGCTATTGGAACCAACTGAACCAGATCAGTTGGTATCTCAAGCCATATCACCTTCACATCATCAGATCGACATATTTCAATTGCCTCACTTATCTGATTTCCAAACCGATCCGTATTTGAATCTAGTGAAGTCGGATCAATAACGGCACCGCCGAAAGGATTCATATTCCATTTAAATTTTGACATAAACATATCTCCATAATCACCAACGTGCCGAAGTATATTGTCAAAAGGACAGGTGATCAACATGAAAACATCCTATTCAAAGCCCTTATAATGTGGCGAGCGACTAGATGCATACAATCCTGGAGACACAAAGTATGAAGACAATTTTGAAAGCTGGATTGACTATAGACGGGATAAGTGATTCTCCTTTGAAAAATCAAGCCGTCGTTATAGAAAACTCGACAATCTCCAAAATATGCCATCAGGATGAATTAACTCACGAAGACACAGAGAACTCCTATCTAATAGAAGATCCTGATGGCGTGATTATGCCCGGATTTATAGAAATGCATTCACACATCCATTGCAGTGCTGAAACGAATGCTTACCACCACGCTACCACTGAAAGCAACGAAATACTTTTAACCAGGGGCACAAAGGCAGTAAGAGATGCCCTACTCTCAGGTGTGACCACAATGAGAGATCTAGGCAGTAAAAATGAAGTTGTTTTCCCTCTAAGAGAAAGTATTCGGTCCGGGATAATACCAGGACCAAGACTCCTAGTGGCAGGTACACCAATCACAACCACTGGCGGGCATTGCAACATGTTTGGCAGCGAAGCAGATACTGAAGATGAGGTGACGAAGGCAGTAAGACAGCAATTCAAACTGGGAGCAGATCACATCAAAATTATTTCCACTGGTGGAGGCTTCACCCCTGGAACGAATGTACGAGCACCACAATACAGCAGTCAGATACTAAAGACCGCAGTAGAAGACTCCGAAAGACTTGGTTTAAAAGTCTCCGCTCATTGTCACGCAACACAGGGAGTTATCAATTGTGTGAATGCAGGAGTCCATAACCTTATACATTGTTCATGGCTATCTCAGGATCCGAGAGCAATCTACGATTACAGGCCAGATGTGGCCAAGCAAATTTCAGATATGGGCATTTATGTCGATCCAACTTTAGCATTGTCTCACCTAAACAAAATGAGAGGTAGGGTAATAACGCCTGGTCCAGGATCGACAAGTGACCCTGTACGGAGGTTTGAAATATTGAGGGATATGTGGGACAAAGGAGTGAAATTTGTAACAGGTATGGATTCAGGAATGACAAATGCCAGATTCGGGGATTTTGCCTACATACCTGAGATAATGGTGAATGAGATGGGTATCAGTCCTATGGAGGCGATATTTTGCTCAACTAGAATATCCGCTGAATGTCTTGGCCTTGATGATAAATTTGGGACGCTGGAAGTTGAAAAATCTGCGGATATTTTAATTCTGAAAAACAATCCTTTAACAAAAATATCCGCCTTACATAATGTCGACACTGTTATCGCACAAGGGAAATTAGTAAAAAGAAATGGCGAGTCGTTGATTTAACTCAGAAACACAATTATCACTCACTATGCGTCAAGAAGGGTAATAGCGTTCGCCTTTATAACTACGTAGATACTCGATCCCTGCACAAGTCCCAACTCTTCGAAAGATTGATGAGTTATTTCCACAAATATTTTTACCCCAAAGTAACACTCTATCAATACTACTTTGTCAGCAACGTAGATTGAAGTTATTCTAGCCTCGACAATGTTGCGGGCACTTGTGCCCGATAATGGAGCAATACTTAGTATCGCATCAGAGGCCCTAACTGAGAGAAATACTTTTTGTCCGACTTGAAGATCGTGAAAAGGTAAATAAAAAAAATGATCCCCTAGCGCGACAGTTGTTATGTTAGCAGTTTGATCAGATTCTAATACGGACGCCTCAACCAGATTTTCATATGAACTAAAGTCAGTTAACCCAGTTACCTCTGGGGTCGTAAAAAGTATGTTCGGTTCACCTTGCGCTATTACGGCACCATTTTTCATCACTATCGCATTATTAGCCAGTACCATTACCTCCGATAATGAATGGGAAACGTAAATCATTGGAATACCTATTTCCAAAGACATCTTTTTCAATTGATGGATTAAAAATCCTCGAAATCGTGCGTCTATTGACGCCATGGGCTCATCCAATAGGAGTAACTGAGGTGAAGTCGCCAAAGATCTCGCTAATGCAACTCTTTGCCTTTCTCCACCAGACAAACTAGCCACGTCTCTCTCTAATAATGGCTCTATAGCAAGCATCTCAATCAAGTAATCCAAATCGTATTTTTTACTATTATCAGAAGTGAGTTCATAGCCGTATTTAATGTTCTTGTGAACAGTTAAATGAGGAAATAAACCCGATTCCTGTAAAACATACCCTAGTCTTCTTTTTTCAACCGGAACATTAATTTTTTTCTCTTTTGAGAAGAAAATATGGTCTGACATCATAATTTTTCCACTATCAGGTGTCGTAAAACCGGCCACACAATTTAATAAAGTTGTCTTTCCACTTCCTGATGGGCCATAAATAGCTGTAATACCTGTAGAAATATAGACGTCACATAGGAGCCTGAAGTCACCTTGGTTTTTGGAAATATCTATTTCTAGCATCTAAATCATCACTTCACTTTGATGTTTTTGTATTTGATTTAGATAGCAAAAAATGATGTACTGCAAGCGTTATTATAGCTAGCACAATGCAAGCAATCATAAGCCTCACTGCTTCACCATTTTCACCAAGCTGTATCTTACTAAACAAAGCCAAAGGCAACGTTTGAGTACGACCCGGTATGTTACCAGCTACAATAATTGTTGCTCCAAACTCACTCAGTGACCGGACGAAACCTAACAAAAGTCCAGCAACTATTCCATGGTAGGAAAGAGGAATTGTGACAGTTAAGAAAGTTCTTACTGGTCCAGCACCTAACGCTCTTGCTGAATTCTCCAGCTGATCATCTATTGAAGACATGGACACAATAATCGATCTGACCATCAATGGGAATGAAACAATAGCCGCAGCAATAGCTGCTGCAAACCAAGTGAATACCAACTCAAAACCAAACAACGAACTTGTTAAAGAGCCTATAGGGCCTCTCTCTCCAAAAGCAATCAAAAGTGCATAACCTACTACGACTGGAGGTAACGCTAGAGGCAAAGATACCAATATCTCTAAGAACATAGATCCCCTAATATTTTTTCGCCCTATCAGCCAACCCACCAGTATTGCAAAAGGAAAATTTATTGCTGTTGCGACTATCGCAACTTGAAATGTTAGGAGGCTGATCTCAAGCAACATAAATACTAATTTTTCATCCGATTTTCTGGAGGTATTTCGGAGAATCCTTGCGATAGTAATTTTCTCATCGTCGACTCACTACCTAAAAAATCCAGATAATCCAGAGCGATTTTTTTGTTTTCAGAGCGAGGTATGACTACCCCCAAATAGACAATTGGTTCATAAGAAGTTTGTGGTATCAAATCCTTTGAAATCACTCCTGTCGCAGCCGCCATATCTGTTGAATAGACAATCGCCGCATCAACATTTCCCATCTCTAAGTACGCTAATGCTACCCTCACATCATGACCGTGAATTAATTTGTCAGATATTTTGTCCATCATTGAAGTGGAAATGAGGGCCTCTTTAGCGTATTTACCCGCAGGTGCTAGCTCTGGATCGGCTATAGCGATCCTGTCCATTAAAACTAGTTGATCCAATGAGTCTATATCGGTGTATTCAGAATCCTCTCTAACCGCAACTATCAGTTTGTTTCCAATAATGGGTCGCATTAACTTTATGTCAATATCTCCACGCTTAGCCAAAAAATCCATTGGCTGATGACCTGCCGACACATAAATATCTCCTGGCGCTCCATTAGCTATCTCGCTTGCTAGCATTTGAGATCCTCCAAAATTGAAGGCCAATTTAATGTTTCTATCGCGTTCAAATTTTTCTTGTGTCTCTAAGACAATATTCGTAAGGCTTGCCGCCGAATATACAAGAAGTGTATTGGAGTCATTTTTCAGGCCGCAACTTAAGGCACAAAAAAAAGTCACCAGCATCAAATTCATTAAGGTTGTTTTTGCTATTAATTTTATTATCACTATTCCCCTTCTCTAGCGACATAAATTATCAAATGTTTAATATTTATAACCAGTTGTTTGCTGTTCTGATAATCTAAATTTGTCTTAGTCCTGTCCCATATTATCTAACTTCAAAGCGCACAACATCCTTAACTACGTTGGTAGTTGTTCTAATCCTTTACGAAATGCTATAATCATTGCGTTGTAATATGCATATTTTTATTTGAAAGTGGGTGTCCCCCACTTTCTTTGTTATAAAGGGCATTTGAAAGCAGGAGGTAGCCTAAAATGAAGAGTGATTTTCTCGTCGCTTTGACACAGCTGGCAGCCGAGCGCAATTTACCTAGAGACAAGGTAATGTCTGCAATAGAAGCCGCTCTAGTGTCTGCTTTCAAAAAAGACAGTGTCACTGAAGGCAGAAATATATCTGTGAGATTAGATCCTGGGTCTGGAGACATAAGGGTCGACATCATGAAGACGATTGTGGATGTAGTGGAAGACCCTTTACAAGAGATAAGTGTCTCAGAAGCACAACAAAAATATGGGAATGCTCACGCTGTCGGAGATACGATCGCCACTGAAGAGATTCCTAACAGTGCAGGTCGAATAGCTGCACAGACTGCAAAGCAAGTAGTTCTCCAACGCCTCAGAGAAGCGGAAAAAGAGATAGTTCTCTCCGAATATGAAGGGCGAGAAGGCGAAGTTATGACGGTTACGATTCAACGAATCGAACCCACAAAAATAGTCGTGGATACTGGCAGAACAGAAGCAATATTGCCGATAAGCCAACAAGTTACCTCAGAGAGGTACAGGCAAGGATCTAAAGTTAAGGTCCTTCTTCAGGCCATCGACAAAGAGTCTTTAAAAGGACCTGAATTGATTGTGTCGAGAACCGACGAACTCCTTCTTAGAAGATTGTTTGAGCAGGAAGTCCCCGAGATTTTTAGTGGTGCAGTTGAAATTGTCGGAATCGCACGGGAAAGCGGTTCAAGAAGTAAAGTTGCTGTGAGAGCTCGCCAGGACGGAGTAGATCCTGTCGGCTCCTGCGTGGGCCTAAGAGGAGTGAGAATACAGAGTATCGTCAATGAGTTACAGGGCGAAAAGATAGATATACTGGAATGGAGTAAAGAGCCGAACAGGTACATCGCGAATGCATTAAGCCCATCACAGGTTCACAGGGTAGACGTAGACAATGAAACTGGTAATGCAGTGGCAATAGTTCCTGACAGGCATTTGTCATTGGCCATAGGAAAAGAGGGACAAAATGCCCGACTGGCAGCGAAATTGGCTGGCTGGAAGGTAGACATCAAAAGTGACCTCGAGGTAGACCTGTCCAAAATGGCCCCCGTCGAAGAAGATAAGTCAACTGCAGAAGGTGATTCAGTAGAGCATCAGGATGATGTGTTGGACAACGAAGGCCTGATTGATGCCGTGGTGGACAACCTCAGTAATGAGATTGTCGAAGTTGGTGTGGCTTCCCCTGAAGCCACCTTAGAATCATCGAGTGATTCTACTATCACTGAAGTAGTTGATGAAGATGCAGAGTTACTGGCATTGATAGCGGAGGAAGAATTTCAAAAAGAGCAAGAGATCAAAGAGGACGATTCTAGCAACTCTCTAACTCCCGAAGAAGAGTTACTATTGTTGGAAGAGAACGAAGAATCAGAAGATGAAGAGGATTCATCTCTCGGTTCCGATATAAGTGAATTACCAGAAGACATATGGTCAATTCACAGGGCTGGATCTGGATCTTCCCAAGGTGGTGGAATGATTAGGTTCGCTGAAGATATTGAAGATCTTCGTGGAGGAGTGACGGCTCGAAAAGGAAAGCGGACGCCTCCTCAACAGGGAAATCGCAATAAAAAAACAAGACCTGCCAAAAAGAGACGCTAGGAACGTATATACAAAAAACCACACCTAATTAAGTGGTGCTCCTTAGAAACATTTGCAAAGAAAATAGTTTATCCGTAGCATCACAGTAGGTAATGAATGTCTCTATAAACAGTTATACTGAAGGAACCCAAACGAACCAGATGACAACCAACTCCACAGACACAAATTTAGAAGATCATCTGACACTTGATATACCATCAGTGGTGATGGTCGGTGATCTCGCAGATATGATGGGTGTGAATGCGGTTGAAGTCGTCAAAGGACTGATGAGGGGCGGTTACATGTTCGCCGTTAACGATATGATAGAACGTGATATTGCTTCTATTGTTGTCCAACTGTTTGGATTCCAAGCTAATGAAATTGATCTCTCTGTACCTGAAGCGACTTCTTTGACTATTGGAGTCGAAAATGAAGACCCGAAAACGCTTGTAACAAGGCCTCCTATAGTCACTATCTTGGGGCATGTTGATCACGGCAAAACTACACTTTTAGACAGTATCAGGAAGACCCACGTAGTAGATGGAGAAGCTGGCGGAATAACCCAGCACATAGCAGCATACCAAATAGACTATCAAGATAATCCGATAACGTTTTTAGATACTCCTGGCCATGAAGCCTTCACAACAATGAGAGCAAGAGGAGCCCAAGTAACAGATATCGTGGTCTTAGTGGTAGCAGCAGATGATGGAGTAATGCCTCAAACTATAGAAGCTATTGACCATGCAAGAGCGGCTAGTGTTCCAATGATAATAGCCGTTACAAAAACTGATGTTCCAGCTGCGAACGTGGATGATGTATACAGACAGCTATCAGAGCATGAATTAATAGTGGAGCAGTGGGGAGGAGATATAATCGCAGTCCCTCTATCTGGTATAACAGGTGATGGGATTCCTGACCTACTTGAGAACATACAATTGGTCGCAGAAATCGGAGAATTAAGAGCCAATCCTTCTAGAGCAGCTAGAGGGGTGGTTGTGGAAGCTAGAAAAGAAAAAAGTCGAGGCACCATTGCAACTGTTTTAATTCAAACCGGGACACTCAGGCAGGGGGATACGGTTGTAATGGGCGAGGTGCACGGTCGAATTCGTGCAATGTTTGACGATAAAGGTGCTCGCATTGAAGAGGCAGGGCCTTCAGAACCCGTAGAAATAATGGGTATTAACAACGTACCAGAAGCGGGAATAATACTTGATGCCGTTGAGAACGAACGGATAGCTAAGAAAATGGTGGAGGATTTGCAGGACCAAGCATCAAGAGAAGCTATTACTCTCCAAGATGCTCACGCCAGAAGGCCAATGGATGAAGTACGTCAAGTTGATTTAATAATTAAAACAGATGTTCAAGGAACAATAGAACCTGTTAAAAACGCCCTTGAAAATTTGAACTCAGCTGATACGAGGGTTAATCTGATCCACATCGCCAGCGGGGGAATTACAGAGAGAGATGTCCTATTAGCCGTAGCATCAGAAGCGGTCATAATCGGTTTCAATAGTGTCCCTGAAGGTGGTGCCCAAAGCTTGGCAAATCAAGAAAATGTTGAAATAAGACACTATGACGTGATCTATCATCTGATTGAGGATGTTAGCAAAGCTCTGGACGGGTTATTGGAGCCAGTTTATGAAGACGTTTATATAGGAAGAGCTGCTGTGAGAGCTGTATTCAATCTGGGTCGACGCTCAAAAGTAGCTGGGATTTACGTCAATGACGGAAAAATAACAAGGGATGCAATAATACACGTTTTGAGGGGTGGAGAAGAGATGTTTGTAGGTCCTATATCAACTCTTAAACACTTTAAAGACGATGTACGGGAAGTGGCGACAGGATTTGAAGGCGGTGTTGCGGTGGATGGATATAACGACTTTGAAGAGAACGACATCTTAGAAGCTTACACAGTCGAAAAGGTTCAATAATAGCCATCCTGTAAAGATGTCGCATTACGATTAATTGGACCAGTACAATGCATGACCGTATCGACAGCGTAAATTCACTCCTTAAGAAAGAAATCGGCCGGATCATAATGAGTGATGTTAAAGATCCCCGGCTTGCAAAGGTCATTTCCGTGGTTCATGTTGACACTTCCCGAAATCTGCAAACAGCGTCAGTTTACATTTCGGTATTTGGGTCAGAAATAGAAAAAACAAAAACTTTAAAAGGACTTATATCAGCTAGAGCCTTTATCGAACGGGAACTTCGCAGTGAACTCACAATAAGGTCAATTCCCCGTATCAGATTCATATTGGATGACTCATTTGACAAAGGCGAGCAGATCTCAAAATTGCTAGCTGAAATCGAATCGAATCCAGAACAAGACTAAAAACTTTATTCAACACTCTTTACCAGGTTATTTTGACTACACCGATGATCACCGGACTACTCAACATAAATAAACCAATCGGTATTACATCGATGGATGTAGTTCGAGAGATAAAAAAATCAACTGGCATAAAAAAGGTCGGTCATGGTGGAACTCTAGACCCCATGGCTTCTGGAGTAATCCCAATAGCAATAGGCACCTCCACAAGATTATTAGAATACATATTGAACGGTGACAAAAGCTATATCGCCACTATAGAGCTAGGTAGAAGAACGGATACCTATGATTCTGAGGGCAAGACGCTTGAAAAGAGTGATCCTCAGGGAATTAGTATTGATGAAATCATTAACGTATTAAGCAAGTTTAATGGCGAAATGACGCAGATACCCCCGATGCATAGTGCATTAAAAGTTCAAGGTAAAAGGCTGTATGAACTAGCGCGATCGGGTACGGTGATTGAAAGACCTCCAAGAAATGTAACCATATACGAAGTTTCACTTGAAGAATTTAATTCACCTAATATTGTTGTTGGTATACGGTGCAGCAAGGGGTTCTACGTAAGAACCTTTGCCGATGATATTGGTCATTTATTGGGGTGTGGTGCATTCTTGTCATCCTTGAAGAGAGTGTCTTCCGGACCCTTTAAGATCGAGGATGCGATGACTTTGGATCAAACTATTTCAATGATATCGGATGGGAATATTCAAGAGCTAATCTTGGATCCCGGAAGCTGTATAAATGGAGCCCAACGAATCCAACTAAATGAAGAGACCGAAACTATGGTCAAACATGGTCGCGCAATAGGGTATATTAATGAAAGTTTCCCTATAACAGATTCGTCACTGGCTGTTGCCTATGATAATCAATCCAGATTTGTCGCCGTATTGAGATTTAATGAAAATTTGCAGGAGTGGCACCCAGAAAAAGTTTTCAATACAGATATTTCACATAATAATTGACTAAATTTAGGTGGGAAATGTACAATTATCTTTTGTTTATAAGGTGATGCATTGAGTGAATTTGCTATAGTTGACACTGGCGGTAAGCAATACCGCGTAAAGCCCGGAGACACAATCAGAGTCGAAAAAATCGAATGTGACGAAGGCGACATAATCTCTATAGACGAGGTGAAACTAGTCTCGTCTGATGGTTCTGTTAAGGTTGGAAACCCGAATGTTAACGGCGCCTCTGTCAAAGCAGAAGTGGTTTCCAATGGAAGAGATAAGAAAATTGTAATTTTTAAATATAAAGCAAAAACGAGATATAGAAGAAAAAACGGCCATCGTCAGCATTATACTGATTTAAGAATAACCGAAATAGCTCAGAACTAGGACAGAAAAATGGCACATAAAAAAGGTGGCGGTAGTACTAGAAACGGTAGGGACAGCAAATCAAAAAGATTGGGAGTAAAAATGCACGATACCCAATTCGTCACTGCTGGATCAATTCTAGTGCGTCAACGAGGAACTAAAATTAGGGCCGGTAACAATGTAGGTCTTGGACGTGATCATACTCTTTTCGCTCTAGTAGACGGGACCGTCAAATACGAACTTTTCGCTGGTGGTAAGAAACACGCAAGTGTATACCCAATATCAGGATAAATAATGAAATCAGATATACATCCAGAATATTTTGCCAATGCAACAGTAACGTGCTCATGTGGCGCTCAATTCACTACCGGTGCGACTAAATCAGAGCTAAGAGTGGAAATTTGTTCCAGTTGTCATCCTTTCTTTACTGGAGAGCAACGTATAGTTGATACAGAAGGCCGAGTAGAGAGACTTAGAAGAAGATTCAATCTTGAATAGTTAGAAAGAAATATAAGTGTAAAAAAGGTGAGATAAGTCTCACCTTTTTTTATTTGGGAAGATGAGTAATACAAAAAACACATACGGTGGACAAGCAGTCATTGAGGGCGTGATGATACGTGGTCAAAATAATGTGACTACATCCGTTCGTAACCCTCAAGGAAAAATACAAACCAGAGTAAAACCAATAGGTGAAATTTTTACTGGAAAACTAAGAAGATTTCCATTAATTAGAGGCATTTTAGCATTAGCTGAAACTCTATACCTTGGGATGGACTCACTATCATACTCAGCAAGTGTTTCTGATGGGGAATCTGACGAGGAGATTAGCAAGCTGTCCATAGCGTCAATGATCGGATTCTCTGTTTTGATAGCGATAGCATTATTTTTCCTCCTGCCGCTGATAGCTAGTAAACCTTTTGAAGGTTTGTTTGGGTCAGACATAATAAGCAACGTTGTAGAAGGTGTTTTACGATTAGTGATTTTTGTTATGTATATATTTGGCATAGGACTAATGAGTGATATACGTAGAGTTTACATGTACCACGGGGCCGAACATATGACTGTCCATGCAATGGAAAAAGGAGACCCATTGGTTGTTGCCGAAATCAGAAAATATCCAACTGCCCATCCACGATGCGGAACTGCGTTTCTTCTAACAGTAATGATCATTGCCATTATAGTTTTTACATTGGTACCCAGGGACCCATTTTGGATGGTAATAATCTCAAGAATAGTGCTCATACCTGTCATAGCCTCACTCAGTTACGAGGTAATAAGACTAAGTGGTAAATATTCTCAAAACTTTATGGTTAGCCTGATTATGGCTCCGAGCCTTTGGCTACAAAAACTTACTACGCGACAACCTGACGACGCACAGATAGAAGTAGCAATATCAGCAATGACAGCTGCAGTGGAAGCCGACAAAGACTTAACTTAGAGACTTACTATACAGTCCTTCGATCCTCAAGAATCTTGCAAACTTCAGTGAAAGACATGTCGCTTGCCGCCAATAAAACAAGTGTGTGATAGTAAAGGTCGGCCAACTCCTCTGCCAGTTCATTCTTTCTTAACGTTGCCCCTGCAATAGCCGCCTCGCCAGCCTCCTCCACCACCTTTTGGGCTATGCGATTTATGTCTCCCTTTAGTAATTGAGCCGTATAACTACCGTCAGGTGAATTAATCTTCCTGCTTTGTACAACTTGGAATAGTTCTTCTATAACAAATACTCCTGAAGGCATTCGTTCGAATTCAACTAGAGAATCGACCCTACCATGATCAAAACAGCTTGGCATTCCCATATGGCATGTAGGTCCTGCCGGCAATGCCTTAACCAATAAAGCATCACCATCACAATCCCTTGATATACTTACCATCCTTAAATAATTACCAGAAGTTTCCCCTTTATGCCAAAGTTGATTCCTACTCCTACTAAAAAACCAGACGTCTCCGGTCTCTAAAGTCTTATCTAATGACTCCTGGTTCATATATCCCAACATCAGGACTTCTTTAGTTTCCTCATGTTGAACGATTGCAGGAATCAGTCCTTTAAAGTCCAAAAAGATTTTTATTGCCATTAAATTTTCTCCCTCGAAAATGGCCGTACCGGGATATTATTGAAACTAAGAAACTCTTTAGCCTCGCTTATCGTGTAAGTCCCGAAGTGAAATATACTGGCAGCAAGCACCGCGTCAGCACCACCTTCCACTATGGCATGCAGCATGTGGTCAAGTGTCCCGGCTCCCCCACTAGCAATGACCGGAATATTTACAGCATTAGTGACAGCATTTAAAAGAGCCAAGTCATATCCACGTTCATGTCCATCGGAATCCATACTAGTCAGTAATATTTCTCCCGCACCCATATCTGCAACTCTCTTAGCCCACTTCACCACATCAAAACCGGCAGGATTTCTACCTCCATGCGTATAGACTTCCCATCGTGAATCAAAATCACACAACAAATCATGAGAACATTCTTCATTACCTTGTATTTCAATGTCAGATTTGTATATCGTCTTTTTTGCGTCTATAGCAACAACAATACATTGACTACCAAAATATTTTGAAGCCTCTGACACTAACGAAGGAGTATTAATAGCGGCCGTATTTAGAGAGACTTTATCAGCCCCCGCCTCCAGCATCTTTCTAACGTCCTTAACAGCACGTATCCCTCCTCCGACAGTAAGTGGTATAAATACTTGATTTGAAACAGCCTGCACTACTTCAACCATTGTGTTCCTGTTGTCAGAAGAGGCAGTGATATCCAAAAATACTAATTCATCAGCACCCTCTGAGTCATAGAAATATGCTAGCTCAGCAGGATCTCCTGCATCTCTTAAATCTACAAAACTGACGCCTTTCACAACCCGTCCATCGTCCACATCTAGACAAGGTATGATTCTTTTTGTCAGCATTTTGGAAGTCGAACCTCACAAAGCTACTTTCTTAACAGCAGCATGTATGCCATGTCGGACAAATCATGCCTGATGTAAAATCTAAAACCTTCTTTTTCAGCAATTTCTCTACATTTCTCTGGAGAAATTTTTTTCTGCTCTGGAGGACCGGATTCTCCAAACTCTTTTTGCCATTCGATTAATGCAATCCAACCACCTTTCTTCAACGACCTCGCAAGTTCTTTCAAAATAGATTGAGGATTTTTAGAAGCCTGATAAAAAAATGAAGCCATTGCTCCATCAATACTTTCATCTTTGAGCGGTAGTGATGTTTCATCTGAAATATGTGAGGCTTTGACATTAGTTAGACGAATATTTTTTAGTTGCTTCCTAGCAGCAGTGAGATCTTTTTTTACCGTGTCTAATGCAGTAACTTTCCCTCTGTAAACTAACTTCCCTAAAGGAACTGACAAAGTACCTTCGCCACAACAAACATCCGCAATTTCTTGGTATGGCATAACCGGAAGAAGCGACATAATATGATAAATATCTAATTCACCCGGTTCTGGCCTAATCTTATATTTTTGATTATTAGACAACGTAGCCACAAGAAATCCTCTTTACTCGATTAAATATATTCAAACAGGCCATCATTCTACCGCATTTAGAACTTCTCTGAGGCTAAGATCCCCTGTGTAAATGGCCTTACCTACAATTGCTGCCTCCACCCCTAATTCATCTAGATGTTTTATGCTTTTCACAGTAGATATTCCGCCCGCCGCAATTATTTTCATGTCCGTTTCATTTACGATGTCTTCAATTGACTGAAAGTTCGGTTCTGTCAATGTTCCATCCCTTGTTATATCCGTGTACATACAACGTACGACACCGTATTCGGTCATAGAGCGTATAAGATCTTTAACAGTTACTTTGCTTCCTCTAGTCCATCCATCCAATGCCACGAAACCATCTTTGGCATCGACACTAATTATTACCGACTCACTTCCATGTAGATCAATTATAGAAGAGATTATTTCTGGTGACTCCACTGCTGTAGTGCCAAGAATTAATCTTGAGACTCCCAATTCCTTATAGTGATTCGCTATCTCCAAAGATCTGATTCCTCCACCAACCTGGACTCTGACCTCGGTCTTTCGACAAATATTTTGTATATGAGTTTGGTTAGAGGCTATACCGTCTTTGGCTCCATCAAGATCTATAACATGTAAATTCGTAGCGCCTTCATTCACCCAACGCCTTGCAGTCTCTACAGGGTCATCAGAATACACAGTCTCTTTTTCATAATCTCCTTGAAAAAGACGGACGCATCTACCCCCTCTAATGTCTATCGCTGGTATAACCTCCATAGAATTTAAACTCTCCTCAATTCATCAACAAAGTTGACGAAATTTTTATAAAGTTGAAGGCCAAGTTCCCCACTCTTCTCCGGATGAAATTGAACCGCAACGACATTTTTGAAAGCAACTGCGCTGCAAAATTCAATACCGTATGAAGTAGTAGCTGCAATCAAATTGTGATCTTCTGGAACTGCTACATAACTATGTACAAAATAATAATGTCCATTCTCCGGCATACCCGCAAAAACAGGGTGCTTTGATATCACTTTCACCTCATTCCAGCCCATATGAGGAATTTTTCCGCTGCTAGGGAGTGAGACTACTCTTCCTCCAATTACACCGAGACACGGCTCATTACCTTCATCAGAATGATCCAACAAAAGCTGCAACCCTAAACAAACTCCAAGAAACGGAGTCCCTAATTCAATAATGGTTTTAACAACATTATCTAAGCCAGTGTTTTTTAAATTCGTCATTGATGTATCGCAAGCGCCTTGTCCAGGAAACACCACTGCGTCAGAGTTGATAATTGTTTCTGGATCAGCAGATATGACTGCGTTCGCTCCACATTTTTCTAACGCTTTCTGAACACTTCTCAAATTGCCAGCTTGATAATCTATAATCGAAATCGTAGGTTTCAATTTTTATTTACCCACCCTAATCTTCGACTCTCTGTCCAGTTATCACCTCAATTGGCAATTCTCTGTCTTCATATCTTGCAAGCATAAACATCAAGTCAGACAACCTATTAACATATTCTAAGATTGTGTTGTTTTCCAGGTCACCTGACTCAAAGAGAGCAATGATTCTTCGTTCAGCAGATCTTAGAGAAGACCGAACTAGATCTAGAGCAGCCGAACCTGGTGAAGCCCCTGGAAGTATGAATTTAGGTGGCAACGAAACCTTTGAATCCAAGTCATCAATTATTTCTTCAATATTCTTAACCATCTCTGGAGAAACAATTTTGTAATGTTCTTTCATAGCCGCATAGTTTTCAGGCAAAGTTGCTAATTCTGCCCCAACAGTAAACATTTCATTCTGGAGAGAAATCAATATGGTCCGAACTTCAGGAGACACACATAGTGACCTCGCCAATCCCATTGCTGACACAACTAGATCTGCTTCACCATACGCTTCACATCTCGGATCATTCTTTGAAACTCTACCGCCGAAAAACAAATCCGTCTTTCCTTCATCTCCAGTTTTAGTGTAAATCTTCAACTGTATTTATCTCCTAATATAAGCAGGTTATAACTAATATTAGACAAATTATAGCAGCCGCAAACAAGGGCAAATATTTAACATACAAGAGATTTGAATGAGCAAAATTAGGGTATCTACTATAACTATATATATTCATTTATTTGCTATAGATATATCATATGTGGAGACTAATTTAATAACTAGTTTTTTAAAAAAGATGGGAATTTTTATGGATTATTACAAGGAATTGGGCATTGATCGTAACTCAAGCCAAGCAGATATAAAAAAAGCCTACAGGTCTTTGGCCAGAAAGTTCCATCCAGATTTGAATCCTGGCAATTCCAATTCGGAAGAAAAATTCAAGTCAATAAATGAAGCATATGAAGTTCTTTCGGATCAAGTATCACGAAATAAATATGATAAGTATGGTCCAAATTGGAAAAATGTGGAACAAAATCATAAATATGGCAACTACAGAAATCCGTTTACAGGGTCAGGTCATAATAATAATTCCTCCTTCAGAATTGAAGACTTAGGTGATTTGTTCGGTGGGTTTTCTAGTGAATCAAATTTCAGAAAGCCCAGTCGTCGGGTTATGAACACTGATTTCTCAGTTAGCCTATATCAGGCATATTACGGGACAACTAAAAACCTGAGCTTCGAATACCGCAGACGGCAAAGAGTCATAGAGGTCACCATTCCGAGAGGAGTAGACAACGGTTCAATTATTACATTGAGGCCAGAAACAGATTTGGAAATCAAGATAAGAATCACAGTAGATAAGAATCCTGATTTCCAGAGAAACGGAAACGATTTGTTCACAGATATAGCCATCCCATTCGCTGTAGCTGTTCTTGGTGGAGAGATAAAAGTTCCTACATTAAACGAAACAAATGTTTTATTAAAGATTCCGGAGTTTTGCCAAAATGGACAAAAATTTCGATTGTCAGGAAAAGGCATGCCATTGTTAAAAACCCCCAAAAATCATGGCGACTTATATGCAATAATACGACCTATAGTGCCCCAAGAAATTACGGACGAGGAGAGAGATTTCTACAAGAAGGTATATCCTAGCGAACATGTAGAGATTAATTAACTAGATTCCCCTCAGCAAAATCATATCCGGAGACTGGATGTGTTTAACCTGTTAGAGGTGCCCCGCCACAAAAAGCGACATAATCTATCAGCTCAGTTACCGACGGGTTATCCCCACAAAGAGGACACTCTGGATTACGTCTTATTTTGACGGTACGAAAATCCATACTAAGAGCGTCAATTAGTAGTAGTTTACCGGACAAGGAATCTCCGACTCCCAATATTAATTTTACGACTTCAGTAGCCTGTATAGTCCCAACCATGCCTGGCAACATACCCAAAACGCCAGCTTCTGCACAACTAGGTACTTCGCCGGGAGGAGGGGGAGAAGGAAATAGACACCTGTAGCATCCTTGCCCGGGCAAATATGTCGTTGCCTGCCCATCAAATAGCAATATACTGCCATCTACTAAGGGTTTACCTGATAAATAAGCTGCATCATTGACAAGATAACGGGTCGGAAAATTATCTGCACCGTTAACAATAATGTCATAGTCTTCCATTATATCCATAGCATTAACAGAGGAAATTGGTTCTTCATGAACCTTTACAACAGTATCTGGATTGTAGGCTTTCAACGTCTCAACAGCCGACACCACTTTAGGACGGCCTATATCATCATTGAAATGTAATATTTGGCGTTGTAGATTTGTAACATCTACATCATCAAAATCCACCAATCCTACCGTACCGACCCCCGCAAGAGTTAGGTATATAGAAATAGGAGACCCTAGACCTCCCGCCCCTACCATCAATACTTTGGCATCTAATAATTTCCTCTGTCCAACACTTCCAACCTGAGGCATGATTATATGTCTGCTATATCTACTAACCTGATATGGGGTCAGAGTCTTGGGTTTAGCTTGAGTAGCCAAATTTCTTCCCTCCGATAACATTTATTCAAAACTTCACATTAATCTATTCGTAGACACTTTAATATTCCGGCTTATTAAAACGTTTAAAGAACTTTAGATTTGAAGGCAAATTATAACATTCAGGAGTATTAGTATTCAAACAAAATCAGATTACCCAAACAGTTAGCCAATCAATGGTAGTTGGGAAATATATCTAATGTGTTTTTATTGAATACCCTTATTAAATGCATTAACTCTAATATAGGCAATCGAGCTAATGATATAATTGTGTTCTAAGGTAATTAACTCCAGACCTGACCCTGTAAAAGTAACAGGCGTTAAAATACGTGCAACCAACCTAAGTGAAAAACCTCTAGATCAGAGGTATTCCGGAGATCACCAACTTTTGACAGATTCAAATATAGCTTTATTAATAGACTACGAAAACGTCGGAATAGATTCCATGCAAAACCTTGTTGAAGAATTATCAGGGATGGGCAGAATCATTGTTAAAAGGGCCTATGCAGATTGGTCAACACAGAGAAGAGGGCAAGAAGTACTAATTGAACTAGGGGTGGAAGCTGTTCATAATTACAGAGGAAACAGATCCGGGAAAAATTCTTGCGATATCAAGCTGACCATTGACGCAGTCGAACTACTTCATAGCGCACAAGTAGACACCTTCGTGATAGTCTCTTCTGATAGCGACTTCGTACCGCTGGTTAATCACCTGCGTGGATCAGGCAAATCAGTCATAGGGGCTGGAAGGCGGGATGTGACTTCAACGACAATGGTGAAATCCTGCGATCGTTACATATTTTTGGGATTAGATGTAGGTAGGACTCAAAGCCATAGAACTAATGGACCTAAGAGACCTTCTTATAGAAATAAAAGAGCCCCATCAGATTCAGGAACCATTCATTCCGATTCCGTACCAAAATTATTGGCAAGAGCCGTTGAAACTACCATGGACGATGCGGGTAATGCACTAGGAACAAGACTGGCTCAAACGATGACCAGAATCGATCCAAGCTTTAATTACAGAGATCTGGGTCATAGATCCTTTAGAGAATTTTTATTCTCAAGAGATGAAATAAATGTAACTCTCCATGAAGGAACCGATTTTACGGTGTCACTCAAATCTATGGACCCTAATAATAAGTTAGAAGGTGATAGTAAGTCCATAATTCCTATACCTCCCAGAGTTAGCCCTAGAATAATCAACCAAAAATCGGTAGAACTCGAGAAACCCCTCTACGAAAATGATCATTCTTCAGACGTCTCGGAAGAGTCAGACGTAGTATCCACAATACCTGACGATTGGGAAGTACTGGTAAATAACGCATGGGAGAATAGAGATAAAGAAACTATTTACGGTCAATCAGCTGCCCGCGAAGCTGCGAAGATACTAGGATTTAAAAGGCTACGAGACTCTATATATCCGACCATAGACAAATTACTTGGCGCAAGCAAGTTATTAAAGTCAAACTGGACCCGTGATAAAAACTACGTGATCAAAAATAAGTGATTCCGTAAAAAATATCCAATATGCTGCTAGCAATAGATATAGGTAACACTAACATAACAATCGGCTTATTCGACGCCCAAAAACTTCAAAACACTTGGCGAGTTTCAACAGATTCTAGCAGGACTTCAGATGAATATGGCCTTCAAATCAGCAACATGCTCGGATCAAATAAAATAATTAATGAAGTCTCGATTTGTAGTGTAGTACCTCCTTTAACACCGACATTTGAAGTTTTATGTCGTAGATACTTCAAAGTAAATCCTTTGACAATAGGGGCCGGCTCCAAAACTGGAATCAAGGTAATGTATGACAGTCCAAGAGACGTTGGAACAGACCGTATCGTGGATGCAGCGGCTGTTGTACATTTGTATGGAGGACCCGCAATAATAGTGGACTTGGGAACAGCGACTGTTTTTGATGCTATAACAGCATCTAGTGAATATCTTGGAGGAGCTATTGCCCCAGGGATGGGCGTGTCTGCAGACGCTCTTTTCAGAGCAACGTCACAATTGAGAAGAGTTGAATTATTAGCTCCAGATAGGGCTATAGGTAAAAACACACAGCACTCGATTCAATCTGGCTTAGTGCTCGGATACTCAGAATTAGTAAAAGGTATGATCCGAAGGTTCAAACTTGAACTTGGAAAAGAATCAAAGGTTATCGCCACTGGAGGATTGGCTCAAGTTGTGGAAAAAGAAGTATCCCTTTTTGACATAATAGATCCGGACCTAACTCTAAAAGGGCTACAAATAGTACACGAGCTCAATAAGGATCCCAGTTCATAAATGTCATCTTCATTTCAAAATAAGCAAATTGTCCTAGGTGTAACTGGCAGCATTGCCTGTTACAAATCACTAGATTTAGCAAGTAAACTGACGCAATCTGGTGCCATTGTGGATGTTATTCTTACGGAATCGGCTCAGAGATTCGTGTCGCCTTTGGCATTCAAGAGCATCACTCACCAACGGGTTATAACAAACCTATATAGCTTGGACTCTGATCTTGCTATCAACCATGTAGCGTTAGCAGAACAAGCAGATGTAGTTATTGTGTCACCTGCTACCGCAAACACCATAGCAAAAATAGCAAGTGGTATATCTGATGATGCTTTAGGTGCGACAATACTAGCCACCAAAGCACCTGTCATAATTGCGCCTGCAATGGACGGGAATATGTTTAACAATCAAGCTACACAACATAATGTTGCAACCCTGATGTCCCGAGGATTATTTATAGCCGGCCCTGCTGAAGGAAGGTTAGCGTCAGGTATCGTGGGAACAGGCAGGTTACTTGAAACCGAGGAATTACTTGGTGTATTAGCCATGACATTAGGTAAGAATGGAGATCTCGAAGGCAAGCACATGGTTGTAAGTGCAGGGGGAACACAAGAAGACATAGACTCTGTCCGTTCTATCAAAAACAAATCCTCCGGTAAAATGGGATACGCGATAGCGGAAGCAGCAAGAGACAGAGGAGCTTCCGTAACATTAATATCAGCTGAAACCAACCTCGCCAATTTAGTTGGCGTTCATACGATAAAAATTCGTAGTGCTATAGAAATGCAACAACAATTACAATTAGAAACACTAGAGGCCGATGCCGTAATTATGGCGGCTGCAGTGGCGGATTGGAGACCTGAAAACCCCTCAAATGTCAAAGTAAAAAAGGGCAATTCTGATAAATGGGTCGTTGAACTGACCAGAAACCCAGACATAATCGCAAGCATAAAAAAAGACAAGCTTATAAAAGTAGGCTTTGCTGCAGAAAGCGAAGATCTTGTAGAAAATGCAACTTATAAGATAACTCAAAAAAATCTGGACTTTATAGTTGCCAACAATATAAATGAAGCGAACAGTGGATTTGGGACAGACACAAATAAAGTAACAATTATCCATGCAAACGGAACTCTTGAGAAATTACCGTTAATGTCAAAATATGAAGTAGGTAATGCAATATTGGACAGAATAAAGACTGGATTCCACAATTAGAAATCGATTTAGGTAACCTCAGAAATACAAGCCGAAAATCAATATGACCACTACCATAATTGTAATTTCCGATACTCATTGTCATTCATGGGATGAAGTGAGCGAAGACATTAGAAAAAAAGTGTCCGAGGCTGACATTGCTGTTCATTGCGGTGATATAGTCAGGCAACCAGTCGTAGACGGTTTTTTGAAAGAAGCACAAAAAGGCTATATCGTCCATGGAAATTCGGACCCTACCGAATTAAGAGCGACACTACCTTACATAAAAGTATTTGAAGTTGAAGGGGTCAAAATAGGTGCTATACACCCAGCATGGGGTGGCCCAGAGTTTCCTCCGGAAGAACTTTTCAAAGATTTTGATGAAGTCCCCGACGTAATTCTATTTGGACATACACATGTGCCTATGAATAAGCACATTGGAAAAGTTCTTTTCGTGAATCCTGGTCAAGGCTACAGTTCATTTATGGTGGACTGCACTATAGCTGAATTGACAGTAAGAGACGGAGAGGTAGACTCACGAATAATTACAATCAAGAAAAACACTCCATAAATTTGAGATTTATCTGCTCAGATTTATCCAGTTCCATGTATCAAGAGCCGTTGGATGTACCAATCCACCACTTTCTAAAATATTTATTATCCTCAAAGACAGATATTGTGAAATTGCTTCATCTAAATTTAATAACGCTGTATCAGCAACAGGTTTTAATTTTGGATTCTTCGACACTTTTCCAGGTTCAATCTTGTCAGAAATGAACACCACTTTTTCAATATCCGACATATAAGGGCGACCCGTAGTATGGTGATGAACGGCCGCTATAACATCTTCGTCTGTACAACCATAGTAATCTTTGAGCCACGCTGCTGCTATAGGACCATGTAAGAGAAGAGGCTCCTTTTTCTCTATTTCACTGGTTTCGATTTGTAGTCTCTTTGACTCATCTTCAAGCTGTTCTTTATTAAAATGCCTAGCTAGATCATGAGAAAGTACCCCAAGTTCACATTTTATTTCATCAATCCCATGAATATTGGATAACTCTTTGACTTTAATTCGAGTCCTTTGAATATGATTTCGCAAACCTTCAGGTAATAAACTTACCTTGTCTTCTATCCGATCAAGCAAATTAGCCATTCCTTAAACCATTGATCCTAATTTATTACCTCCAAGAACATGCAAATGCAAGTGCGGAACTTCCTGACCTGCATCATTTTTCTGATTTAATACGATCCTATAACCTGAATCAGAGATTCCTTCTGATGTAGCAAGATTTCTTGCCACAAGATACATGTGAGAAAAAATGTCAAAATCGGATTCAAGTATGTCAGATAAATACAAGGTATGTGAGACGGGAATCAATAAAAAATGAATCTCAGAGACTGGATTTATATCTCTTATAGCAAAACATGTCTCGTCACGGTACAGAAACTCTCCAGGTATCTCCCGTTTCGATATCTTGCAAAACACACAGTCTTCCGGATTCATCAATCACTCTCTTTTATCTGGAGAATTAACTAAACAATTAAGGAAGCTGCATAACCTCTATACGAACATTATCAGGGGCTTCTATAAAGGCTATCGCTAAACCATTATCACTACGAATAGGTCCTTCTAAAGTCTTGGCTCCCAAGTTTTCTAATCTGGACAATTCAGAATCAATGTCATCCACTTCTATCCCAAAATGCTCCAATCCCCAATGTGCATCTGAATCTCCTTCACCCATATCTTCGTTTGTACGAGCGCTTGAAATATTGATCGCAATTCCGTCCTTTGTCCTACATCTAATAAATCTATCTCCCTGTGGCCTAGGATTTTGGTCATCCAATATCTCAAATCCGAATGCTTCAACGTACCACTGCGCTGTACTCCCCGGATCCGATGACTTTAAATGGACATGATTGAAAGAATATGACATAAATTTCTCCTATACCCTAACCTCGGGCAATTTAGCTTACATACGTGCCAATACTGTTTAGTAGGAATTAATTTCCTCTAACTGACTTGGCAAATGCCGTTATTTTATCTTTGTCTTTAATACCGGAACTCTCTACACCGGATGAAACGTCAACAAGCCAAGGAGAAGACATATTAATGGCTTCTTCAACATTTGTTGGAGTAAGACCCCCTGCGAGTATAAATTTGCAACCATCATCTAAATGAGATGTTATAGACCAATCAAAAGTTTTTCCAGTGCCCCCTAGACTACCCTCTACCATACGGTCAAGCAAAGGTATTGCCCCGTATCTCGTTACTTCTTCTACATCCCGTTTGAGTTGATCAATTATCACATCTCTTGGCTGCTCTATTGAAATTTTTACCTGTCTTACAATCGGTATTTCAATATCTTTGCAGTAGTCAGAGTTTTCACTCCCACACAGTTGGACCATATCTAGGCCACAAACTTCTGCGACTCGGTTTACCAAATCAGTAGTTTGATTTGCAAACAATCCAACTAGCCCAGGACCACCTTTTCCTGTTATTTCACGATATTTTGTAATAATTTCCACAGCTAATTCCAAGGATATTTGCCTTCTAACATTGTCAACAAACACAAATCCCAACAGGGAAGCCCCACACTTCCTAGAATGCACAGCACTATCAAAATCCCTGAGACCGCAGATTTTGAACTTAGTCACAATAATTCCTTTAGTGCAGCAACTGTATCATCCGAACGCACTAGAGACTCTCCCACCAAAATGGCGTTGATACCATAAGATTTAATACGATCAACATCAGCTTTAGTTGATATCCCGCTTTCGCTAACCGTCAACACACCTTCAGGCACCAATGGCGCAATTCTCTGTGTGACATCTAATGTCGTTTCAAAAGTCCTTAGATCACGATTATTTATCCCAATTAATTCAGCATTGCACTTTACGGCAGTCTCTAATTCTTGTTCATTATGAACCTCTACCAAGCATTGTAACCACATAGACTTCGCCAGAGACATAAAGTCCAAAATTGTCTTTTCATTCAACATAGACACTATCAGCAAAATAGCATCAGCCCCATTCGCACGAGCTTCATAAATCTGATATGGATCGAAAACAAATTCCTTTCGTAAGACAGGAATTCCCATAGGTCTTACTATTTTTTGAACTGCCTCTAAGTCGTCAATACTACCTTTAAAATGGTCCTCATTCGTCAGGACAGAAATAGCTGCAGCTCCATTTTCACCATATGTTCTGGCGAGTTTACTTACATCCAATTCATCTCTAAATAGACCTTTGGATGGAGAAGCTTTCTTTACCTCGGCAATTACTCTAGTCCCAAATCCCATTAATCTACCAGCAAAATTCAATGGAGTACTCAAAGTGCTTATAGAATTCTCAAGCTCTAGAAGAGATATAGCAGATTTTTGGGCTTCAACTCTAATTTTTTTTGCCCTAACTATTTCCTTTAAAATGTCAGGCGCGTCTGAATTTATCATTTCAATTCCTGACTCAATCCTACAAATTCTTTGAGTTTGCCGATTGCTTTGCCACTATCAATTGAAAATTCTGCAGATCTAATTCCATGTTCTATGTCAGGCACAACCCCAGCAGCATATAAGGCGGCAGCAGCATTAAGTAAAACTATGTCTCTAGCTGGCCCTTTATCCCCTTTCAAAACATTCTCTAAAATATTTGTACTTTGAATGGGGTCGTCCGCTTTTATTAAATCAAGATCGCCAAGTGAAAAACCAAGGTCTTCTGGATTTATTGAAAATTCGGACACCTTTCCAGACTCAAGTAGCCATGCAGTGGAAGTGGTAGCTGTCGTCACTTCATCAAGCCCATCATCACCATGTACCACCAATGCCCTAGCTACTCCTAATTTCGCGAGAACAGAAGCCATCAACTCCCCTACGGTAGAATCTGACACTCCAATTAGTTGATTCGTCGCTCCAGCAGGATTAGTAAGTGGGCCAAGAATATTAAAAACAGTTCTGATGCCTATCTCTCTTCTAGGCCCAGCCGCGAATTTCATGGATGGATGAAATACTTGTGCGAACATAAATCCAAAACCAGAGTCATTGATAAGTCGTTCCACAGATTTAGGCGAAAGGTTTATATTTGCACCTAGCTGTTCCAATACATCAGCACTGCCACTACTTCCTGACATGGCCCTATTTCCATGTTTTGCAACTTTAACTCCTGAGCCTGCGACCACAAAAGCGGCACAAGTTGATATGTTGAAAGTGTTTTTTCCATCCCCTCCTGTTCCACAGGTATCCAAAAGAATTCCATCAACATTAACTTTTACCGACTTATCTCTCATGACGCTTGCCATCCCGGCAACTTCGTCTACTGTTTCACCCTTAATACGTAATGAAGTCACAAATGCGCCAAATTGCGCATCGGTAGAGCTACCTTCCATGATGTGGTTCATAGCAATCTTAGATTCTTCAAAAGTAAGATTGTTTCCGTCAATTAATTTCTGTATCAAATCTTGCATAGCCTTCAAACCCAACATTGAACTATTTTCCAATCAGAAAATTCCCAAGTATCTCTTTTCCGTATTGCGTCATTATTGACTCCGGATGAAATTGAATGCCTTGAATATCATATTCCTTATGTCGAATCCCCATTACAATCCCATTCTCCGTCCATGCAGTCACTTCCAATTCGTTAGGTAAATCCTCTTTGTAAACCACAAGAGAATGGTATCTTATTGCCTCGAACGGACTAGGAATACCAGAAAATACACCTTCGCCATCATGGTGAATCAATGAAGTTTTACCATGCATGATTTCTCCAGCTTTTCCTACAATGCCTCCAAATGTTTGTCCAACGCATTGATGACCCAAACAGACACCTAAGACAGGTATTAGTGGCCCAAATTCTCTAACAACCTCATTTGAAATTCCGGCCTTATCAGGAGTACAAGGACCAGGTGAGACAACAATCTTCTCAGGGTTCATGTTTCGTATCTGACCCAAAGTAATTTTGTCATTCCTAACCACGCTAACCTCGGCTCCTAGCTCACATAAATACTGATATAAGTTGTATGTAAAGCTATCGTAATTATCAATAAGGAGAATCATGTAGACACCTATACAGTTTCCTCAGCGGAATCTATTGCTCTCATCAAAGCACTGGCTTTATGCACAGTTTCATCAAATTCAAATCCAGGTTCACTGTCATAAACGATACCTCCTCCTGCCTGAACATGAGCCACACCATCCTTTATGATCATCGTTCTAATAGTAATACAAGTGTCCATATTCCCTGCAAAGTCAAAATATCCAACTGCCCCTGCATATGGGCCACGTACATCTTTCTCAAGTTCGGTAATTACTTCCATAGCTCGTATTTTCGGGGCTCCGGAGACTGTGCCCGCAGGAAAACAAGCTCTCAAGGCGTCGTAATTAGAATAGCCATCTTCTAATTTACCTTCTACATGTGACACTAAATGCATAACATGAGAATATCTTTCAATTTCCATAATATCCGATGCGACGACAGTGCCAGGTTTACTAACTCTACCAATATCATTTCTACCTAAATCTAATAGCATGATATGCTCAGCTTTTTCTTTTTCGTCGCTTCTCAATTCATTCTCCAGTCTCGTGTCTTCTATTTCATCTTCTGAACGAGGTCTTGTACCAGCAATAGGATGAGTTGCTACCACCCCATTCTGTACTTGAACCAACATCTCGGGAGACGCTCCTACTATTTGAAACCCATCAAGATCCATGTAATACATGTAAGGTGAAGGATTTATAGCCCTCAAAGACCTATAAATGTGAAAAGGATGAGCAGAGGTAGTCTTTGAAAACCTCTGTGAAACCACGACCTGTATAACGTCTCCTTCAACTACATATCTTTTACATTTTTCGACCATGTCTTTGTGATACTCAGGGTTCATATTAGATACCATAGACGAAGATGCATACCCTGAAGACCTAGGTATATCGGCAGGATTCAGTGGTTGATTTAATCTATCCACAATTGAATCAATACGTTCTTTGGCAAGATCGTATGATTCCTCAACATTGTCGGTAATATATGCATGGCTTATAACTGTGATTTTATGTCTTACATGGTCGAAAACTAAAAAAGTTTTAGTCAACATAAATATAGATTCAGGCAAGTTTAAAGGATCCTCATCTTGAGAAGGTAAGTCTTCGAAATATCGTACTGATTCATAGGAAAGGTATCCGACCGCACCACCGATAAATTTAGAAATTTTGCCAGGATCAACGAGTGAATACTCAGAGAGCATATTATCAACGAGAGTTAATGGATCAACTGCACCATCTTTCTGTCCAGGACCTGTTACTACAACATCATCTGGCTCAGTACCTATAAAACTGTATCTAGCTATATGTTCTCCCCCTTCAACACTCTCAAGTAAAAATGAATAAGGTGGCTGTGCTACCTTAAGATATGCAGAAACTGGAGTTTCCAAATCCGCGTCAATTTCTTTGAAGACAGGTATAAGATTACCTTTGCTAGCCAGATGTTTTAATTCCTCTAATGACGGGTAATACACTCTACTGTTCTCCTAAATATGAACCTCAAATTAAACCAGGATTAGGACACTATCAAACCCATTTTCTCTTTCATAATGCGAAGTTTTTGACCAGAAATTGCTCGTGCTTGCTCTGCACCTATTGAGAGCAATCTATCTAATTCCTCCACATCATTAATTAATTGATGATATTTCTCACGTATAGGAGACAATTCCTCTATCACAACTTCAGCGACAGCCTTCTTCAAATCCCCATATCCTCGAGCATCATAAAAATCCCTTTCCACAGATTCTTCAGGCTTCCCTGTTATCACCTTATATATACCTAGTAAATTGTTAACTCCCGCTCTATCCGGATCATCGGAAAATCGAATTTCGTTACTAGAGTCTGTGACCGCCCTCATGAACGATCTTTCAATTTCCTTGGGGTCATCAAGCATTCGTATAGCATGTCCTCTAATGTGAGAATAGCTCTTGGACATTTTGACATTCGGATCGTTTAGGCCCATTACACGGCCACCTATTTCTGGAATCACAGGTTCAGGAATTACAAACGTCTCGCCATAGATCCTATTAAATCTTTCTGCTATATCTCGTGCTAATTCCACATGCTGTTTCTGGTCTTCTCCTACAGGTACCTCTTGAGCATCATAGAGAAGAATATCCCCCGCCATAAGAACTGGATAATCAAGTAAACCTGTGGAGACCCTCTCTTGACCCTTAGATTTGTCTTTAAATTGAGTCATTCTCTCTAACCATCCGATAGGAGTTACACAATTTAAAAGCCAGCATGATTCTGCATGCGAAGAAACGTGACTCTGTACAAACAAAGTGCTCTTATCCGGGTCAATACCACACGCAAATAAAATTGCGGCAAGTTCCCTTGTTTGTTTTCTCAATTCAATGGGATCAGGAATCACCGTCAGGGCGTGTAAATCAACTACGCAGAAATAATTATCCTTTTCCTCCTGCCTTTCCACCCACCCTTTAAACGCACCCAAATAATTTCCTAGTTGAGGATCCCCACTTGGTTGTACTCCACTGAAAACCGTATTTTTTTCGTTCATATAAACTTTTCTCTCCCACGAACACCAAAGACATCTAAATAATTCAGTCAAAAAAAAACCGCCCCATAAAGGGACGGAATGTGCCGCGGTGCCACCCTAATTCCTCGTAACATGTGAGAACGAGGCTCTCTTTTGAAATATACATATATTTCTTGCAATGATAACGGAGCAATCCCGTCCAATTTCTAAGAAAGTACTTATTTAATATTTACGTACTTTCAATGGAAGCTCACAGTCCCATTCACATCTAGTGGAGACACCGGCTTTCACCATACCCGGCTCGCTTTGACCCAACTAAAGAAGCTACTATTCCTGCTCATAGCTTTATTATTCAATTATGTAGTAAAAGTATAACTTAGTTACTAAAAAAGAAGTATAGCAATAAGGTTCGTTACTAATCTTTATTTTTGAACTAATAAACATAAATAGGATTTAAAACAATCTCGCAAAGGGGAAATTCCATGGAACTCGGGGATATAGGAACAGAATTTAAGTATGAAACTGAACACGTTCGTGTATGGGATCTAGTCTTGAAACCAGGTGAATATAGTGATTGGCACAGACATGATGCTAATTACGTATTTATCGTAACCCGAGCTGGCACGCTATTGGCCGAATATTCAGATGGACAACAATCAACAACATTTTATGAACTCGGAGACGTAGTTACCGGACAGAAAGGAGCAATCCACAGAGTAACCAACGTGGGAAAAGAAGTTTACAGCAACGCTATTATTGAACTCAAATGACTCTTTATCTTGCTAAACCTGGGAGAAACATACTATGAAAATTATGATAATGGCCGCAGGTGCAGTAGGAGGATATTTTGGATCTGTTTTGTCTCAAAAAAATGAAGTGACATTTATAGCGAGAGGGCAACATTTAGAGAATATACAGTCAAAAGGTCTGAAAATTATAAGTGAGACCTCAGGAAATTACATTTCAAAATCTCCAGCTACTTCATATCCCGAACACACCTATAAACCTGATTTGGTGTTGTATTGCGTGAAGGCATATCAAAATGAACAGGCCATAGACTTGATCCGACCATTTATCGGAAAAGACACAACAATATTGAGCCTTCAAAATGGAATTGGAATTGGACATCAGCTAGAAGAAAATTTTGGAGTCGATAAAACACTGCTAGGAAGCGCATATATAGAGGCTTCCGTAGATTCTCCCGGGGTCATAATTGAGCGTGGCGGGCTCTGCCAAATAAGATTCGGCTCACCCCTAGGAATCATCTCTGAGAAAGAACAAAGGATTTCTAGGCTTTTAAATGAGTGCTCCATAAACCATGTTTTATCCAAGGACATTTCAACAGATTTGTGGGAAAAACTGATTTTTATTTCGGCCCTTAGTGGTATGTCTTGCATAACAAGGAGTACCTTCCAAGAGATTATAGACAACAAATTGGGTAAACAGGCAACTGAATCACTATTGGAGGAAACACATTCCGTTGCATTAGCCGATGGTGCAAATATATCTAAACATGTGGTCAGTGAGATAATGACGCATTTTATAGATCAAAAATCTAAACTCGTATCATCAATGTACAAAGATATGGTTGATGGTAAGCCAATGGAGGTGGATGTTATCAACGGCGCAGTAAGTAAATTAGGTAAAAAATACGGTATCCCTACACCCATCAATGACCTTATATATGCGGCCTTAAATATACATGCCCAAAATTAATATATGTAAAGGAAAATTAATGAAATATTTCTACAACCCAAATAATCTAAAATCAAAAATCCTATCTGAGGGAGTGGTACTAAAGCCTATGTGGGGGGATAACATAATGATGAACGTTGTTGAACTAGAGCCAGGCTCAGAGGTACCACTTCATTCTCATCCTAACGAACAGGCAGGAATAGTATTAGAAGGAGAATTCGAATTCACCATCGGAGAAGAGAAGAAAACCGTTAAAAAGGGTGAGTTTTATTTAATACCAGGAGGGATTAAACACAGAGTATTAACAGGGAACCAACCTTCTAAAGCTCTAGATATATTCAGCCCTCCAAGAGAAGACTATAAAGAAGGATTAACATAGCTATAAAAATGACCCACCATTATAAAAAAATGGTGGGTCATTTTTACTTCCGTTAAATATTGCGAAATGTACTAGGATCCGTATCTCACGTCTGCATTTGGATCACTGTAATCAACGCCTTTCGTTGCCCAAAAAATCTTGGCAATTTGATCCACCGCATCGACAAGCTCCTTTGCTGATGCAGAACTGACTCCTTGTTTATTGGCTCCCGCCAATTTATTGGCATTCCAAAACAATTCATGAAGATTTGGATAATCCGCAAGGTGTTCAGGTTTAAAATAGTCTGCCAACAGTATGTTGAGTTCGTTTTTAACTCCCTGTGCATGCTCCTCTTTAACCGCAATATACCGGGCTACAGAGTTAGGCACATTGACGTCATCTGGCCCACTTGAAAAATCAACAGCCTCGAGTCTTACTGCCATCTTCAAAACTGTTTGAGCTGATATTTTGGCACTGATTGGATCGTAAATGCCACATGGAACATCGCAATGAGCTTTTGCTTCTACAATTGGAGACATTTTCTTTAGTAATGAAATAATTTTCATGTAAATCCTTCCTTGTTAGTTAACTTGATACTTTTTCAATTATTAAACCCACCTTAGAACGGCACAAACCCTAGCTAAAAGAAGATACATGAAATTAGCTTATCACTGCAAGTTGACTCAAAAGATAATGAAGTGTCAATTGATGATGACGTAACATTACACCATGATATTAATAGCCAAAGTCATCAACAGGAGTATGGAACCGACCTACAAACACAATGATTTGCTGATGGTGAAAAGTTGGAATGCTAGGTCCTTTATACAAAGACAAAAAATACTTTTAATTGATCTACCACCTCAATATGGCGGGAAGTCAATTAAAAGATTAATTGGATTGCCCGGTGATACTGTCAAAATTGAAGATGGCTCTATTTATATAAATGGCTCTACACATGAAGAAGCATATTTGGAAGACATGCCTAAAACTAAAGGCACAGAAATGATCAAATGTGTCGTGCCACTGGGACATGTTTTCGTTTTAGGCGATTACAGAAACTACGTACATGGTGTTGATAGCAGAATGTTTGGGCCACTACCATTATCTAATATAAAAGGAATCATTATTGGAAAATTGTGGCCATTATTCGATCGCAACTAGAGATATATCATCGCCCAATAATGCTGGCCAATTCCTTAGCATGATAAGTAATGATCATGTCTGCTCCCGCTCTTTTTATAGACATAAGAATTTCTGAAGATATCCGTGAACCATCAATCCATTCATTCTCTGAAGCAGCTTTCACCATTGAATATTCTCCACTAACGTTGTAGGCAGCGACTGGTACATTGAATCGTTGTTTGGCCTCATGCAAAACATCCAAAAAAGCAAGAGCAGGTTTCACCATTACAATATCTGCGCCTTCTTCAATGTCTTGTTGAATCTCAAGCATCGCCTGCCTTCTATTTGCAACATCCATTTGATATGAAGTTCGGTCACCAAATTGCGGTGCAGATTCAGCTGCAACTCTGAACGGACCATAAAATCCAGATGCAAATTTTGCTGAGTACGACATAATTGATGTTAATTCGAGACTTTGCTGGTCTAAAGCCTCTCTAATTGCTCCAACTTGACCATCCATCATGGCAGATGGTGCCACAACGTCTGCGCCAAATTCTGCATGGGAAATCGCCATTTCTGCTAGAAGTGGTAAAGTCAAAGCGTTGTCAACATAATCGCCATTTAGAACACCACAATGTCCATGATCAGTGTAATCACATAAACAAACATCTGTTATGACCAACATCGCTGGGTCAATTCTTTTAATTTCCTTAATTGCTCTCTGGATTACACCAGATTGGGAAAAAGCCTCCTTTCCTATAGAATCCTTTTCCTCTGGTATACCAAAAAGTAGAACCGACCTAATCCCTAATATTCTCAACTCTTCAATTTCGTAAGATAATTGATCTACTGAAAATTGAAAAATACCCGGCATAGGTTCAATAGGCACTTTTTGATTGATTCCATGCCTCACAAAAATTGGGTATATCAACTCATCTACTGAAAAACGAGTCTCGGACACAAGATTCAATAAGGTACTATTTTGCCTCAATCTCCTTAGTTTCATGTACTACCCTCCATACGACTTATGGCATTAAGTTTGGTAATATCCCACGATTGATTTAGCCAACCCATTTACATCATGTACATCTGCCACCACATCTGGTTTGACATCAAATTCTTGTAAGGTTTTGGCAGTCATCGGACCTATGCAAGCGGTAACACAATCTTCTGGAATTGTTACACCTGTAGCAAACAAATTCCTTACTGTAGATGAACTCGTGAAGGTAACAATATCCACGCCTTTTAAAAATAATGACTTGATATAGTCACCTGATTCATAAGGTATTTCAGTAACATAAGCCTCTACACTTTCTACATTAAACCCTAATTGACGCAATCCTTTTGGGAGAATATCCGTAGCTATTTTTGGCCTGGGTAAAAGAATTGAATCCTCTGAGTTTCCTTCTAATCTAAAGGCATCTACTAAAGATTTAGATGATGAGTTTTTGGGAACAAGGTCAGGAATAACACCCCTCGCAGTTAAGGCTTCTTTTGTCGATCCACCAATAGCGGCTATCTTAAGTCCTGCAAGAGATCTCACATCTAACCCGTTAGCAAAGAGTCTCTGAAAAAAATATTCTACAGAATTAGTACTGGCATATATCACCCAATCGAATCGATGTAGGTTCGACATAGCATTGTCTAGTTCATCAAAATTAGCCGGTGGAATACACCTAATAGTTGGGGCCTCAATCGGAATCGCTCCCATATCAGACAATAAATCAGACAAAACGCTTGCTTGTTCTCTAGATCTGGTCACAAGAATTTTTTTTTGATAAAGAGGCAATATGTTTTGCTGTGAAATTTCTGCTGCGACAGATACAACTTCCCCAACAATAAATACAGACGGTGCCGAAATATTTCCCCTACGCGCCTCTTCCGATATTGTCGACAAAGTGCCATAAACTTGATTCTGTTCAGGGAGTGTGGCCGATTGAATAACTGAAGCAGGGGTTTGAGGTGATCGGCCCAAATTAATCAAATTTTCAGATATAGAATCAATCTTTTTAGACCCCATCAATATTATTAATGTCTGCTTACCCTGCGCAAGTGATTTCCAGTCAACGTCTGTTTCCCCTTTAGAGGAGTTCTCAGATGCTGTCACAACAGAGAAATATGAGGCACTACCCCTGTTCGTAACAGGTATCCCTGCAGCGCCAGGTGCTGATATCGCCGATGTAACTCCAGGTACTACCTCAAACGGTATTGAGGCAGACCGTAAAGCTATTGCTTCCTCCGCGCCCCTGCCAAAAACAAACGGATCTCCTCCTTTTAATCGAACAACTCTCTTTCCTTTATTTGCTTCCTCGATCAAAATTTCATTAATTTGCTCTTGTGAATATGATTCTTTACCTGGAGTCTTACCAACGTATATAGACTCCAGGTTTGCGTGTATTTCATCTAAAAGGATTTTTCCGATTAAACGGTCATATACAATTACATCGCAAGAATCTATTAAAGATCTGGCACGCACAGTAAGCAATCCGGGATTACCCGGACCAGACCCAACAAGATAGACTTTCCCTACGCGATTATGATCTGAAAATTTATCCATCTATATCACCAATCAGATCAGAAGCTCCCGATTCGGAAAGAGCAACTGCTGCATTCTCACCGACTTCATATAAATTACCCAATGATTGAGTGATTTCAGATGTATATATTTTTGTTCCGTTAGCAAGACCTGCCATTACTCTTATAGTAATTTGAGAGCCAAATGTCTCAGCATAAGCTGCAACTGGTGAAGTGCAAGAGCCTCCTATAGCAGACACGAACGCACGTTCAGCTGTGATTTCCATTTGAGTTTTATAGTCTAAGCAACTACTTACTAAGGGCAGAATATCATCATTTCTGCACTGAACTAACAAAGCACCTTGACCAACGTCAGGTATTGATTGTCGCAAAGATAAAAAACTTGATATCTCATTTAATCTCCCAAGCCTCATCAATCCGGCAGCCCCAAGTACAACCCCATCCACAGTGCCTTTTTCAATTAAAGTTATCCTTGAATCTACATTACCTCTGATTGGTACAATATCGATATCTGGCCTCAAATTTAATATCTGGCACGATCTACGCTGACTACTAGTTCCCAATCTGAAACCGGTAGGTAGATCGTCTAACGTGCATTCTTCACGTTGAACTATGACATCTCGAGGGTCCATTCGCCTCGTATATCCGGCTATAGCTAGGCCATCCGGTATGTCTGAGGGGACATCTTTAGCACTGTGAACGGCTATATCGGCCTCTCCATCAATCAATGCCTGTTCTATCCTTTTAGCGAATACCCCTCTCTCTAAAGTATTAAGAGAAACATTCTTCTTTATATCCCCCTCACTTGCTAAAGGTGTTATCTCGAAAGTTTCATCACAATGAACACTGGATAACAACGCAAGTACTTCCTTCGCTTGAGCCATTGACAAAGGGCTCGATCTTGCAGCTATCTTAATTGAACGTCCATATGACATGTTCCCAGCTTTATTACCTCTTACTTACACCTTTCTCAAGCCGTGTAATCAGTTTTTCTTTTGCAAAATCTTCCTTGCCAGACTGAACGAGGTCCACTAATTCCACGTCTATACATTTTTGCCAAAATGATGGTTCGATTGACCAATTATTCTCTCTAACTCTACCTCTTGCCCAAGATAAAATATTAGACAAATCTGCAAATTCTAATAACCTACATGGGCAATCAGACTCTATTTTCTCACGAAAAGTCCTAGCAAGAGCAGGACTCGCTCCTCCTGTTGAGGTCGCAATTGTCACATCTCCCCTAATTGCGACCGAAGGAGCTATAAATGTACAAAGATGGGTGACATCAACAACATTCAAAGGAACGTTACGTTCTGTTGCCTCTTTTGAAACTTGATTATTGAGATCTAAGTCATGTGTCACTGTCAGTATGGCAATAAAAACACCTTCTAGATCACCTTGCTGGTAATTCCTCGGCACCCACTCAATAACACCCTTTTTCTCAAGTTCAGAAAGTTCTACGTTAAGAGTCGGGCTTATAAGTCTGACCCTAGCCCCGCACGCAAGAAGTTTTTCTGCCTTTTCCTCACCCATAGAACCACCACCAATAACGACACATATTCTTTCATTTACGTCTATAAAAGCCGGATAATATTTTGGCACGATACATCTTCCATAACTAACTAGATTTATAATAAAAAGGTATTAAATGGTACACCTGCGATTATACAACCACACTTTCACCATGTTTATTTAAATCCCTATTTAGCTACATGAAAATCTACGATAGGCGACATCCGTCTTAGCTGCCATAATAAAATCATTTTCGTGTAGTCCAGATACGGAATGAGTCCACCATTCTGCTGTCACTGAAGAATATTCCAATATCAACCTAGGGTGATGGTCCTCCAACACAGCGGCAGAGGATACAGCGCAAACGAAAGAGAATGCGTCAGAATAAGACGAAAAGCTAAACACCTTCCGTATCCTTGGGGCATCATCCACATATAAAAGATCCCATTCACTAACGGAGGTCAAATACTCACTAATTTTAGAATTCACCAATTGTTTTGACGATTTATCTAGTTTTACACATTTTCTATATTCCATATCTATCAAAACTTGACCGTTAATATTGTTAATGACTACGAATCCACAGTAACATTTTACATATCATATCTGTATCTGACGTATAACAAACCGAATTTCCGTTAAATCATAATAGCTACTTAAAACAATCTCTCGTATTTAGGTGGCGTAAAACAGTAAATGCGATTAGCATGTATCTAGTGGTTAAACTATGCCTACATATAGCGAGGGAAATTTGTCGGACACAATAACCTTATATACCCATCCTGATTGCACTTACTCTGACGCATTGAAAGATGAACTTGAAGACCTAGCGGTTGATTACGAAGAAATCAATTTGGCACTCCAACCGGAAATGTGGGAAAAAGTAGAGAAATTAACAGGTGGTGAGAGAATCACACCGGTTATGGTAACCTCAGATAACGTTGAAGTTGGTTTCCACGGAGTTGGTTGAAGCTTTTAACCCAATTGGGGCCGTGGGCCTCAATCAAAAAAGGCTGCTGAAACTCCTTAAAATAATTCTTAGATTATTATCCAATAACATCCCTAATTCATTGGTTTGAGATACCACACCGATATTTATCTATACATATATTTTGTAACCTTCCTAACAAAAAAGAGACCTCAGATTTATACAAGTATTTAGCACCCATCTGCTTATCCAAATCGTACTAATCTGAACAAATTTTGTATGGCTGACGCTATCAATAATAACCAGTATATGTAATAGTCCTAAATTATTCATGATATGGCTTAGAAGATTTATATCCATACCTTTAATATTATTGCTGATTCTATTTTTTCAGATTTCAGCTACAACTCATTTTGCGGCGTCAAATCTAATAACTACTCCATTTTATTTAGATAATTTGGCTTCATCCAGTGTGTACTCATTCCTATTAAATGAAGTACCTTTATCTACGTTGGAGGAAACCAGATCTAATTCAGACCAACCTGATATAAGCATGGCTCTGAACACCCTCGATATGTCTGACAAACAAATAGTTGATTCGTTGAACAGAATAGTTACTCCAACGTGGTTACAAGAAACTGTTGAATCCCAGGTAAATGATGTCGGAAATTATCTCACCAATAATGTTGATGAATTCACAATAGATATTTCCATCAGAGATCAGACTAAACAAGCTTCAGAGGAGTTGAAATCTCTAATCAGAAATAGCAACTTACATGACTTTATAATGGATTCACAAATAAAACCTCTTACTGCAAATACAGTTCAAGAAGAATGGCCATTGGGAATCAAGGTGTCAGAGGAACGATTACTAATAGCAATCAAAGCTGTGGCTACAAAACAATGGGTATCTAAACAAGCTGATAACGCACTAGATGAAATTATCCCGTATTTAGTTGGGGAGGAAGATAATTTTTCTTTCTTGGTGTTGTTTGACGACAGAATCAAAATAGCCTCCTCTGAATTCAAATCAATACTAAGAGAAACCGATTATTACAACCTTGTCTACTCGGAATTAATAAGTCCAGTTATCAAATCAGCAATAGGCGAGATAACCGTTCTCCCCCACCAAGTAGAACTAAGCGAATCGGAAATAAACGACATTTTAAAAACGGTTGCGCCCCCAGAATGGGTAAAAGAGCAAGCTGAATACGCCATTGATGAACTGGTTGAATATTTGGTAGGAGATAAGGAAACACTAAATTTTTCTATCGACATATCAGAAAACAAAGAATTAGCAGTTGACTCACTTGTGGCAATGGCAATAGAAAAATTTGATAAAAAACTCGAACTTCTACCTGATTGCTCAGAGCAAGATTTGATGACACTTCTCACGTCCAGCAACCTTAATACTCTTACATGCTATCCAAGTGAGTCTGGAATGAGATCCAGGATCAAAAATCTAACTGACCAATATCGTACAGACGTATTAAATTCAATTCGGCCCAGAATCATAGATTCTATTCCAGACGAAATAGAATTAAATGAAAACATACTTGAGAAACAGTCGATTGCAGGAGGCACTGTATCCGAAGCTTTGATTGAAATAAGGGAATTAATAGTTGATGGTTGGGAATTCACAGACGAAGATTTAGAAACAATGCTCATCAATTTAGGTGGCGAAAAATCTTGGGAACAATTTCAGCAAGTAAGAACCATCATTTCAAATGGCATAAATTACTCTAACTATGACCTTGAAGAAGATTTAATCGAATCTGGTAACGATCAGAGTATAGAAACTATAGGCCTTAGCAGAAAATACCTTGGTATAGCCCAAAATCTAAAGTTTTTCGTTTATGCACCTAGTATACTTCTAGCAATTGTCATAGGTCTCATAGGAGCAAACACTTGGTCTGCCAGGCTTGCTTGGTCCTCATCAGCAGTCATAATAGCCTCATTTGTTGTATGGCTAGTTTGGGGTCCCATTTTTAATTCAGTCGCACTGCCAATCATTGAAACTGAGCTCATCTCTGTAGGCAGAACTTCTTTAGAAAATATTGATCAATACAACCGTACTAGCTCTCTTTTAATTGAAAAAATTCAGGAAATACTTATCGTGACCACTAACTCTTTAACAGAGGGAATAGCAATAAGTGGGCTTACGACGATGTTCATTTCGTTTATAGTGCTAGGGATAACGATAATCTGGGATATATTAGGAAGACAAAATAACTTATTCCCTGTATCAGTTAGCAACAGGATAGTAGGGTCTCTGGCCCCAAAAGGCGCTTATGCACTAACAAAACTAACAGGACGCCAGTAACTCTATTACCCGATTAATGAATTTATTGTCTCGTACTCTTCACACGAAAGTTTCCACCCGGAAGTCTGGGCATTCGATTTAACTTGATCCGCCGTAGTCGCCCCTGCAATCACAGAGCTGACATTTTCTCTAAACAACAGCCAAGCAAAAGCGAGATCCAAAACAGATCTTCCTCTGTCTTCAGCAAAGTCTATAAGCTTTTCCAATAACTCGAAGTTTTTATCAGTAAATATTTTAGTATTACTTTCATCGAGTCTAGTTCCTGTCGGAAACGGATGTCCCTTCCTGTATTTTCCTGTTAAAAATCCATTTGCAAGCGGGAAATAAGGCAACACACCAATATTGTACTTTTCTGTAAAAGGCAGGAGCTCATCCTCTATTTTCCTTTCCAGCATACTGTAATGAGGTTGAACACTTATAAATGAATTTATATTTCTAACTCTAGAAGTCCACAGCGATTCGCAAACTTGCCAAGCATTAAAGTTGGAACAACCGAAATATCGAATCTTTCCCTTCACAGTCAAATCATTGAGGGCAAGCAATGTTTCTTCAATAGGTGTAGCAGAATCCCACCAATGTATCTGGTATAGATCTATATGATCTGACCTCAACCTCAAAAGACTTCTATCTACTTGATCCATTATATGTTGGCGTGAATTGCCAGATTGATTAGGCCCTTCACCCATCTTGCTAGATACTTTTGTCGCGACGATTGCTTGATTCCTTCTACCTTCAAGGGATCGACCTATGTATTCTTCTGAAAGAGAGTTCCCATAGCTATTGGAGGTATCAATAAAATTTATACCTTCATCCAACGCTTGGCTAATCACCATGTCCGAAGATTGATAATCCAGCCTTCCACCGAAATTGTTTGTACCCAGCCCAACTTCAGAAATTTCCAAACCGGTGCTGCCTAACTTTCGATACTTCATTGATCACCTATTTCTAATAACTTTATACATATTCAGGTCTGGACACGTATTGTCCATCTTCCACAGTTATCCTAAGAGCAAAATTATGCGAATCGATCTGAAGTGCCATGGTCCGATCTTCTACTGGCCACTGAATCAAATTCGAATCATCATATTTTTGAGATTCCTCCCCAGCCATAATCAATGATTTGACAGCTTTCTTGTCAGGAAACCTTCCCTGTAGGACATTACGTAAGTAGAGAGCACATTGTTCATCTTCATCCGATCTAATACGACCCTCCAAACCCATTGCCACCAAACTAACGTGACTTGGATTCTGAGACAGAATTGCTTTGGTAGTGGCTTGGGCAACGACCAAAGAGCCTCCATAAATAATTTCGGCCCCTGACACATTAGTGACCCCTACTGTTCCAGCTCTAGTCGACTGGATGATGGTCTTTCCAGAAAGATCTATATCTTTCAGCTCATATGGAGAATTTCCAAAATCAAAGCCATCCGGTTTTCTACCTCCCACTTCGCCCATCACCAAATCACCAACACCTTTAGATTTGAGATATAGAGCTTCTTCAATCTCTGCGACCAATATTATTTTTTTTGCACCATTTTGAAATGCGACCGCCTCTGTAGTAAAACACCTATACACATCTATTACTACAGCTATACCTCTTGCTTTCTGAGCACCGGATACAAGACTTCCTATCGAAATTTCCATAGCTTTCTTTTGACTTTGTCCTTTAAGTGATTCATTTAAATTCCTCCGGTAATGTGAAAGTTATGTTTTCTTCAACCCCTCCCATTGGTATCACTTCCTCTGGCTGTAGAAAGTCTATTATCTCTTGAACCAAAGAATCCGGGGTTGAAGCCCCAGAAGTTATGCCAATGTTCGACACATTCTCTAACCATTTTGGTTCAAGCTCATCTACACCATTTATAAGATAAGCATCTATCCCATTCCTCTCTGCAACCTCTCTAAGTCTATTGCAATTGGAACTATTGTCCGCACCTATAACTAAAAACATGTCTACATGATTAGAAATAACTTGTACAGCATTTTGTCTATTAGTCGTGGCATAGCATAGGTCGTTTCTCACTATCACATCTTTGTATGTGTTCTCTATAAACCCAATACTGCGCTTCGTATCCTCAACTGAAAGTGTTGTTTGTGTTAACACCGTAACAGGAGTTTCTAAATTCCAATCTGGTGACTTATATTTTTCCCGATCATCTACAAGATGCATTTCAGCCTGTCCCATTGTGCCTTTAACTTCCTGATGGCCTTTATGACCAACGAGAATTATTTTCCTACCGTCCCCTATATATTTTTTTGCCTCATTGTGGACTTTTATTACTAGTGGGCAAGTAGCATCCACCACATCTAAATCTCTCTCCCTCGCTTTCTCAAAATCTTCGGGGGGAGAACCATGAGCCGAAAAAACGACCCTTGCTCCTATAGGGATTTCCTCAACTTCTTCCACCGTAATAGCACCTTTAGACTCTAGATCTTTTACGACATGAGGATTATGTACAATTTGGTGCTTAACATATACCGGAGGACCATATTTATTTAAGGCCAATTCCACAAGATCAATGGCCCTTACAACTCCAGCACAAAATCCGCGTGGAACTCCCAAATATACTTTCACATTTCACTCTTTAATTATGAATTTTTATTTATATCAATGAAAAAATCAGTATAGGGAAAGCTTAGCATATAGCTTACAAATATCACTTAGTTGATATTCAGGTATAGTTTGTGAGTTGCCTGCCGTTGTATACTAGTCGTAATCATTGATTTAATGGAGATTTTCCCTAATGAAACTAGCTCAGAGAATGAGCCGACTCGGTACAGAAACTGCGTTCGAAATACTAGCAAAGGCACAGAAGCTGGAAGCTCAGGGGAAAAGTGTCATTCACCTAGAGATTGGTGAACCTGATTTTGATACGCCCGGTAACATAGCCGAGGCCGGTAGAAACGCCATTACGAATGGCTTCACATCGTATAACCCATCACCCGGGTACCAAGATTTACGAGATGTCATTGCTGCAGAATTGTCCAGTACGAGAAATATTGATGCCAAGGGTGATAATGTTATTGTGACTCCAGGTGGAAAACCCATCATGTTCTTCACAATAATGGCTTTAATAGAGTCGGGTGACGAAGTTTTATACCCAAATCCAGGGTTCCCAATTTATGAATCTATGATTGAATTCTGCGGTGGTACAGCGGTTCCCATGCAGCTTCATGGCGACAAAGATTTCAATATCGACATCAATGAAGTCAGAAACCAAATTACGCCAAAAACAAAGCTCATCATCATAAATTCACCAAACAATCCGTGTGGAAGTGTCATAGGTAGAGAGGAATTGGAAGCACTTTCCGTCATAGCAAAAGAAAACGATATTCTTGTGATGTCAGACGAGATATACATACGTTTCCTATACGAAGGATCACATGAAAGTATATCGGCCTATCCAGAAATGTTAGACAGAACCATAATATTGGATGGATTTTCAAAAACCTATGCAATGACAGGTTGGAGAATAGGTTATGGATTATTTCCCAGTGATCTGATCGAACCGGTATCAAGGTTAGTAACGAATAGTGTTTCATGTACAGCTAGTTTCACTCAACAAGCAGCCATAGAAGCAATCACAGGCCCCCAAAATGGCTCAAAGGAAATGGTAAAAGAATTCAAAGACCGTAGAGACATAATCGTCAGCGGACTAAACGACATCAATGGAATCAATTGCGCCACACCAAAGGGTGCATTTTATGCATTTCCAAATGTGGAAGGAACTGGGCTTAGTAGCGTAGAGTTCGCAGATAGGCTGTTGGAAGAAGCTGGTGTTGCGGTACTGTCAGGAGAGTCCTTCGGTAAATTTGGAAAAGGATTTATACGAATATCTTTCGCAAATTCAACAGCAAACTTGGAAGAAGCTCTTCAAAGAATAAAGAAATTTGTAGAGCAGTAGATTCCAACATAATATTTGACGTTAGGGCTAGCCCAATCACTGACACTATTGAAATGTAAGGGCCTCAAATATGGACTCGTTAAGAATAGCTTTAGCCCAAATCAACCCATCAGTTGGGGATATAAATTCCAATTCTCAAAAGATAATTCGAGAAATAGAGAGAGCTGTTAATCTGGGTGCTGACCTAGTAGCATTTCCAGAACTGTCCGTGACGGGTTACCCCCCCGAAGATCTTTTGCTAAGAAAGCAATTTGTGTCGGAAAATCTCTCTGCAGTTGAAAAAATAGTAGAAAACACACCTGACATAATTTCGATTTTTGGATACGTGGACAGAGACGATGGAAGATACAATGCTGCAGCAATAGCGCATCGTGGAAAATTGATTTCCAAACATAGAAAAATATTCTTGCCCAACTATGGTGTCTTCGATGAAAAAAGGTATTTTGACCAAGGTGAAAAATGTCCAGTTGGGGTCATATCAGGTGTATCAGTAGGAGTTAATATCTGTGAGGACATTTGGTATCCAATTGGACCAACAGGAGTCCAAAAATCTGCTGGCGCTGAGTTAATCGTAAACATAAACGGTTCACCCTTCTTTGCTGGCAAACGCCAACAAAGGGAAAAAATGCTTTGTAAAAGAGCAAAGGATCATAGCGTTTTTATCGCCTATGTTAACCAAGTGGGTGGACAAGATGAACTTGTGTTTGACGGAACAAGTTTAATAATTAGTCCGCATGGGGACATATTATCCCGAGGTAAACAATTCGAAGAAGACCTTCTGTTATACGACATAAATATAGATCAACTAAAGTCTCAAACAAAGCCAGAGGGAATCAAATTTTCTTTACCTGACCTTAATAAAGTTGGAACTTCCGACGTATTTAAAGTTTCTAAGGTCTTCAATAAAAACAAAAACAACTTGCCAATAACTTCCACTAGTCCAATGAACAAAATGACTGAATTAAAGTCAGCACTAGTTCTCGGTACCAGAGATTACGTTAAAAAAAGCGGGTTTGAGAAAGTTTTGATAGCACTATCTGGAGGAATAGATTCCAGTTTGGTGGCAGCACTAGCCGTTGAAGCAGTGGGAAATGAGAACGTCACCGGTATATCTATGCCATCTGAATTTTCTTCAGATGGAAGTCGCACAGATGCTAAAAACCTTGCTGACAATCTGGGGATTACATTAATCACACTCCCAATCTGGGAAATTTATAAAGCCAATGAAAAAATTTTACAAGATCCATTTTCAGGAACTAGCTGGGGACTAGCAGAAGAAAACATTCAATCAAGAATTCGTGGAAACCTGATAATGGCAATGTCAAACAAGTTTAATCAACTTGTTCTTACCACTGGCAATAAAAGTGAAATGGCTGTCGGATATTCCACTATTTATGGGGATATGGCAGGTGGATTCGCTGTTATAAAAGATGTACCAAAAACAATTGTGTATGAACTAAGCAATCATATTAATAATGAGAATGAGGCGGAAGTAATACCGCAATCAGTTATTGAAAAGCCACCTAGTGCAGAGCTACGTCCTGACCAAAAAGACTCTGACAGTTTGCCAGATTATGAAATACTGGATGCAATTCTTGAATATTATGTTGAAAAGGATATTAGTTTCAGTGAAATCATCCAACTAGGATTTGATGGAGATATCGTAAAAAACATAATTCAGATGGTAGATAGAAACGAATACAAAAGACGCCAATCGGCACCAGGTGTAAAAATCACTCCAAAGAATTTTGGGCGTGACAGGAGAATGCCCATTGCTAATAAATATAGGCCATATGAATTCAGCTAACATATTTTTCGTAAAAATACGGAAATCCCATCAACCAAAAAGACCAATACCACATAAGTAACCAAAAGAATTACGACTTCATCATATTGAAACCAACTCATGCTTAGTTTAATTTCTCTTCCTAATCTGCCAGCAGCTAAAAACCTGACCACAACAGTCGTTCGTATAATTATTTCCCAATTTTTCTAGTTCCAATATATTAGTATTAGGAAACAATCTATAAACTAAGCAATACGATTCTGAAAAATGTCCATAAATTAAAGACAACTTTATAAGTGCTTCTAAGGATTTTATAACCAATGATAAATAGAGAAAGATTGATTAAAACATTCTGTGACATTGTTCAAATAGATAGTCCTTCTGGTGAAGAAGAACTCATGGCACAAGAAATCATAGCTAGATTAGAAAAAATGGGATTTGCTACTAAGAGGGATGCATATGGCAACGTGGTCGCGTCTGATGGGCGCCCGAATCCTATCTTATTATCAGCGCATCTTGATACCGTAGAACCAGGGAGAGGCATAAAGCCAAGTGTACAGGAAGATCGAATAGTATCGGACGGTACTACTATTCTGGGTGGAGATTGTAAAGCAGGTATAGCTGCAATGTTGGAGGGCCTCGAATCAATAATTGAGGATGGGGAAGAACGGCACGCACTGGAATTAGCATTTACAAGAGAAGAGGAAATCGGACTTGTCGGGGCCCGCAATCTAGACTTCAATCTAATAACCGCCAAGGAAGCTATAGTATTTGACGGTGAAGGTCCAGTCAGTCAAATCACATCTTCTAGCCCAACATATATAGGTTTTGATATGGAAATAATTGGTCGCGCTGCGCACGCAGGTGCTGAACCGGAGAAAGGTATATCAGCTATAAAAATAGCTGCTGAAATCATCACACGACTTCCACAAGGTAGATTGGATGAGAACACCACTTTTAACGTGGGACTCATAGAAGGTGGCAGCGTCCGAAATACGGTAGCAGAAAATGCAACTATTAAAGGAGAATATAGAAGCACAAGTCTCGAAAGCTTAGACGGGATTCGATTACAGATACAAGAAATTGTTAAAGAAGTGGCCAATTTATATCCAGAGTCGTCAATTGATCAACACCTACATACAGAATTTGAAACATATTCTCTAACTGAGGACGATCCAGCTACTCAGAGAGTTAGCCGAGCATTAAGGTCAATTGGTCTCGTCCCACTACTTAAGCCTTCTGGAGGAGGAACCGATGGGAACGTGTTCAGGTTGAATGACATTAGCTCTGTAGTGGTAGGTATGGCAGACCACGGAATGCACACAAAACGGGAATATGTAACTATCCCGGATCTAGTCGATGCAGCCCACTTATGTGAAGCTGTTATAAGAGACGCATAAAAAAATGGAAATTAAATTATCTTATGGCAAAAATGGTCTGATGGTGAATTTACCTGACTACACGAAGGTAATCGAGCCGCAATTTTTACCAGCTTTACCAGACCAACATGGAGCATTAAAAGACGCTATAAGGAATCCAATATCAACCCCACCTCTTCGTCAATCTGTAGTGTTGGGACAAAGAATAGGCATCAGTGTATGCGATATAACAAGGCCAATACCTACAAATGTTATTTTGTCTGTTTTACTGGCGGAACTGGAGCATATTCCAGACGAAGACATAACCATCTTTATAGCCACGGGCACGCATAGGTCAAATGATAAGTCAGAACTGGATTCAATGCTTGGCCAAACAGTGACAAGCCGGGGATACAATATCATTAATCATGATGCATTTGATAAGGCAAGTTTAAGCAGAGTTGGAACAACAAAAAATGGTATTCCTGTATTTATAAATAGTGATTGGATCAAATCCGATTTTAAAATCACTATAGGTTTTGTAGAACCCCATTTTTTTGCTGGATTTAGTGGTGGTCCTAAAATGGTAGCACCAGGCCTAGCTGGGTTTGAAACTATCATGCACCTACATAACTCAGATATGATCGCGCACCCTAATTCAACATGGGCTATCACCGAAGGTAATCCGATTCACGATACTATTAGAGAAATAGCCAATATTGAACCTGTTGATTTTAGTCTTGATGTAACTTTGAATAAGAATAAAGGAATTACAAGCGTTTACGCAGGCAACATGTTCAAAGTCCATAAGGCATGTTGTGACTTCTCAAAATCCACCTCAACAGTAAAGGTAGATCACAAATTTGACATAGTAATAACTACGAACAGTGGATACCCTTTAGATATGAATTTATATCAGGCTGTTAAAGGGATGTCTGCAGCGTCCTCAGTTGTCGCAACGGGAGGAAGCATAATCTGTGCAGCGGAATGCTCTGATGGGATCCCCGAACATGGTAACTATGGAAACATATTGACATCTGCATCCTCGCCAGATGAACTACTTGAACTAATCAATAACCCTGACTACAACTGCCATGATCAATGGCAGGTTCAGATACAAGCTCAAATACAGTCCAAAGCAACCGTCTACGTTAAATCAGATTATTTAACCCACAGTCAAATAGCAAATTCGCACTTGCACCCTATTGATGACATTGAAGAAACCATTTTAAAACTGTGCCAAGATAAGCCAGGTTCATCAATATGTGTATTGCCTGAAGGGCCTCAAACTATTCCGTATATAAAATAGCCTGTAAATTTCTGTCTATTTATGAAAAGAAATTTACAGGCTATTTTTGTTTTAGAAATACGACATTCCTAGCTCAGTTCTACGACAGCTCCGGCCTCTTCCAAATCTTTCTTCAAAGCTTCAGCATCTTCTTTGCTGGTGTCCTCTTTAATTGCAGTTGGAGCACTTTCCACTAAGTCCTTGGCTTCCTTCAGGCCAAGAGAAGTGGCAGCTCTAACCGCCTTAATTACATTAATCTTGTTGTCCCCGAATTCTTTCAAAGTTACAGTAAATTCACTTTTTTCTTCCGCTCCACCAGCATCGCCAGCTGAAGCAGCACCTGGTGCAACTGCAGCTACTGCAACTGGGGCTGCGGCAGCCGCACTTACCCCGAATTCTTCCTCAAGGTCCTTAACAAGACCTGCTAGATCTATAACCGGTAATTCTTTTATTGCTTCTAAAATTTCTTCCTTAGAAAGTGCCATTTTTTTCTTCCCCTGTTTTATGAATTTTCTTGGTTAACATTCTTGCTTTCTATCCTTGGGCAGCCTTGGCTTGCAAGACTGTTGCCAAACCCGTTAGAGGGGCATTTAATACTCGCGCCGCCCCAACCAATGGGCTATTTAATGTGAACACTAGTCCTGCTAATTGACCATGCAACTGACCTACTAGTTTAGCGACTAATTCCTCCTTGCCTGGAAGAGATGCTAATTGTTTGATTTCATCTCCTGATAGAGTTTGAGTCCCTATAAGACCCATTTTAAGATCGATATTTGTGCCACTATCTTTGATATAATTGGATATTATTTTGGCAGGAGATTGTTCATCTCCATATCCAAATGCTATACCAGTCTGACCATCGATAAGTTCCTTCATTTCTGGCCAATCGGCCTGCTCAGCTGCAATCTTAAATAAAGTATTCTTAATTACTTTGAATTTTATTCCGTTTTCTCTAAGTAGAGTCCTGAAATCACTCATATCTGAGACATTTAGGCCCGAATAATCCGTAGAAATTGCTATTGAGCAATTCTTCATCAATTCAATTAATTCATCTATTGCTTCCGATTTAGCCTCAGTAGGCATGGAATTCTCCTGTTTATTAGTCCTCTTTTCTGTATCCTAAATCATCCAATCATCATTAAATTTTTACCAAAAAAAAACCCCGGACATATTGGCCGAGGCGTCCATGCCGTTTCTCCATCTAGAAAACCAGCTTGTAATTTGCCTAGGCGGGCTGTTGTTTTAATCTAGGTCAATCCTAGAGCCCACTTTCTCTGGCCGAATATCTATTCTACTGTTAGTGACGTTAGCGATGCAACATCAATCTTGACACTTGGTCCCATTGTACTAGTCAAAAAAGCAGATCTTATGAATTGTCCTTTAACTCCGGAAGGTTTTTGCCTCAATATATTATCCATCAATAATGACAGGTTATCGACTAGTTGTTCTTCCGTGAAACTAGCCTTACCTATGGGGCTATGTATTATCGCCGATCGGTCCAACCTGAACTCCACCCTTCCTTTTTTTGCTTCCTCAACGGCACGAGGTATATCTTCAGCAGGTACAACTGTACCAGTTCTAGGATTAGGCATAAGTCCTCTTCGGCCTAAGATCTGTCCCAACCTTCCCACTTTACCCATCATATCTGGAGTAGCGATAGAGACATCAAACTCCAGCCATCCATTTTCAATATCTTTAATAAGATCGTCGTTACCAGCATGGTCTGAACCAGCAGATTTTGCGACCTCTACAGCGTCTCCCTGACAAAAAACCAAAGTTCGAATTTGTTTTCCCACTCCATGTGGTAACAAGGCTACTCCTCTGACCATTTGGTCAGCATGCCTGGGGTCGGCTCCCGTTCGCAAATGAAGATCTATTGTTTCATCGAATTTGGCAGTTGCATTTTTCTTTACTAGTCCAACAGCTTCACCTGATGAGTATTCTTTCTCTTCCTCAACTACCGATGAAGCCTCATTATATCTTTTGCCATGTCTGCTCATATTATTCCCCTGTTAACCCCTTTAAGAAATCAAAATCACCTGACTTGAATACCCATACTTCGTGCAGTGCCTTCTATGATTTTCATTGCACCTTCAATGTCCGCAGCATTGAGATCTTTTATCTTAGTTTCAGCGATTTCTCTAACTTTATCTCGAGGTATGATTCCGACTTTATCTACAAGAGGGTTCCCGCTTCCTTTCTCTATTCCCGCGGCTTTCCTCAACAAATCAGATGCCGGAGGACTTTTCACAATAAAATCAAATGACCTGTCCTCGTACACTGTTATCTCGACAGGCACTATGGAACCAGCCAAAGAAGATGTTCTTTCATTGTATTCTTTTACGAATCCCATGATATTTACACCATGTTGACCCAAAGCAGGTCCAACTGGTGGAGCAGGAGTGGCCTTCCCTGCCTCAATTTGTAATTTTATAAGCCCAATTACCTTCTTAGCCAAATTCTTCCTCTACTCTAAGCTTTCTCGACTTGTAAGAAATCCAATTCAACAGGGGTTTCTCTTCCAAAAAACGACACTAAAACTTTTACTTTAGCTCTATCTGGATAAACTTCATCAACTGCCCCCATAAAGTCAACAAATGGGCCATCTGTAATCCTCACCGTTTGACCTTGCGCGAAGCCTACTCTTACCCTTGGTTCCTCAGACTGGATCTGATTGAGTATTCCGTCTACTTCATGTTGTTCCAACGGAACAGGTTTTGGACGATTATCACTTTCATCTTCAGCTGAAACGAACCCTGTAACTCCGGGAGTGTTCCTAACTACAAACCAACTTTCATCATCCATGTTCATTTGGACAAGAATGTACCCAGGAAAAACTTTCCTGGAAACGGATGTTTTCTGGCCATCCTTATATTCCATTTCCTCTTCTGTCGGTACTATAACTTGAAATATCCTGTCGCCAACATCCATATTTTGGATTCGTTGATCAAGATTTTTTTTGACACGGTCCTCTTGTCCAGAGTACGCATGTATTATGTACCATCTTTTATCTTCTAATTGTTCTTGAGACATTTAAGCCTCCGAGACCATCCACCGGTCATATTATTAAACCGAATCCCCAACCGAAAAATAAGTCCGCAACACCTAATATCGCTCCAATTACTGCAGATACAGCTAGAACCATTAGAGTTAATCTAAGAGTCTCGTTCATAGTCGGCCAAGTCACTCTTCTGAGTTCGCCTACTACTTCTCCAAAAAACCTGAAATTAACTCCCCGTCCAGCAGAACGGGACCCAAATCTTTGTTGCAATTTATTACCTTACTTCTCTGTGAAGGGTATGAGACCTACAGCGAGGGCAATATTTTTTAAGCTCCAACCGCTGTGGATCGTTTCGTCTACTCTTATTTGAATTATAAGTACGTTCCCTGCAATCTACGCATCCAAACGTGACTAATATTCTGTTTTCTCCTCGTCGAGCCATTCGTTTTTTCCTAACTGGCTGTCGGACTCACGGAACCCAGATCCATAATTGTATCTAGGTTCCGTATATTGTCCTATTCCAAAACCTTAGTTATTACACCTGACCCAACAGTTCTTCCACCCTCTCTTACAGCAAAGCGTAGCTGTTCATCCAGGGCCACCGGCGTAATCAGATTCACATTCATTTCAATATTATCCCCAGGCATAACCATTTCAACCCCATCAGGTAATTTAATATCCCCTGTCACATCCGTAGTCCTAATATAGAACTGTGGCTTGTATCCATTGAAGAAAGGGGTATGCCTTCCGCCCTCTTCCTTGCTAAGGACGTATA
>CAYFIW010000001.1:0-147243 GCA_964343265.1 uncultured Dehalococcoidia bacterium | reverse complement strand
TAATGAAGGCAAGAAATTTGTTTTGCCATTTACCATATCTAACTCCATTTATTTACGAACGTTATCAAAATCGGCCCATCTTTTGACTGTGCCCATATAGGTTGCAACAACCACGCAATATTTTGATTATATATATCTGAAACTTAACCAATTTAAAAAGCATAATACGATATTGAGATTGTTAATTTTCATGTTAATAGGGCCAATTTTATAAAGCGATGGTGAAGATACTTGGAATATCCCCTTAATACCTGAATCTTTTAATAAATGGTAATAGACGGTGCAGAAGTGATTTAAAAAAAAGATAGGAAACCCTTGTAACCACTTTTGTAAACAAGAAAGAAAATCAGCTCAATATCAAAAGCATTAAGAATAAGGAAATTGTGACTAATACTGATAGATGGTGGAGCTGGGGAGGATCGAACTCCCTACCTCTTCAATGCCATTGAAGCGCTCTCCCAGATGAGCTACAGCCCCACGCAACTGGGAGGCAATATTATACACGTTTTTCGTGCCTGTAGAAGCTAATGTAGCATGTTGGAAATTGTATGAGGTGTTGGTTCTGGAATGTTGGGTTTGAGTAAAAGTGTTTGCAACTAGCTCTTCATACCTTACCTTGACTTCCAAATTCCATGGGCGCTTACCGTTAATCATCTGACTTAAGTAAGGCGCACTTATTCCTAATATCTTTGCCTGTTTTCTAAGACTCATCATCTCCCTCCTTAGCCAAGGAGAAGAGGTGCCCTCTAGGGTCGTCCTCTCATCCTTAAATCCTTGGATTTTCTGTCTGAACTCTTATCGGTGCGACCGGAGAATTCGAAATTTAGGGAAGTTGCGGTTAACGAATCACATCAGGGTTTAAGTCTTTTCTAAATATCTCGATGATTTCGCCTCGGGTTACCTTAGTGTTTGACCATTTCGGATAAATACCGACATTGAATATAATGAAAACATTTTCTTTGGATACGTGTATCCCTTTAGGTAGCGATGGATAGTTCTTTTCGTGATTTTCGTGAGATTTTCTCGCCTCAAGACAGCTTTCGTTTTGTTCACAATAGGATTCAAAGTTTCGGTCAATAACGTAGATACCTAGATGATAGCCTTCGTCAACCGCACAAACTTCATAGTCGACATCTAAGTTAGAGGCAAACAGGTGTGTAGCCATTAACTTAGCCTTCGTATCTGGAGTTAAGTCATCAAAATCCTTGCAGTCACGAAAATCAAAAGACACTAATTCATCTTTGACACTCGCAGTATCACTATAGACGACCCCACCGCAACTAACCGCCAAGAGTAAAAACAAACTAAATATTAGATATTTCATACCGTAAATTGTATTAATTTAGACTCCAATTTCAAATATGGGCATAAGCTGAAACAATTTGAAATTTTTTCGATTCTTAGCGCCCTCGTATCGGTATAGGCAAAGAACAAAACTATCCTTCTAGATTTTTATCCAACTTATAGCATTCCAACACCAAAACATAAAAATGATTTAATATGATTTTTACATTTAATAATAATGAGTTTTATGGTCTGAAATCCTACTTATATCAGGTAAAAAATGCCGAACGTTAAAAAAAACCTAAAGCAAATGGAAAAGGTCCTCACATTGTGGGTGGAAAACAATAAAACACGACAAGAAATACATGAAATAATTGTCAAAACATACGGACACGAGTCAGTTAGCATAGCAACTCAAAATAGATGGTTAAGGGAATACGAACGTCTAAGTGAAAGTGAAAAGTTACAAGATTCAATTTTTCAATGGAAGTTTCTAGGCTCTTATGACATACCCTGGCAAGAAGGTAAATTGGTCACCTATCTAGAATCAGAGTATTTTGAATTAACTGGCAAAAGAGCTACAGGACGTTTAGTTAAATGGATTTGGCGAAATTGGTATTTAACAGATGGTGCGAATTTAACACCTCACGACGACATAGCTTTTTTTTGGAAAATTCTCATAGAAAAGTCTTCAAAAGATGCAGATGAAGAGAAATATACCCTGCTATCCCACCAACTTAACTGGAAAAATACACGCCCGAATGAAGACACAAAATGGCATTCCTAAGTGATAATCAACAAGCATCGTACACATATGTGCCATTGCATCTTGAGAAGCCCATTGCCAATAAGCATAATTAACTAATCATTTTATCGGAGAACTGCATTGACAGGTCCATTTACGGGTTTGAGAATACTAGATTTTAGTCGAGATAAATCCGGCAAATATGCGTCGATGATTATGTCGGATATGGGCGCAGAAGTCATACGTGTTGACCATTTGGAAGACAAGGTAGCCGTTGATCCAGAAGATCGCCTATTCAACAGGGGTAAGAAATCCATAACCTTAGAGCTAATATCTGAAGAAGGATCAAAGTTTTTAAGGGAACTTGTTAAATCCTCTGATTTATTAATACATACATGGCTTGCCAAAGAAGCAAAAGCAGCCTTCCTGGACTATGACAGTATTTCTAATATTAATAAATCCTTAATCTATTGCTCGATACCACCATATGGTGACTCTGGCCCTATGTCAGATATTCCAGGTGATGATGGAACAGTTGCCGCTTTCACGGGCATACATGAAGGGCAAGGAGGAGAAACAGGAACACCGATATTTGTCAGATTACCCTTAGTTTCATATGGAACGGCATTTACTGCTTGCCTTGCAATTGCTGCTGCCATTCTGGAACGAGAACAAAGTGGTTTAGGTCAAAAAGTAGTCGTCCCTTTGTACTCCGGGTCCGCTGCAATTCAGTCTACCTCTTTCATCACTGGTGAAAATTTACCTACGCCGAGAAAAAGACCTGCCAGCGCGTCGGGAGGTTTACCAACTTATCGATTATATGAATGCAGTGACGGCTGGATATTCATGGCGTGTGGAAACGATGTCTTTTGGAATAAATTATGCATCGCTATGGAAATATTCCATTTTCTAGAAGACGACAGATTTTCTGCAGCACCTTGGGGCATAGCAGCCGAAAATTGGCACTTATTATCGGAAGTGTTGGAACCAATATTTGCCTCAAACACAAGAGATCATTGGCTCAAATTCCTGAATGAAAATGATATTCCCTGTGGACCCGCAGAAACCAGAGAATGGTTTAAAAGTCATCCTCAGGTTGAGTACAACAAAGTATTGCTGGAAATAGAAGATCCGGTTCTAGGTCCAACTATTCAGCCAGGACCTCCAATATTCATGTCAAAGTCACCTGCTGAAGTTTGCGGTCCTGCCCCAACTATTGGAAAGCACAACGAAGAAATTAAAAAATCGTTGCAATCCGTATCATTACCGAAAGGCACATCCAAAACCCACCCCTTGGAAGGTATTAAAGTATTAGACCTCACAGGCTACATCGCAGGCTCGTTCGGAACAACTCTTCTTTCTGATCTTGGGGCCGATGTCTTGAAAATCGAATCTTTCGCCGGAGATGGATTTAGGCAAAACTCAACCGGATTCCAAAGTTGGAATCAAGGTAAAAGGGGAATGATTCTAAATCTAAAAGAGCCGGAAGGCCTAGACATTTTTCATCAACTGGTAAGAGAGTCAGACATCGTTGCTGAAAACTTTAGAGGAGGAATAACCAAACGTTTAAAAGTTGACTATGAACACCTGAAAAAGGTCAATCCACAAATAATATATTCGACTGTTACCGGGTATGGATCTTCCGGACCATCCAGTAGCCTACCCGCATTTGACCCACTGATCCAAGCACAAAGTGGAGCAATGCGTGACCAGGGAGGTAATGATTCGCCTGTATTTTTAAGAGTAGCAGCTTCTGACTATTCATCCGCCCTACTTTCGGCGTTTGGAATGGTCTCTGCTTTATATCACCGTTCAAAAACAGGAGAAGGACAGCGAATTGAAATATCTCTTGTGAATTCAGCTTTTGCATACCAAGCTTTTGAATATTTTGACTATGAAGGAAAAATCGAAACTCCGAGGCTGGATAAATTAGGGCAAACAGTGGATTATAGGCTATATCAGGCTAAGGATGGGTGGATTTTCTTGTCTTGTATTCAACTTGGAGACTGGAATAAATTATGCGATGTTATTAATAAAAAAGAACTTAAGAAATTTGGTGAAATTACTAAGAGGAGAGCCTCTGACCGCTTTCTAAATAATGAGATCGAACCTTTCTTTGTCAGCAGGACAGTGAACGAATGCATAGATCTCCTTAGATCTGCAGGTATCAAATGTTCACCGAATCTATCAATTCAGTCAGTCCACAACGACCCTCAAGCAAAAATACTAGGTTTACTCGCTGAGACTGTTGCTTTCGATTTGGGGGAAATCTCCATACTTGGACTTCCATTCCAATTTTCCCGTACACCAGGAAAACTGGAATTGCCAGCACCTAATCATGGAGAACACACGGACGAAATTCTCATGTCACTTGGAAAGACTTCTAACCAAATCTTAGACCTTCATACTCGGTCTATTGTTGGGTAGATACACATATAGGACAACAAAATGAAAATAACTTCTATCGAATGTTTAGTGTTAGAAAATTCTTTTCCATTTGTACTTGTACACACTGACGAGGGCATAACTGGAATAGGAGAATGCTTTCGACGTCAACCATCAGTAACCAAGACAATGATAGATGACATACTTACACCTGCTCTTTTAGGAAAAGATCCCAGAAAGACCGAATCTAGATTTCGTGATATGGCAATTGCAGGAAATGCCTTAGAAATAGGGGGCAGCGTCTGGATAGCGATTGCAGGATTAGACATAGCTCTATGGGACATTAAAGGCAAATCTCAAGAACTACCGATTTACGACCTTTTAGGGGGCAAGGTCAGGGATAAAATGCCAGTATATGCAAGTTCTATGAAAAGGGATTTGTCACCTCTAGAGGAAGCGAACCGAGCTTACTCTCTCGTTGAAGAAGGCTATAGTGCTTACAAACTTCATAGCGCTCTGCCAGGAAAAATTGATGACCCATCTGATCAGACTGTAGAAACAGTATCTGAAGTTAGAAATGCAGTAGGAGATGATGTAGAAATTTTAGTTGATGTGAACGGAGCTTTTTCAGTCCATCATGGGATAGAGATCGGTAGGAAACTTGAAGACCTCGGTGTCTTTCATTATGAGGAACCAAGGCCACATTACGACCTAGAGGGACTCGCAAAAGTCTCAGATGCATTAACGATACCTATTGCCTCAGGTGAAATGGTTTACAGCATATTTGAATACAGAGATCTTATAATCAAAGGGAAGGTAGATATTATTCAGCCTGACATAGTTAAAACACCAGGATTCACTACCATGATTAAAATAGCAAATATGGCTGAGTCTATGGGAATTCCAATTACATGCCACAATACCCAACCCACCATCAGCACCGTGGCACACGCACATTTTGTAGCAGCAACCCCCGGAGTACCATACAAACAGGAATATAATATTGAGACAATTTCTATCCGGGACAGTACCCCAATATTATTGGAACCATTACAAATTAGTGAAGGCATGATGTCGATACCAGATGGCCCCGGGCTCGGAATAGAACTCGATATGGACATGGTAAGACAGCTTTCCAAACAATAATTTCAGATAAACAAAACCCCGGGTCTTACTTCAAGCAATCCCAGGGTTTGTTCCCTCTGCCACTTATCCTTGCCTAAGGAGCGGCTATTCAACTGTAACTATAGTTTAGTACGTCTGTTCTAAAATAACAATAGGTTTCAGAACATAATTTCTGCATATTGTAAAATTGGCGAAACTACATAAGACCTTATTTAACTAAACTAGAGATGTCAGATAAAAATATCCAACACAATTACACAAAGTTAGCAGATACAGTTAGATTGGCTAGAATCGCCATAGGCATATCTCAGAGACAATTATCAAACAAAATTGATATGAGTCCAGCATATACTTCACATCTCGAAAGTGGCCGAATTCAACCAAACACTAAAACATTGCGAAAAATATCTCACACCCTCAAATTGTCATATAGCCATCTAGCTTACCTGGCAGGATACACTGACATCGATTCAAACGAGAACCCACACATAAGCGAATTAAATAACCTAGCAGAGTTTACTGAAAGCGAATGGGATGCTTTATTAGATTACGCACGCTACTTACTAAGTCGCAGACATAAAACCGACATAGATATCTAAGCTAAAAACGAACCATTAAGTCGTCAGAAGTATTGGATTCCTCATTTCTGGCGCTATCTCTTGCTCAGAGAGTTCTACTGCGTCTTTCTTATAGATTTGTATTCTGTGATTCGCAAAGTCCAATATGAAAAGTCTAAACTGATCATCAACTCTTACCATAAGAGGCGCATTCAGTCTCTGGGTTTTTTCAAAGTCACCCATCGCCCTAAGTCTTAAAGTTACCTGGTTTGCGAGAATATACTTCTTACCAGAAGCTGACAGAGAAGCATTTCCATGAAAACTCTGTATATACTTGAAATCTTTATTGAACAGTTGAACTCTATCATTCTGCCAATCAGCCACATATATATCACCGTGGCTATCCACATCGACCGAGGTTGGCCTTAGAAGTTGACCTTTTTCACTACCGGATGATCCTAAAGAGGATACAAAAATTCCATTCTCTGTAAATTTTTGGATTCGATCATTCTTCCAATCAGCTACGTATATATCCCCATCATTATCTACCGTGAGCCCCCAGGGCATATTGAATTGGCCTTCTTGAGTACCTTGTTCCCCAAACGACTGAAGAAACTCACCACTCTTGGAAAATCTTTGAACCCTGTTATTCATAGTATCGGACAGCAAAATGTTGCCATTATTATCAAACGTCATACCCGAAGGTCGATTCAGTTGGCCATCATCTGAACCTTGTTCTCCCCATGAATCAATGTGATTACCATCTTTATCCATGATGACTACTTGATGCTTGGCCTCGTCACTCACATAAAGATTTTCATCATCATCGACTAACAAACCTGAAGGCCAGCTGAATAGACCCTCACCAAAAATTCCGTGGTTTTCATCCTCCCAATCTATAACCCTCACCCCATTTCCAAGACCACTCCTGGTCAAAACGTAGATTCTTTCCTTACCGAAACCAATATCCATCGGGTTAGTAGTGACTCTACGTTGTCCCAAAGTTAGATGATATGGGAATCCTGACCTTAATAGTTCATGTGGAAATGTCATGACGATTTCTCCCTATCTAATTATGTCTAAACGGATTAATCTGCTCGTAATTACCAAATACAATGGGAGACGCCTCAATACCCAACCATTGCTCAAGAACAGTGGAATAAATACCTCTGTAGTCTATGGTGTGTTCCATATCCTCACCCTTCGCCCATCGATCTCTTTCCAACGATGGGTATTCAGAGTAGAGTCCCCCGGCAATAGGTTTACCAATAATGTAAGCTCCACCACCTGACCCGTGATCAGTTCCTGAACCATTGTCATATATTCTTCTGCCAAATTCGGAGAAAATCAACATCACAACATTATCATCAGCGTCGTGTTCTTCTAGGTCAGCAAAAAAATCATTAACCGCCCTTGCCAAATCTCTAAACAGTCCTGGTTGAGCAGGCGCCTGATTGGCATGGGTGTCATAGCCTCCCTGAGAAGTATAAAAAATACGAGTACCGAGATTTGCCGTATGCACACGAGCCACATCTCTCAGAGATTTGGCAATTGGACTATCGGCATATTCGATGGAAGATTGATATTGCTGGGGGGCAACATTGATCATATCTGCCCCAGTAAGCACATCCGTACCCGTGCGAGATAGATATTCCATAACAGGCCCGGTCCCTATAGCCTGTCCATACATATCTTTGAAGATTTGTAATGCCTGGTCACGCTGCTGCTCAGCGGCTATACCAGTCAGAAGTCCATAGTTATCGAGATTTGAAACACTCGTTACAGGTACACCAGCTTTAGTCATGGCACGTGGTAACCCAACACCAAAATTAACTCCAGTTAGAGGGTTAGAACCACTCGGATCTAAGTGCTCAATAGTAGTTCCTAGCCAACCTACAGTCGAAACCTCATCTGGTGTGCAGGTATGCCATATATCCATCCCTCTAAAGTGACTACGATTCGAATCTGGATATCCTATACCTTGAACAATTCCCACCATTCCTTTGTCGTACAATTCCTTCATAGGAGCCAGCTCAGGATGCCATCCTAATGTATTGTCTAAAGGAAGTATTTCATCCTGTGGGACATTTAAAAGCTTTCTATTGTCATAGTAAACAGGGTTAGTATACGGAATTACAGCGTTCATAAAGTCATTTCCGCCACTAAGCTGAACAACTACAAAAACCGGATCTTTCTTTATCTGTGTTGACATTTTTTTACCTTCTCTCGTGGTCCTTTTACTTCCTTATATTCGGTTCAACATTTATGCGAATTGATACTCTCTAGTGGAAACTATAAGTTGTATCATTCGAGCGACTTTTTCAGCATTTTCAGTTCTTGCCTGATCTGAACTCAAATCTAGATCTCCAACAGCATCAGAATATCTCCCCAATGCCTTCTGTGTCTCGTCCCCAACCTCTAACAGACCTACTAAGTCCAAACATTTCCCAAGTAGATCACCTGACTTAACAGAGTCACCAAGTCGTATTAACATGTCTTGAAATCCTGGCGTATTAACGTCATTAAATTGATTGACTGCGAAATTTATCCTTTCGTTAAGAGTCCCTCCGTCGATCCACTCTGCACCAGTATGCCATCCCTCAACGGTTGGGGGATTCATAAGAGCCTGACCCATAACTGAGGCAGCTCCATAAAGTTTGGCAACTTCTTCTCCAGTCTCAGGCATTACACCATACGTCCCGGTCAATTTCAAAGTCCCTGCCACCAATTCCGATGGTGTCTTAACCCTCTTAAATCGAGCTTCCTTGAAGAAGTCAGAATTGAACACAAAGCGTAGAACAGACTTAATATCTCCTTCAGACTTCATGAAGACGTCCATCATTGCTTCTATAGCATCAGGATTTCTTGGGGGTTCAATACTCCAAGTATGAACTTGAGTCTCATCTTCTACAAAGAAGGTATATATATGTCGGCAAATAAATTTCGCTGTCGCTCGCTGTTCACAGATTATATCGATAATATCTTCGCCATTAAATTTACCCGTCTTACCCAAAAAGGTCTTTTCACTATCATCGTGATCATTCTCATCATAAATAAAGGCGGATTCATAATGACCGTAAGGATATAACGGCAAAGGTTGTTCAAATGTCCAACCTGTAAAAGCACGGGCAGCATTTTTAATATCATCTTCAGTGTAATTTCCTACACCCATAGAGAACAGTTCCAACAGCTCTCTACCCCAATTTTCATTGGGTTGATCTGCGTGATTCTCACAATTATCAAGCCAATAATTCATGGCAGGATCTTTAGATAAATCTAAAAGCACTTTCTTTATATTTGATAAACCATTTTTCCTAAAACTCTCTATCTGGCTTATAACCGAAGGGCTATGCTCACTTTTATACCAAGCAGTAGCAAATACATGATGCCAAAAAAGAGCCATTTTTTCCTCTAGTGGTCTCTTAGAATTGATCATTCTCCATACCCATCGACCGGCATGATTAGTGTTCCCATCATGGTAGGAAAGATCAGGGTTGTACCTCATGATGTAATCTTCATCTAGATCTTCAAACCGATCAGGATTTAACAAATCCTCCACGATTGATTCGTAATCTTTTTCATTGATTTTCTCTAATTCACTTCTTGAGGCGCCGAATCCGGCCCGACGAAGCAAGTGGGCTTTAAGGGCTATCTCGCTGGTTGACATGTTCAGTTACCCCCTTCTATTTTGTCCATCTTTTCTATACCAAAATGAATTTTAATACATTGTCATTGAAATTGATTATTAAACTACCTTCTATCGTTGCTAGGCTATTTTAGCCAAAATTTCCCATTCCTATCAATAACCCTGCGTATTTTAATTAAATTTGTGACTTCCTACTATTCAAATAATCAACCAAGACATACCGTCCTAATTGGTCAGGTTGAGTATAGAAAGCTCTCCCGTTATTTATTTTGGACATCTGCTCAATAAAATCCATCAAAAAAAGATTAGCTTCCAACATGAAAGTATTAATAGTGATACCTTCCCTCGTACACCTTTTTACTTCCCGAAGAGTGTGATCAAGAGTCTGTTGACTAGGTGGGTAGCTAAAAAAAGCTTGTCCCCGTTCCATATGTGCAGTCGGTTCCCCATCGGTTACCATCAATACCTGTTTATTTGCTACATTTTGCCTCGATAATAACTGCCTAGCAAGAATCAACCCATGATGCATATTGGTACCCGCCACCCAATGATTCCACGTGGACTCAGGCAAATCTTTATCATCGATGATCATTCCGTAATCAGAAAATCCAACCACGAAAAATTTATCCCTTGGAAATTTTGTTTTAATCAGCCAATATAAAGCCAAGGCAACTTTCTTTGCCGAAGTATAAGTTCCAAACATGCCCATAGATCTACTTTGATCAAGCATTAAAACCGTAGCAGCCTGTGTCAGATGTTCTCTTTCATTTACTTCCAAATCTTGATACGACATCTTTAAAGGTACAGAAGCACCCTGCCTAATCACCGTGTTGAAAAGACTTTTTTGTAGATTTATATCAAATGTTTTTTCGGGCTCATAAGGCAAGGTAGCACCAGACAAATCTCCCCAGTCACCACTGACGAAAGAATCATGGCTACCTAGTCTATCTTTATTCATTTTCGAAAATATTTCCGCCATTGCATGCTGAGCTATTTGCCGAACAGCAAGAGGACCCAGTTCATACCTATCTCTGTTTTTTTGCAAAAATCCCGCTTCTTGTAAAGCTCCGACCATCCGTTGAACTTCTTCGATATTAGACCTGGCATCCTTACCCAATATTTTTTCTATCTCTACTGTATCGAGTAACTCAATATTGCCAGTTTTTACAGTTTCATGGATTTTATTTTCAAGATCGTCAATTGCGATCATTGCATGCATTAAATCCATTCCTTGCTGATAGTCGACTTCATCAGACCCAACAAAATTGTATTTTTTTACACTCCTTTCTAATGGAGAAATCTCATTAATTAATTCGGTCAATTCATTAAGTTGATTCATGGTATTGAGATCGGACAAACTAGAGAACAAGGAATTCAGATCACTTCTTGATTCTTCTTTGAAGCTCTGCATTAGAGTGTGCGCAGCAACTATATTCCGTCTGATCAGGTCAATTAGTTCATCTATTGTTTGAGGGTCAGTATTATCAAAATGATGACCATGGGCAGTCAAAAATGCGGTAAAAGCAGATTCTTTTTCCTGGGAATCTTCGGACAATAATCGTTTTGTATCATTCACCAGATATTTTGAGGTTTCCGAGTAATTTTCCGGAATCTGGCTTTCCAAACCTTCAGTATCCCTGAAAAAATTAAACGCCCACTGATTTCTCAAAGTTTCTAAAACTTGATCAAGCTTTTTACTTGTTTCGTTATTAAGAAAATCGTAGCCGAGCAGGTCTTTGATTTTTTCTGAGAGAGTCGACGTTGTGTAATCTAAATTGTTATAGAATGCCTCTTCAGTTCCCTTGATCTCATAGGCTATATCCTTTTTTTCAAACTCTATGACATTATCTAAATTGCTGGAAATTACAGAAATTATCGAATCGATATTGTATTTTTCAAGTCGAAATTTCCTTTCTTCTTCTAATCCAGCTAATAAGTCATTCAATCCTCCAACCGGACGTATCTCACTCGCGTCTGAATCACCAGAGGCTTGAAACCCATCTCGAACCAGATTCCCAAGCGCTACATTTACATCCCCTGCCTCAAGTATTTCCTTAGCTAGAGCTCCAAAGTTTTCATCAAGACTTCTAGATAAGTCCTGTGTCCCATCCCACTTTGAATATTTGTAAGTTCTCATATATATCCCTATTTATATGACCGCATATTACACTAGGGTGCAATATACAGTAATAGCTTTCCTTTAAATCGTTTATTCTCTAAAGTTTGATTAGGAATATTAGAGACATGAAACACATTCCCTAAGTTCAATTATGGAGTTTTCACATGAAGATCATTGATATGAGAATTGAGTGCTACCGATGGCCCAAGAGAGTTCCACAAAGTAATGGAAAACACACATACACTCACGACGGGAGAAACTTTGTGTTCATTGATACCGACGAAGGTATCACAGGTGTTGGACTTGTAGGAGGGACACATTCATCGGATGAAATAATCAAATCTATATTTGATTACTATAAAGATTTCGTCGTTGGGAAAGACCCATTCGATAACGAAAAGATATGGGATGAGTTATGGGAACCTAAGATAACTGGGCGAAGAGGCATTACGACGCGCGTCATCAGTGGAATCGATATAGCCTTATGGGATATCAAAGGAAAAGCCGCCAACAAACCTGTTTACAAGCTACTGGGAGGCTTCACCGACAAAGTTCCAGTGTATATAGCCGGAGGGTATTATGAAGATGGTAAAGGTATTCAGGACCTACAAGAAGAAATGAAGACCAGCGTTTCTATGGGAGCAGATGCCGTGAAGATGAAAATCGGCGCGGTGCCCATAAACGAAGACGTAGAAAGAGTTAGAGCAGTCAGAGAAGCAGTAGGTCCAAATGTAAAATTAATGGTCGATGCTAACTGTGCATATCGATACTACGAGGCTATAGAAATAGCACGAAAGATGGAACAGTACGATATTTTTTGGTTTGAAGAACCAATACCTCCAGATGACTACAAAGGTCATTCCATAATCAGCCAATCTACTTCCATACCAATTGCTACAGGGGAGAATGAGTACACCCGCTACGGATTTAGAGACTTGATAGAGAGTAGGGCAGCCGCAATATTACAACCAGACGCCCTAATAATGGGAGGCCCCACTGAATTTATGAAGGTTTCCGCTCAGGCCCAAGCTCATAACTTACCTATCGCTCCCCATGGCAGACAAGAGGTTCACATTCATCTACTCTGCGCAATCCCTAATGGACTTATTCTGGAATATTACAGGGATGAGACCGACCCAATCTTCGACAAGGTATACAGTCACACCTTGAAAGTTGAAAATGGATTCGTCAGTCCTCCGAATCTCCCAGGGTTTGGAATGGAACCGGACTTAAACTTCCTTGACCAATACAGAGTTATATAGAGAACTGAGGAGAATAAATTGCCTAACCTTACTTATTCCAAAATTACAGAATCAGAAGCCGAATTAACTTGGTCAATCATCGAACAGGCCCTGCACAGGAACATCCAGCCAGGTTGGAACGAACATGTAGGCTTTGAAAATTTTAGGGCGATTAGATCCGACGGAGATATATTGGGAGGGATGGGAATTATAGATATGGCACAGTGGTTTGGGGGAAGGAAGGTAAGGACAGGAGCAGTAACATCAGTAGGTGTAGCGCCAGAAGGTAGAGGGATAGGTGCAGCATCTAAAATGCTTAGTAATTCTCTCAAAGAGATGAGGGATAGGGGAATGGCCATTTCAACACTATTTCCATCCAGCGTGAGAGTTTATAGATCAAAAGGTTATGAAAGATCCGGAGTAAAACTTACATATGAGGCTCCGGTGAAAGAAATGCGATCTAACCTAAATGAACTAAAAGTGGAACAAACATCTAACGAAGAAGAAATGATTTTGCTATTCAACGAAAGGGCCCGACAAAGCAACGGAAATCTGGACCGCGGAAGTTTACTTTGGGACTTAATAACTAAAAGTGATGGCAGGCCGTTTTACAAATATTATATTCGCGACGAAAACCAGATAGTTGGATATATCAATTATCAACAGTCAAGATCAGGAGATCACATTAGAATTAGAGACATGGTCTCATCCACACCACAGTCATCTGAAAGAATATTAAGGTTTTTTTCAGACCATCGAACGGTAATAGATACAATATCTTGGAATGGGCCCCCAAACGATCCAATTGACTTCTGTATGGAAGAACAGGAAACCTTGCTAAAATCCTCGAGAGACTGGATGGTAAGGGTATTAAACATATCAGATGCTCTTGAACAAAGAGGTTACGGCGCAGGACTTAATGCTTCCGTAAACTTGGAATTCAGTGACAGAGAGATTCCAGAAAATAACGGAATCTGGAGTCTTACCATAAATGAAGGCCGAGGCTCAGTGAAAAAGCTTACATCTTCACCATCGAGGCAAATATTAACTGTGGGCCCAAGAGGTTTTGCTCCACTATATACCAGTCACTACTCAGCAACGGATTTAAAAATCATGGGAATGATAGATGGGCCAGGGGAAATAATTTCGTTGGCTGATTCAATATTTTCAGGCCCCAAACCGTGGATAGGAGACCAATTTTAATCCGAACTATCTGATATAAATCTACCAACTTCAAAATTAAATACATCTGGTTTCTCAAAATAAACGGAATGGCCGCAATCAGGGACTACAGTTACCTTACAACCTTTGATGTACCCGGCAGCAATGCTTATTACATGTGGAGGAGTCAGCAAGTCATCTTCACCGACCAAGAACATAACAGGCATGGTTAATTTGTTAAGCTCTGCAGACCTTGTACCCCCTAAAAGTATTGTTTGTGAAGTGTCACGAATTGGGTTTGTTTTCTGAATCTGTAGATAAAGATTGGCCATATTATGATTACTACATCTGAATGCTTCAGAAAGAGCTCTAACTCCAATTCCTCTATCATCCTTGTGAGACTCTCTCCATCGAATTAAAGCTTCCTCTACATCAGGTTCACCAATCGCCCCAGTCGTATCTGCGAGGGTAAGACTTAACACTCGATCTGGATATTTAACCGCGAATCCTAAAGCAGTTCGCCCACCCATAGACTGAGAAATCAAGTGAACTTTTTCAATTTTTAAAAATCCAAGCAACTCTTCCAAGTCTTCTACAAATGAGTCTACACCTAAAAAGTTGGTATCAACGGAATGCCCAAAGCCCCTATGAGAGAATGTGACACACCGAAATTTTCTAGAAAAATATGGGATCTGTTGAAACCACGATAATAAATTACCCCCGGCACCATGTAGAAATATCACCGCCTCCCATCCATTAGTAAAAGGGCCAAATTCCTGATATTCAATTTCTATTCCATTAACAGGTGCGATCGGCATCAGATTCATCCTTATGTAGTGACATAGAACTTATTCCACGTGTAGAGCAACACTACCCAGATGATCCATTTCCACAATAGCAGTGACACCTCGGTCTAGAAAGACGGGAGGGATCATACTTCCTGTTATAACTATATCCCCTGCTTTCAAGCTTTTTCCTCTAGAAGCCAAGGAATTAGCTATCCAGGTCATTGGTTCGACAGGATGCCCATTTACATCGGAACCTTTACCGGCACCAACAGACTCTTGATTTATAAAAAGTTCGCATTTCGATGAAGGAATATCCAAATCACGCCAGTTATGGACAGGTTTACCTAATACTATGCCTGCGCCGCTAATATTTGTAGCAATTGATTGAGGGACGGTCGGGTCTCCAGCAGATGAACGTCCATCAATTATTTCAAAAGCTAGCGCGATATCACCCAACGACTCATAAACGGAGTCTTTATCAAAAGGAGAATCAGATATGGGCATATCTTTAGACACAAACACCGCGACTTCACATTCCACACCAATTCTCACATAATCTGTCGAAGCTAAGGTAACAGGTGAATCGAAAACAGTATCAGATAAAACACGGCCGTAAACAGGTTCCTTAGCTCCCAATCTCTGCTGCATAACCTTTGTAGTATAAGCAATTTTATACCCAGCAAAGCCACCAGAATCAGCTGCCTTCAAATCCATGTAAACATCTTGAACAGCATATGATTCATCAATAGTTGAGGGAGCATCGACACTTGTCATAATAGAAAATTCTGACCTAGAAATAAATTCTTGATATAGGTTCTCGCCCGCTCGCTTAATCTTTGAATCAGTCAAAGGTATTTCCTCCAAAAATAAATCCTGATAAGTAGCCGTCTTTACAGCTGAAATGCCAATTTAAGTCTTATTTGAAAGGAGCATCTCTCCAGGCAAGTGCAGCTTTCAAACCCTGTTCATTAGAAATCCTGTTAAATTCTCTGACTATTTCAGATTGATGAGCCACAGCATCGGTTTCAGCTGCAATTACCTGCATCATATTCCTTCCCATGAGGTCCAATGCTTTATTTACTATGCTTTTGTTAGCAGCGAGCATATCCCATGGAATTTTAGCAATTTTATTAGCAAGATCGTCTACAGCTGCATCTAAACCCTCAGATGGCACTGATTTCATAACAAGTCCCATTTCTTCAGCCTCTTTTCCTGAAACAGTCTCCCCGGTCAGCATGAACCATTTAGCCCTTTGAGGACCAACCATATATGTCCACATATGGGTTGGAGGAGTGCCCATAGACCGAACAGGAGGGAATCCAATATTGGCATCGTCCGCAGCAATTATCATGTCGCAATGTAAAGCCAGGTCCGTACCTCCAGCGATAACATGACCATGAATTCCAGCTATGATGGGCTTACTCAAATCAAAAACTGATGTCATTAACCTAGCTGTCTTTCTAAGGCGGTGCATATCGTGCCTTATATTACCTCGACGCTCTTCGGCTGCCTTTCTATCTTCATCAGTTTGAGGAGGAGTGACATCATATCCAGCGCAAAAAGCCCGTCCCGCCCCACGAAGAGTTATCACTCTAACTTGCGGATCATCATCTGCTGCCTGAAGACAATCATATAATTCAGCTTGAAGAGGAAGACTCAAGGCGTTAAGTTTCTCGGGCCTATTTAGTAAAACCTTGGCCACTCCGTTATCTTCAACTTCATATTTTATAAATTCATAATTCATTTGGATCTCCTTCCAATTTATTTCTCTCATAATTTGGTGAGAAAGCTGCGAAATAGTAACACGCATTTATGGAAAACAAATAATAAGATAGATAACTATTGTGGACATATCAAGGGACGAAATTTTTGAAAGCATTATTGGTTAATTTGTACCGTTGGCACCCTGACCCACCATTTTTTTATGGATGGGTTGTACTCGGAGCAGCAGCAATGGGGGCATTTATAGCAACTAGCTTTGCGCAAACCGTTATCGGTGGCATACAAGACCTAATAGTGGAAGACGTGAATTGGGATCGTAAAACCATCGCCTTGGCTGCTACATTAGGCACCTGGGGATCTGGATTGACAATGCCATTCATTGGAAAACTTGTAGACAGATTTGGACCTCGTTGGCTTATGCTTTTTGCCTGTCTCGTCGTTGGATTAGGATCAATATATCTAGCAGGTTCATCGACTGTATGGCAATTTTTTTTGACTTATATACTAATTAGAGCAATTGCCGGACCCAATCTACAGAACCTGATTCCAAGAACTGTAGCGGTCAATTTTTTTACAAAACGGCGTAACCTTGCAATGGGGATAACTGCTTTAAATCGCATAGCTGGTGAGTCAGTAAATATTCAGATCATTACCGCATTGTCGACCGCATTTTCCTGGAGAACGGCGTACAGATTTTTGGGTTACGCATCACTTCCATTATCAATACCAATTTTTCTATTGATTCGACACAGGCCCGAAAACGTTAACCAATTTCCTGACAGAAAATTTAACAACGAGAATGATGATAACTCTCAGCAGATTTCTAATAGTGAAAAGGACTGGAGTGTAGGGGAAATACTATCTCTACCATCATTTTGGCTAATACTGACTGGAGAATTCGTGGCAGTTACATCGACTTCTATGGTGATTTTTCAGACTGTTCCATACCTGGTGGATAATGGCACATCCTACGCCACCGCAGCGACTGCGCTAACTCTAGGGAATATACTTGGTGGTATATCGGTGCCGCTCTGGGGTTGGCTCACAGATAGATTTACTACAAAAAAAATAGCATCCTTAATCATGTTGGCTGCAATACTACCAACAATCCTGTTAGCATCCACCAATCCTCAGAATTTTGGTTTTACTCTAGTCATTTCCTGGACCACCGCGACTGGAGTTGTATTTGTCCTTGGCAGCATGATGTTAGGATCAGTTTTTAGTCGTCAATCATTCGGAACTGTAACAGGTCTGACAGGCCCAAGTAGAACAGCAGCTATGGGATTAGGTCCTACCCTTGGCGCGTTTATAATAGGTTGGTTTAATAGCTATCAACCCATTTTTTTGATAGCAACAACGGGATACGTTATGGTCGTTGTTCTTTACTATTGCGTTAAGACTGAAACCTATCGACGATAAATCTTCTCATTCTGGCTAAAACCATATCCGCTAGTTGGGTTGGTTGTTTTTCAAAACTATGAGTCGCTCCAGGATATACATTGAGAGTAGAAGGATTACCCGAGGCAAACCACCTCGAATGCATAAACAAGGTGTCATCTAGAAGAGGATCAAGTGTACCTACTGAAAATAAAGCCGGGGCGAGATCGTGCAAACGAGCATAAAGCGGCGAAACATCAGGATCTCTTTTACTAATATCGTTATCCCGAAGGTATTGGTCTATATACCATTCCATGATCGGAGTGCTAAGAATGAGGTTTCGATCTCCCCAAAGTTGAGAACTAGGACTCATAGATAAATCAAAAACTCCATAAACAAGGTTGGCTCCAGAAAATCCTGTATATCCATGCTTATCTCGCATTCTAATCATGGTTTCTGCAGACAAATGACCTCCTGCAGACTCACCGCCTATTACTATCTTTTCCGTTCCAAATTCCTTCGGGGCATTTTCTATAACCCATCTTGCGACAGCTTCGCAATCATCCTGAGCCGCCGGATATGGATTCTCAGGGGCCAGCCTGTAATCTACACTGATAACTGCGGCATTACATTCATCCATAATAGCCTCAAGAATGCCGTCTTGATGATGGGCTCCACCTATGACCCATCCGCCTCCATGAATATGCAAATATACGCCATCAATATCTCCTCTAGGTATAAATGCTCTGACAGGTACAGATACATTGTTACCAGGAATTTCCCTTGTTATCGCTACATCAGATAATGAAGGTTCTTGATACCTTCCCACACCATTTTCCTGATCTTGCCTCACCTCATTTGGAGACCTCTCAAGTATTGAAGGATGCTTTGCGATCTCTTCTTCAAGTTTCTCAACATAATCGCGAACCTCGAGTTGCATCTCAGAAGTATAAAAAGAAGTTTCCTGCTGCATAAATTTCCTCTGGATAACTCTTATTAGAACTCAAATTTTGGTTATTTTCACGGTCGTATATGTCCCATTCCTAATACAACCCACTTATATGAGGTTAGCTCTTTTAAACCCATGGGCCCTCTAGCGTGCATTTTATTTGTACTTATTGCCACCTCAGCACCGAGTCCGAATTGCCCACCATCATTAAATCTAGTTGATGCGTTAACCATAACCGCACTAGAGTCAACCTCTCTAATGAATCTTTCCGCAGATGTGTAGTTCTCAGTGACTATAGCTTCAGAATGCCCAGTACCATGTCTAGCAATATGTTCCATAGCTTCATCTAAAGAATCGACTACTTTTACCCCTGCCACAAGAGACAAATGTTCAGTATCCCAATCCTCATCTTTTGCAGGGACTATGTTTAAGTTTTTACGTGAGCCTAAAGCAGATAATGCACGTCTGTCGCATCGCATCTCAACTCCTGCTCTAGCCAAATTATCGGCGATTACAGGCAAATGACTAGGAACTGTAGATATATGCATTATTACAGTATCCATAGCATTACAGACTGAAGGCCTCTGTACTTTAGCATTGAACACTATTTCAGATGACATACCAACTTCAGCCGAACTATCTATATACGTATGACACACGCCGACACCACCAGTTATTGCTGGCATAGAAGCCTCGTTGGATACTCGCCTAACCAAATCGGCCCCACCTCGCGGAATCATCAAATCTATAAACTCATCCATTTTCAACATTTCCGAGACTAATGATCTATCGGTGTCTCCGACTCCCTGAACCGCATCTTCTGGAATTCCTACTGACGCTATCGATTCCCTTATGATGTCAGTTAGAACAGTGTTTGAATTAAACGCCTCACTACCACCACGCAAGATAACTGCATTTCCGGACTTCAAACATAGTGCAGAAATATCTACAGTTACATTAGGCCTACTTTCATAAATAACCCCGATAACTCCGAGAGGCACTCGCTTACGCCCTACCTGCATCCCATTAGGCATAGTTTTCATTTCCATGGTCTCACCAATCGGGTCAGGTAATTCCGATATCTTAAGCAGGTCATTTGCCATCAAATCTATCCTATCGGAAGTAAGGATAAGGCGATCTAAAGATGCATTTGATAATCCGTTTTTTTTCCCAAGTTCAGTATCTTTTTCATTCTCATTTAAAATTCGTGTGTGAGAATCTGACAAATTTTGAGCAATGCTCCTTATGGCCTGATTTCTTACATCACCAGACAAGGAGGATATCTCCCTTGATGATTTTCGTGCACCAATTCCGATTTCACTGAGATTACTCATAAAATAACGCCTACTCAACCAGAAGAACCAGATTATCCCTATGTATCACTTCGTCACTGTAATGGTACCCCAGAATTTCATGTATGCGATTCGACCGTGCAGTCTTGATCTTTTCCAAATCATCACTACCGTAATTCGATATACCTGCTCCAACGATAGTACCTAACTCATTAACTATGGCAACTATGTCACCTCTATGAAAATCACCAGAAACTGAAACAACACCTGCTGGTAAAAGACTGGTATGTGATCCTCTCAAAGCTACAAAAGCGCCATTATCAACACAAATATTACGTCTCCTAGATCCTCCAGATATACCACTCAACATCCATCTTTTTCTACTCTCCAATTTGGTCACTGAGGCACGAAAAAGAGTCCCTAATTCCTCTTTCCATGCCAACCGCTTTATAACATTTTCTTCCAGGCCACTGGCGATCACAACGTCTACTCCCGAAGCAGTTGCCAGCCTGGCGGCCTCTATCTTCGTAGACATACCTCCTCTGCCCATAGTATCGGAAGAAGGGCCCCCCAGTGAATCGATATATTCGTCAATTTTCTCAACCATTTGAATGATTTTTGCATCATGATGAATATTTGGATCTTTTGTATACATGCCAGGAACTTTACCTAAAATCATAAGTAGATCTGCATCTATTAAATTAGCTATAAGAGCGGATAAGTTGTCATTATCCCCAAACACTTCTCCTTCAAGCTCCTCTACTGACACAACATCATTTTCATTGACTATAGGCACTATGCCTCTACTTAAAAGGGCGCTCAGCGTATTTCGAAGATTAAGATAACCAAGCCTGTCATTTACATCTCTTTTAGAAACCAATGCTTGCGCGACTGGAATATTTCTCAAAGAGAATTTTTCCTCGTAGACTTGCATCAGTTTCCCTTGTCCCACAGCAGCTAATACTTGACGATCAGGAAGAGTAACACCATTGTCTTGGATGTCATCTAAAAACGATTTAATGACACCTTTTCCTGCAGCAACTGCCCCAGAAGTGACCAAAAGCATTTGGCTTCCATCATGTTGAAGATCCGACATTTGGTCGACAATATTGGCCACCATAGCAACATCTAATTGATCTTTTCCTGCTGTAAGAAGACTTGTTCCGACTTTAACTACGATGCGTCTATTTGGTAGTTTTTCGGTATTTGTTTTTGTCATAAGTCTGCAAAATACTGAACTATGATCTCTAGCCACCTTCAGGCACAAAATTATATCAGCCACAAAGATACAATATTCGTGGTTATAAAATTAAACGATGTCGAAAATTACCAGCTAGGGTTAGTATCAGACGCTTCATTATTAGTTACCCGAGTTTGATTCTCCCCTTTGTCATTCATGATGAATATGTCCGGGTCGCCGTCCAACTCCGACACGAAGGCTATAGTTCCTCCATCAGGGGACCAAATCGGGTTATAATCTGGTATTTCATTATAGGTAAGACGAGTTTGTTTGTTGCCACTCTCTTCCATGATATAAATCTCTTTGTTGCCGTCCCTCTCTGAGACAAATACAAGCCTTTTCCCATCCGGCGACCAAGATATATCAGATTCTTTCTCATCTGTCTCAGTTAGCTGGTAAGCTTCAAGACGAGAATCATTCTTGTCTGGGCAAAGATCATCCATAGCATCTCTATCCATTACATAGATATCCGCATTTCCATCTCGTTCTGATATAAATGCCAACTTCTTGGAATCAGGAGACCATGTTGCATGATAATCCTTAGCGCAAGTCATTTGCCGTTGATTCACGCCGTCTGGATTCCTTACATGTATACCTGTTCTGTCCCCATCTGTTGAAGAAAACACCACTGATTCTCCATCCGGAGACCAATCTCCAACCTCTGTAACTTCTATGTCAGACAATCTGGCTGGAGAATCATCAATCGACGCTATATAAATCCGTGAACCTTTACCGCTTAGTTTTCCGGTATAAGCTATGCGCTTGCTATCTGGACTCCATACAGGAGTTGAAAATTTACCACTGCCTTTTGATATGGTGAATCTTTCTTTGCCCTGACCTGAGTCTAGCTTAAGCACATCGATTGAAGATTTCTCTTTATCTCCAACTAAAAAGGCTACCCATTTACCATCAGGCGACAGCGAAGGCGCATATTCATCCTCAGGCTTATTAGTGACGTTGATTTCCTCTCCAGAATTCGGAATCGTAGAGTAAATCTCCAAATTACCATCCCTGTCCGAAGTAAAATACAAGACTGTGCCACCAGACTGGCAGCCTAGCATGGTTAGGATGAATCCTACGCAACTCAATATTGTAACAATGCGAAACATGATGAAATATTACCTAAGTTAAAGACGATTAGGCTACTGATTCAAGGTTCATCTAATAAGTAAATATTCTTGCTGAAATCCTATTTGAACACCAAATTACCCGATCTTTCAGAATTAACTTATTGAAACTGTGGACTTCCTGGATTTTTTGAAATAAAAAACAAAAAGGCCCCGATCAACATCAGGCCAACACCAACCCACCAGGCTGGATCATATGAGCCAGTCTGGTCAACCACATATCCTGCAATAGGCGCTCCCAATCCACCAAAAAAAAGAGTGATAGGCATTACTATTCCTCGTATACTTCCAAGATTAGCACGCCCAAAATACTCAGCCCAAATGTAATTTTGATTAAACATATTTGTACCTATTCCAAGACCAAATAAAGCCATAGACCAAAACATGAGCCAAAAATCATAAGCATATATAGACATAACGCTAGCAATAGCTAACATCAAAAATGATGATGTGCCAATAATTCTTGCAGGTATCTTCTTAACTAGCATTCCGGCACCAAAACTTCCTGCTCCTGCACAAACAGCATCAAAAGCTGTCGCTATAGATACTAGACTCGGGTCAAGTCCACGGTCCATAAATGCGGGAATTCTATGTAATGCTAAAGTAAGAATACCTAAAGACAAAACTGAAAAAGCTGCTGTGAGGGTCCACATTGATAAAGTGCCCATTGCCTGATTCCTAGTCCAAGAGTCTTCTAACAAAATCGGTTTTCGTGACTCAGAGTCATTACTTTGTCTAGAGTGTCTAGAGTTCAATCCATCTGGCAAAAGACCTAGATCTTCTGGCTCTCGTCTTATGAAAACAAGGGATAAAGGAACTATAACTCCCATTCCGATAAAAGCGAGGTACAACCAAGCATGTTGCCAAGAATAAGTATCAATTAAAATTTGGGTAAGTGGAACAAAAATTACTGCCCCCGCCGATATTCCCGCTGACGCGAAAGCTAAAGCCTTACCTCTTCCTAGGACAAACCATTTTGTTGGAGGGACTGAGGTGACCAACGAACCTGGCCCGCTCATACCCACCAATCCCATGACAGCAAAAATCAAAATCAGATGAAAGGATGTTTCAGTTCGTGATAGACCTAGCATACACAAGCCAGTAATACATGTGGCCCCCGTCAATATCCACCGCGAACCGTATTTGTCTAACAACTTGCCAATAAATGGGGCTGTAATTGCAGCAGTTGCACTTCTGGCAGTCGAAGACCACCCGAATGACGCTCTCCCTATGTTAAGTTGATCCCCCATAGGTTTTATAAAGAGACCAAAATTCAGAGACCCCATACCCATACTCACTGCACTGGCCACTGCCATAACAACTACTATCACCCAACCGTAAAAGAAACGATTGTTTCGAGTAACAAATACCACAACTCGATCCAAATCATTCACCTCGCCCCAAAAAAAATAAAAGGATATAGGTACTCTACCGAAAATTAAGGATTAGATGACCGATTCAGTGATTTTTGTAGAGAACATTGATTTAGTAGAATTGTATCTATAAGAATAAGTTTTTTCATTGATACAATATGCAGCAATACTAGCCCCTATCAAAGTTATCATGGCGATAGAAAACGGCAGAGTATATGATCCAGTCATTTGATGGAGCTCTCCCGCCATAAATACAGAAGCTGCACCGCCTATTTGATGTGCCATATTAACCATTCCATTAAGAACACCAATATTTTTTAGCCCAAAGATATCCGCTGTCATTACTGAAGTTACTGAAGCAGTAGCGATCCAAGATACTCCAGCTACAACAGCAAACACCCACATACCTTCCAAGCCTCCAACTCCAATTAAAAGCGCGTATGCTAATCCTCTTAGTGCATAAGTAGTACCCAAAACATTCTTCTGTTTAAACCTAGTAGACAAGTATCCAGCTGACAGAACACCTACGAAATTCAATCCCATCATCACTGAAAACATAGTCGCAGCAGTAAATTTCGGTACTCCGCTATCTTCAGCAAAAGGCACAAAATGAATGGATATAATATTCGTAGTGATTCCACACACAACATAGGCAGCTGATAGCTGCCAAAAAGGAGAGGTGGACAACGCTTGCCGCCAACCCGACGTAAACAAAAGACCAGACACTTGCTCAGAGCCTTCGTCTGAAAAATCGCCGCCTTTTTGTTTGTTTACTTTTGATTCCTCTTCTCCTAGTGGAATAACGTCTTTAGGCGGACTTCGAAGAAATGCAAAAGCGACAGGAGCGACAACAAAAAACAATATCGCTCCCAAAACCAGAAACCCCGCTCTCCAAGTAAAAGCTTCAATTAAATATGCAGAAAAAGGCGCGAAAAATACCGGACCAAGCGAACCGCCTGTAGCCGAAATACTTATGGCCATACTACGCCTTTTAAAGAACCATTTGGACAAGAGAGAATTGATAGTAACGTTTGAAACGCCACTACCCGCAAAACTCATTATGAATCCCCAGATGATTATAAAAGCCAACATCGAATTTATTAGACTTGAAGCCATAACTGAAGCGCCCAGCAGAAGTAGAGAAAACCCTATAACTGCCCGACCTCCATATTTGTCATAGAAATACCCGGTTGCAAGAAAAGAAAAGGCACCCACCAGAATGCCAATGGAAAAAACCCTGGTGATTTCAGCTCTGGACCATTCTAAATCTGATTCTATAGAGGTCACAAAAACACCTGTAGAAGTCCTGATACCCATTGCGCAAAGAGTTATGAAAAAACATGCGGCTAAAAGAAGCCATCCATAATTTAATTTCCGCTTATCCATTTTCGTCCAAACAAATAAAGTTGAGCCTGATGAGTAAAATATCCTAAAAACGATAAAGGCAGTCGGGAAATCGTAGCATAGCTTTAAACATAAAGCCCTTTCTATAACCTAATTTCACGTAGTCATTATGTTAGAGTTTTCAGACTTAATGCTTATTGGAAATGAAATCCTTATATAAGTTGATAATTTAGGAGAACCCATATGCCTTCAGACCAACCAAGAAATTTAGATCGTGATTGGGATAATGACGTGATCACATATCCTGAACCCGCAGTGGAAATTATCGAGGAAAGCTTTAGAAAATACGTAATCTTCAACGCCGGCATGGAAAGAATTTTCACGGGTTGTAGGTGGGCAGAAGGGCCCGTTTGGTTTGGCGATGGGGGATACCTACTTTTCAGCGATATTCCCAACAATCGAATCTTGCGATGGTCTGAAGATACAAACAATGTGAGTGAATACCGAATCCCTTCAAATAACTCTAACGGAAATGCCCGCGATACCCAAGGCAGACTAATTACCTGTGAACACCTAACTAGGCGGGTGACTAGAACAGAACACGACGGAACAATAAGTGTGATAGCCGATTCATTCAGGAACTTTAAACTGAACGCTCCCAACGATGTAGTCTCGCATTCTGATGGTTCAGTATGGTTCACAGACCCAGGCTACGGAATCATGAATGACTATGAAGGAGATAAATCGGAATTAGAACTTCCGACCGCTGTTTACCGTATCCATCCTAGTACTGGAGATGTGCAGGTCATGGCTACTGGACTGATTGGACCAAATGGATTGTGCTTCTCACCTGATTTTGACAAATTGTACATAGCAGATTCTGGGTCAACAGATCCGAGATCTATTTTCGTCTACGACGTTACTGACAATGGAACTTCACTTTCCAGAGGTCGTATATTCAGAGATACAGGCTCCGATTCCACCGACGGTATCAGATGTGACATTGACGGTAATCTATGGGCATCATCACAAAGGGGAACAAATTCTATTTCTGTTTACTCACCAGAAGCCCAACTAATAGGCAGAATACACCTTCCCGAAATGCCTTCAAATTTAACTTTTGGAGGAATGAAGAAAAATAGACTATTTATCACAGCAAGCCAGTCAGTGTACTCAATCTACACAGGAACCAAAGGAGCATCTCTAGGATGAACTCCGATAACCAGGATGGAGTACCGCCCCAGCGGAATTAATTGAGTAGCTCTTAATTCCATGACAACGCTTTACTATAATCATGCCTTTTATTACAAAAAGAGATTGTCTTTGGTTTATAAACCCATGACAACTTTGACAATTTCATCTTCATACTGTTCGTACTGATCATAAGCGTTCTGAACATCTTCAAATTTCATTTCATGAGTTTTCATTTCACCAGGATTCCACCAGCCTCTATCCTTCAAAGCAATCATTCGGTCTATATGGCCAATAGGATCTCCGCTTCCAGCCCCAGATGTTGGAATTATCGTGGGTGCATTTCTCAAGAAATATTGGGTGTCAATTTCTGTCATTTTTCCCGACGGACCAGACTGAATACCAAAAATTATGACTTTCCCGTGTTTTGTAGCGGCCCTCAAGGAAGCATTCAAAGCATCCGGGTAACCAGACGCTTCAACAGATATATCAGCTAATTTTCCCTCCGTTATATCCATCAATGCCTCATCAAGATCAACCTTATCTGGGTTTATGGTATGAGTCGCACCGAATTTTGTTCCCCATTCAAGACGATAATCTAAAGGGTCAACCGCTATGACCTTCCTGGCACCTGCCCTAGCGCATATCGCTGTGAAAGATAGGCCAATACTTCCTTGCCCCATCACTACAACATCTTGTCCTAAAATAGTTCCCATTAATTGACAGGCATAGAGAACTGTCCCTGACGGTTGGCAAAGAATCCACTCTCCAAGATCCCCATGGTCAGGTACGAGAGCCATCCTCCCTTCGTCTCCAGGATAATATTCAACCAGACCACCAGGGCCATCTGAACTTGGCAGAACTATAACTCTCTGACCTACTTTAAATTTATCTGACTTACTCTCCACAATCGTACCTGCACACTCGTGGCAAGCACCACCATGTCGCATTGGATATTCTTCTTCAGGGTGAACAGGACCATATGCATGCCGTATGTCACTTCCACACACTGACCACTTCTCAAGTTTTATGAGGCACTGCCCTTCAACTATCGTTGGAGTAGCTATATCTTCTATTTCTATTTTTTTGGGACTTGTGATCCTTGCTGAAAACATTCCTATATATTCTCCTATCACACTCTTATATGCTGGCTAATTCTAGTTATACCTGATTGAATATAGCAAGCCTATACCAAATTCAACTGGAAAGATGATCAGGTTAGTGGTAATACATCTATATGAACACATTATTCAGTTTTCCCGACCCAGTTAATGACTACGCAGCCAGATTTGTTGCTGCCATGGTCGTTATCTTAACTATAAGTTTCCTAGCCACAGCTAACATTTGGGTACTGATCTTCATCCTATATGGATTCCTAGCACGAGTGTTAACGGGGCCAACACTTAGTCCAATCGGTTTAATAGCTACAAAAATACTAGTCCCTCTTTTTGGTAATCCAGAAAAACTTGTGCCTGGTCCACCCAAAAGATTTGCTCAAGCAATCGGGCTTGTTTTTTCAGCAGCTGCACTAATTGCTTTGTTATTTTCTGAAATAAGTGTTACAAGATACCTAATCGGTATATTAGGATTTTTTGCATCTTTGGAAGCATTCATCGGATTCTGTACTGGATGCTACGTATTCGGATGGTTGATCAGATTCAGATTAATCCCAGAGTCAGTGTGTGAATCTTGCAAAATTGATTATTCGACAATTAACGATACTTGATATTGAGAACCAACAATCCAGACACCATATTGCCCTCACCGGTTGACGCAGCTTCCATAACTATCCTAATGGACAATTTTTCAAGTCTACTGGTACATGATTTTGGACCAGCGAAAAGACTAAAAACCAAACAACAAATTGTTGTTAGTCACCTTGATGATCAAACTACTAGGGACAACTTAGTAGCGGAGCATGGATTCTCTGCTTGGATTTCAATAACAAATAATAACAATACGCATAGTATTCTTTTCGATACAGGAATTTCTCCTTTTGGGGTATCTGAGAACATGTCACGTTTAGAATTAGATCCTAAAAATGCAACAGCATTAGTGATGAGCCATGGTCACAATGACCATACAACAGGAATACACGGGATTATAGATGCTCTCCCTTCCGGTAATATCCCAATTATTATCCACCCTGATTTTTGGAACAAAAGAAGAATATATTTGCCAGAAAGTAACCCCTCTTACCTGCCCGCTGTAAATAGGTCCAGCCTAATAGACAACGGCTTTGACGTTATACATGAATCTAGCCAGCCATCTTTCATACTTGAGAAATCCATACTCATTACCGGTGAAATAGACCGAACCACACCATACGAAATGGGCATGCAAGGACAACAACGGCTCGAAGGAACCAACTGGATACCAGACCCACTAACTTTAGACGATCAAGCAATCGTCATTAATGTAAAAGGAAAAGGCCTAATTATAGTCACAGGATGCGGACACTCAGGAATAGTAAACATTACCAGATACGTAAAAAAAATCACCGGCATGAATAAAATACACGCTTTGATCGGGGGATTCCATTTGCCTGATCATCCAAGGTTCCAAAAATTAATTGATTCCACTTTAATGGATTTAAAGAAAATAAACCCAGACTGGATCTCACCGTCTCACTGTACCGGATTTGAAGCTATGAAGAAATTTTCTCAGCATTTTCCCACAGCGTTCATACAAAGCAGTGTTGGTACTTACTTTAATTTTAAATCTGGTATCGAAAAATAATTCTATTCCGGTAAAAACATCTCCGTTTCACTATCAGGCCGCGTCAAGGAAATATGGAAGAAATCATGGCCGTCTGAAGCTCCATGCCAATGTTTTTCACCCGCGGGAATGAAGGCCGTGTCTCCTGCATTCATCTCGATTTCCTCCGACTCATTAGCAACTATCCCGACTCCATGAGTCGCAAATAAAATCTGATCACTTGTGTGTGTATGAAAATGGTTTTTAGCCCCACCATAAAATGACACAAGTGAGAAATTATATTGATCAGTTTTAGGAGACCCAACTAAAGGCTGCCTAGTCACTTTTCCACCATAGAACAGAGGTGCATTACTCGCATCATCCGGAGTAACATCATCTTTTCTTACAACATCCATAAATAAACTCCTAAAATCATCCTGTTTTTATGCTCGAATTAAACGCTAACTATAAAACCGATTCAGTCGACACGCTAACGAATATACCGGTAACCAGAAATATCAACAACAACTCTAGAAAACTTAACTCGCATTCTTATCCAGAATTCAGCCACAAATATATTTTTAACAATCCCAAATTTTAATTACGAAATTTCAGGCCTTAAGTGTGACCATGGATTTACAGCCTCAAAAGCAGCAGACGCTGCAATTACAGTTTCTTCATCTCCATATTTCCCTATTATGTGTAGTCCAACAGGGAGCCCTCCAGATGTCATTCCAGCTGGAATGCTAGCTGCTGGATTCCCAGCTGAATTTATAGGGTATGTGAAAGGGAGACAACCCCAGGAGCCATCCAGTTCAGAACCCTCAATTGTAAGTGGTGGATTTCCGCATTCATAAGGGGGTACAGCCATGGTGGGAGATATTAATATATCAAACTTCTCAAACTGATCATCCAGCGCCTGTCTTATGCTGTTTACGTTAGCTATTGCTCTACTAAAATCAGCGGCACTAAGAGAACTTCCAAAATCATAAATGTCATTTGCGTAATCGGTCATGTCTTCAGATCTACTAGGCCAATGCTCAGAGTTAGAAGCCAAACTCATCGTAGAAAAAAGCACCATCCAGTGTTCGAAAGGATCCTCGATAGAGAAAGTAGAATTTCCAACATCGCAGCCAATATCCGAGAAAGATTTGACAGCAGTTTCACATATTTTAAGAACTTCGGGATCAACTTTTGCATAGCCGAAATCGGGAGTCCATCCTATTTTCATTTCGCTGATACTTTTCGGATGGACAGGATCAGCAAATGATGAAAAATTAGGCACATCTGCTCTTAAGGAAGAAACATCCCGTGGGTCATATCCCGACATGACTTGCAGTAGCAGAGCACAATCATAGACAGAACGAGCCATGGGACCTGATTGACTTGTCTGGTTAGAAATAGGGGGATTTAATACAGGATACCTAGGTACTCTTCCCTGACTAGGTTTTATGCCATATGTCCCTGTAAAACTAGCAGGAATTCTTATGGAACCTCCACCATCAGATCCCGTAGCAATAGTACACATACCAGAAATTAAAGCTGCAGCCGCTCCACCACTAGATCCACCAGACGTCTTTGAGATATCCCAGGGGTTTCTGCAATGATCACCCAAACGGTTTCTTGTTTCCCCCAGTAGACCAAATTCCGGTGTATTACTCTTACCTATAATTATCGCACCTGATGCCCTTATTCTCTCGACAACGATAGAATCTTCAACCGGTATTCGATGCTTGTAAATCAATGATCCACTGGTTGTTCTCAAGCCCTCTGTTAATTCTAAATCCTTGACAGTGATTGGTATTCCTTCCAATATCCTTTCGGAATCTCCCCTCAATATATTTGCTTCTGCTCTCAGTGCCTGTTCACGGGCTTGAGAAAAATTGAGCTCAAGAAATGCATTTAATTTCCCGTCCAATTTTCCTATACGGTCTATAAACAGTTCAGTCATTTCTACAGGAGATACTTGTTTCGTTCGATATAAATCAAGGAGTTCGCTTACCGATGCATAAGCTAAATTATTTGTACTTTCAAAATCCATAAGAACATCCTATATAGATACTATGAAGAAATCAGCTTCCAGGTGATATTTTGTCGAAACCAGTCAAAGGCCTGAGAACTTCAGGCACAACAACAGAGCCATCCTCTTGCTGGTAATTTTCAAGAATAGCAATCAGAACTCTTGGCACTGCAAGCCCAGAACCATTTAGGGTATGAAGGAATCTAGGGCGTCCCCCTGATTCAGGCCTGTAGCGTATCGCAGATCGTCTTGATTGAAAGTCTGTGCAATTTGAGCAAGACGATACCTCAAGCCACTCTGAGGTCCCAGAGGCCCACATTTCAACATCGTAGCTTTTAGAGGCAGCAAATCCTAAATCACCCGTACAGAGTTCCAATACCCTGTGAGGTATTTTTAAAATCTCACACACTCTCTCTGCATCCTTGACTAATTTTTCCAATTCTTCATTGGAAGACTCAGGTTTGACAAACTTATACATTTCGACTTTATCGAATTGATGTACCCTCTTTATTCCCCTAGTGTCCCTTCCAGCTGAAAATTTCTCTCTTCTCCAACACGGTGTGTGAGAAACATATCGTAAAGGTAGGTCAGATTCATCGATAATTTCATCCCGAAATAATCCCGTAATTGGTGCTTCAGCTGTAGGAACCATAAACAAATCATCTTCTTCATCGTGGTACATATTTTCCTCGAAATGAGGTAAATGACTTGACCCTTTTACCGTTTCGCGATTTACCATAAACGGCAAATACAACTCAACGTAATTATGATTCTTTACATGAAGGTCCAACATCCAGGAAATAACCGCCCTTTGTAGAGTGGCTCCTTTGCCTTTTAAAACATAAAATCGAGATTGTGATAATTTCACTCCACTTTGAAAATCAATAATTCCCAATTCCTCGCCAATTTCCCAATGAGGTCTTGGTTCAAAAGAGAAAGAGGGGGCTTCTCCTATAGTACGAACAACAACATTCTTACTTTCGTCTTGCCCAACCGGCGATGTATCACTGGGAACATTAGGGATATCCAGAAGTATCGAATCGAGATTTTCAGCAAGTCGTTTTTCATCACTTTCAAGAATTTTTATTTTGGAACCAACCGCACGCATTTCCTCAATCAATTCTTGTGGCTTATCACTAGTCTTACCAAGTTCCCGCGACACATCATTTCTTTTAGCCCTAAGATTATCAATTTCGGTAATAGTTGAGCGTCGACGACGATCTAAATCAATAGCCTCGTCAATTCTAAATTCTTGGCCTCTTTTTTCTCCAGATTCCCGTAAAATATCCGGTCTTTCACGAATCAGATCAATATCGATCACCGTATTTGTCTCCCTTACACGTGAAAAGCCTCAAAAATAGTAATTCCATTTTATATTAAACGTAAAATAAAACTCAGCTAAAGATATTTTGATTTAAAGGGCAAATATAAACTCATACGGCTATGGCGAAGAAATTACAACTTCTGTTTTACATTTAAGGTACAAGAGGCATTATTCATGAATCTATTGCCGTATCTCAAAAATATTCGCCCATTGAAGGTTTATTGTGGTTTATTATCGAACAAATTTACGTTTGTCGTCGTAAAGGAAACGTTCATATTGACAATGTCACCTAATCATAGACAATCGTCTATGAAAGGTTTTTAGGTGAAGATAACAAAATAATTTTCCTAATAATTTATTTTTACAAATCGTCTTGAGAATTGTCGTGCCGTCATAAATCAGGGCCAAGTACATTCGGCCTTGTAATTGACTTCCTGTCTTTTCCGATTGAAAGTAAGAATTCTCGTGCTTGAAAAAAATCTTACTGTTAGACGTATAATGTGTTCAAAATCACCCCTAGTATGAGGTCGACTTTTGGTTACAGTATCCCAATACGCAGAAGATTTAATATCAATCCCTAGAGCTCATGTAAGAATGGAATTTTCTCAAGATGAAATGGGAATACTACTGACACACGATGAGAAACTCTTAGTACGATGTCCTCTAACCCAATACGGAATGGCCGCCGCAGGTTTCATGTCTGAAGCTATGGGAGTTAAAATCCCAGCCTTGGGAGAATCGACTCCTGTGAGAGTATCTACTGGAGTACTTTTCAGAGTTATTTCTATTGCTCAATTAGACTACAGTATTGAAGAATCTATGGTGATACTCACGAGGATGCTTGAGGAGGCGGAACTTCAAAGAGGTAGAGCGGGCGGATCAGAATAACCAATTTATAGTGGATCGATTACGATTGATAGCTTCACAGATTCGACACTATAATCCTAGCGGGACGATTTATTTAATTGACTTACCCGGCTCATAACTGAGGAAAATTTTACGACATGGTTTCTGAAGAATCTCACGCTTCGACAATCGACTACAGTTCGCTGTCTACTGGTGAAACAATATCAAAAAGAACATATTTAATAGACCTAGAATCTGTTACCAAGTACAGAAATGCTGTCCAAGATAATGTACCTTCAGAGAATCAGGCAGAGTCCAGTACTGCCAATAACTTTGCGCCCCCTATGTCAATAGCTGCTTTAAGCCTAAAGGGTGTGGTAAATGATCTTAAAATTCCAGGAGGAACCCTCCATACCAGTCAAGAGATCAATTTTTTATCAAAAGTTCCTATAGGAGAAACTCTCGACTGCACAGCAACTCTTAATTCAAACTCTGTTAGAGCAGAATGGAGATTTATGATCGTAAAACTTGTTGTATGCGATTCCAATCGAAACACGGTCATGACCGGAAAAAGTACAATAGTGATTCCAGCGTAAAAACCATGAAAATCTCACCCATAGAAAAAAAAATTGATAAAGAACAAATACATACCTATGCGGAGGCTTCAGGTGACTTCAACCCAATACACGTGGATGAAGAATTCGGCAAAAGTTCCCCATTTGGAAAAAACATCGCACACGGGATGATGATAGCTGCGACAATTTCAGAGTTAATGACCAACGCATATCCTGAAACCTGGGCTGAAACAGGGAGTATGAAAATTAGATTCAAGGCTCCAGTATTTCCGGGAGACACTATAACAACTTCTGCAGAAGTCCAGAAAGTCTTGGAAATCCCTGACGGAAGAGAGATCAGGTATACAGTTACGATTAAAAGGCAAACAGGCGAGGTAGCCATATCTGGGACCACATCAGTAATTACATAAATAACCACTCATATTGGAGACATAATTAGTGACACAGAGACTTAGAATTGCAATTGACGCAATGGGAGGAGACAACGCCCCGGCTGTGCCAGTCGAAGGAGCAGTCCTAGCAGCGCAAGAAAAAAACACAGAGATAATATTGGTAGGCGACAAGGATTCAGTAGGCTCAGAACTTTTGAAACATGACGCTTCAAACCTTCCTATATCGATAGTGGCATCACAAGGTAAAATTGAAGATGGAGAAGCCCCTGCGCTAGCGTTACGACAAAAGCCCAATGCATCAATAACAGTGGCAACATCACTAGTAAAAAAAGAGTTGGCTGACGCCGTAGTTTCCATGGGATCGACAGGGGGCACTATGGCAGCTGCAGTTGTAATATTAGGTACGATTGAGGGAATCGACAGACCTGCAATTGGCGGGCCAATTATCGGATCGGCCCCAAACCAAACTATTCTAGACCTTGGATCAAACATCGATTGTAAGCCAACTCAATTACTTGGTTTCGCTGCATTAGGTTCTGTATTTAGCGAACTTCTAATTGGAATAGACTCGCCCAGGATAGGTATTCTGAGTGTCGGAAGCGAGGAAGGAAAAGGAAATACACTCGTAAAAGAATCAACTGAACTATTGACAAAAAGTGGCCTTAATTTCATAGGAAATGTTGAGGGTAACGACCTTGTTTCAGGAACAGCAGATGTCGTTGTATGCGACGGATTTGTGGGCAATGTAGTACTCAAACTCGTTGAGGGGCTAGGTAAAGACCTTTCAAATCAACTGCACTCTGCATTATCTGGAAAAATACAGGGGGAACTACTCGACAGACTAATGCAGGAACTCTATAAAAACAATAACGTAGTTGATGCTAGGGGAGGAGGGCCAATATTTGGCGTTAACGGAGTTAGCATAATAGGACATGGAAGTGCCACGGCAGGTACTGTACAGAGAGCAGTAGGTACAGCTCGCATGTGCATCGAAACAAAGTTGATTGAAAAGATGTTGGCTCAAGTAAAAAGAGTCAGAGCAACAACCACATAAATTCGCGCGTAAAAACTATATGGAGCTAAATTGGAAGACACAAATAGCTTAGTAGGCAAAACTGCTTTGGTAACAGGAGCAAGCAAAGGAATCGGTCGAGCCTCTGCAATAGAACTAGCAACCATGGGTGCAAACATTGTTGTTAATTACAACACATCCGAAGAAGAAGCGGAACAAACTGTTAAATTGGTTAAGGCTCTTGGTGTTGAATCATTCTCACACAAAGCAAACGTTGGAGATCTTAATGAAGTCACAAAAATGGCATCAACAGCCGAAGAAATTTTTGGCCAAGTTGATATTTTGGTAAACAACGCTGGAGTCATCGATGACGGCTTGTTATTAAGGATGAAGGACGAAGCCTGGGAGAGAGTAATAAATACGAACCTAAATGGAACCTTTTATTGCAGTAGGGCCGTATTAAGATCAATGGTAAAAGCTAGATGGGGAAGAATCATAAATATAGGGTCAGTGGTGGGTCTAAGAGGTAATATTGGCCAAACTAATTACACTGCTTCAAAAGCTGCCATTAATGGATTCACCTTTGCTTTAGCCAAAGAAGTGGCTACCCGGAATATAACAGTTAACACCATCACACCAGGGTATATACACACCGATACGGTGGACGTATTAAGTGATAAACAGAAAGATACAATTATGACTTGGATACCAATGCAACGTTTTGGGGAAGTGGAGGATATATCCGCCATGGTTGGTTATCTAGCCAGCCAGAAGGCTAAATATGTAACAGGACAGGTCATAAGCGTCGACGGCGGAATGGCGATATAAAGATGACCGAATAATCTGGATTTTATATTGAGTAAGTCAGAAGATTTCAAAGGTAAATATGTTTGCGTAACGGGAGGATCCCGCGGAATTGGTAAAAGTATTGCTTTAGAATTCGCCCAAAATGGTTGCAACATAGCATTCAATTATCTGCGGAATCATGATTCTGCCGAACGGACCAAGCAGGAAATAACAGATCTTGGAGTCAAATGTCTGAAAATCAAGGCTCATCTCGGCGAACCTGAGAAAATACAAGAAATGTTTAAGATTGTGGGTGATGAATTCGGTAAACTGGACATATTAATAAACAATGCAGCATCTGGTGTGCAAAGATCCGCCGAGTCTCTTGAGCCAAAACATTGGGACTGGGCCATGAACATAAACGCGAGAGCTCCGTGGCTATGTTCTATAGAAGCTTCAAAATTGATGACAGAGGGCGGAAGCATCATTAATATTACCTCAGAAGGATCACGAACTGTCCTTCCCTATTATCTGTCTGTAGGTGCATCTAAGGCTGCTTTGGAAGCATTGACCAGATATCTTGCAGTGGAACTTGCCAACAAAAATATCAACGTCAACGCGGTATCTGGCGGATATATAGAGACAGGAGCATTAGACAGTTTTCCAAATAAAGAAAACATGATAGCAGCCGGTAAAAATACGCTGGGAGGAAGAATAATAACCGCTCAAGATATTGCAAATGTCACCACTTTCCTGTGCAGTGAAAAAGCTGCAATGATTCGCGGTCAAGTGATTATTGTCGATGGAGGGGTAACTCTGCCAGCAAAATTGCCGGAAGCCACATAATTATTCCAAAATCAATCAGAAAGCACTTCTGTTACATGCAGTGATTTCTCACCGCACGTTAATCCACTTTCCAAGTTTGCAAAGTTATTTCGTACAAATCCTAATCCAACACCCTCAAGATTTGAGGTTATAACGCCAACTACCTTGCCGCCCGAGAATATTTCATTTCCTTCTAATAATCCATCCCATGACAATTTGACTAATTTCCTTTGCACTTTGTCATAAGTATTTAAGCGAGCAACAACTTCTTGCCCAATATAGCAACCTTTATTGAAACTTATATGATCAATCAATCCTGCTTCTAATGGGTTAAACTCCTCCGTCAGTTCCATACCAAATTTTGGAAAACCCAGTGAAATTCTGATATTTTCAAATTGATTCGATTCCAATTGAGTTCCTGAATTTTTGAGAAACTCAATAATCCTTTCTTTATCAGACATATCTCCTATAACATCTAGGCATGTCTTCTGATTCATCTTATTTGAAATGATTGTTACTTTTGCTTCAGCTAAATTACCTATAAAAAAATTATCGATTTTACAATTGTCTATTTCTGGAAAGATTCCTTGAGGTTCATCAGAAAATATTCTGATTTGAAACTTTTTATCAGAAACATCAATCCGGGTCACATCTTCCATGATGGTATAAAACTCAATCCAGTCAGAAACTTTATTAATTGATGCTATATCGGAAACAAGCATCAAATGATCTTTGAAAAAATAGACTTTTAATAGATCGATAATCCTTCCTTTATTGGTGGTCAAGACCGTGGACATACCCTGACCTGACTCTTTCAACGTAGAAATGTCATTAGTACTCAGTCGGTCAAGTAAATCTACTTTGTCTTCGCCACAAAGCTTTAATCGACCATAAATAGAAGTTAAATCAATAAAGGAAAAAGATTCCATTGTAGTTCAATAAAGAGGTGTGAGTCGGTTTAAAAATTTTCCGTATCAGACACTAAACGATGTTCCGCACCCGCATGTAGTCTTTGCATTAGGATTATTGAATACGAAACCTTTGCCATTAAGCCCACCGGAATACTCAAGCACCGTACCAGCTAAAAATACATAGGATTTTTTATCGACGTACAACTTTACGTCATGTTCTTCAATAACCTTGTCGTTCTCCCCAGGACCATCATCAACAATTTCCAACATGTACGTTAGACCTGAGCAACCACCGCCTTTGACCCCAACTCTGAGATCGGCACTCGACTTGCCTTCAGCAGCAGCAAATTGCTTTACGTGCACGGCTGCCTCTTCGCTTATGGTGATCCTTAGCGGCTCCGGAATTGTTCTTGTTGCCATAAGATTCTCCTCAACGGTACCTATCTAACTCAACGTCAATCATAAATCTAACTGCTCCGCGCTAGATTTTATAAAGTAAGATGAATGCAGTCAATTTAATTCACAAAATTAGATCTCGCAATTTTCTATTTACTTGCAGTTAGTATATCTCACGAGGAAAAATATTTATGGTTAGAAGCGTTGATGTTGCGATCATTGGCGGTGGCGTAATTGGCTGCTCCATAGCTTATGAGATATCAAAAAAAGGCATGAGTTGCATAGTGTTTGAAAAAACCAGACTAGCGTCTGGGTCCTCGGGTGCAACAGCTGGAATGATAGGACCAATCTGGTATATGGACCACACCATTTATCCTTATTTTCAACTTGGAATGGAAAGTTTGGAATATTTTCCCAATCTAGTAGAAGAACTCAAAGAATCAGGTGTTGATCCCGAATTTCAACAAAATGGAGCTATTAAAGTTTTACTCGATGAAAGCAGTGATGGCTTTTTACTAGATGATCTTAAATGGCAAGAAAAGCTCGGTCTTGGGGTTAGATGGATCGATCGTAAGGAACTCATTGATCGAGAACCTGAGATCACCGATAGAGCACTGGGCGGTATATTTTCACCCAAAGATGCCACAATAAAAGGTTCTGCATTTGTTAGAGCTCTTGCACATTCAACAGAAAATTTAGGGGCAACCATTTTAGAAGATATGGATGTGATCTCACTTAAAATTGAGAAAAATAAAGTAGTTGGCGTTATAACGCAGTCAGGGCATTTACATGCGGAGCATACGATAATAGCCGCAGGCGCTTGAAGTGGAATTTCACAACACTGGACCTCTGAGCTAATTCCGATCCATCCGATAAAGGGTCAGCGTATACTAATCCGAAAGTCAGGATTCATTCCCAAAAACTGGATTCAGAGCTTGGTGCCACAAAAAGACGGCACTATATTATCAGCAGCCACACGTGAAGAGGGTGTCTTTAATAACACTGTAACCGGTGATGCAATCTCCCAGATGGTAGCAAGCGCAAAAGAGATTTTTCCAATCTTGGGTGATGCAGAATTCATTTCAGCATCTGCAGGTGTCAGACCTGGAATTCCTGATGGAATGCCGATATTAGGACCCCTACCTCAACTGACAGGTGTGAGTATAGCTTCTGGACACGACCATGTAGGAATCATGTCTAGTCCAGCTACTGCAAAAATAATGGCGGAATACGTTACAACAGGAGACGAATCTATGATCCAGTTTTTCAATCTAAATAGATTCTCAGAGGATATTTAGTGGGATTATACTCTCTAAAATCAAGACTATATCTAAATCTTTACACAGACAATTAATTAAACTGCTGACCATCTAGTTAAAGCCAAATTGATTGCTATGTCGAGTCAAGTATTCGAAAACGCTTAAGCTGCCTTACCTTTGTTACCCTGGGGTTTATTTGAGTTACCGTTCGACTGAACACCAGCCAATTCCATGGACGGCTTCTCGATAAGATCCTGCAACAATCCGCATTGTATGCATTCCTTAAAATCCCCGTAAACGTCCTTCCTTATGTGCATGTCGCCCCTGCATTTTGGACACGACTTGTAATACACCATCTCTACAATCTCCTAAAGGCTCTTAACTTTCTCAATTTACCTTGATAAATGTTTAATTATTTATTTTAATAGCGGTAAACAGAATTCTATACTAATAATTACTGAAGTTCAATTCAGTATTCTACAATCTTATCAGCAGAGTCATCACTATTAATTTCTAACCGTAATGGACGAAAGACATCGTGTACCATTAACTGGTGTCGACCGTGAATTATACAAGCGAAAACGATTATCGCAAGGGGCAATATACATATAGACAGTATCATTAAATGCAATACTGTTTAAACTATCCAGTAACTATGTCAAAAAAAACTTATTCATCCATTCGTTCATTAATTGGGAACGCCAAACGTATTTTGATATTAGAGGCCCCAAACAAATACGCTGGTGAAATAGATGAAATGGCGGTAAGTTACCAACTCTCGACCAACGCCAATAAAATACCAACTGACCTTTTTGATTTCATACTTATATTCATCCGTAATAAATCTGATCTATCAGAGTTTGCTTCAGCCGCAGTATCCGTTTTGCATAAAGAAGGAAGTCTCTGGTTTGGGTACCCGTCACCTAAATCTTCACGTCCTAGTGATATAACAACATGTGATGGTTGGGAGGTACTAAGTGATGCAGGATGGAAATCGGTCTCAGATCTAGCGATAGATTCTTCATGGAACGTTAAGAATTTCACTCAACAGGCAATCTATGGGTATTAGTATTTATGCCCTGGTACCTAAAACTGATCCAAGCATGAATCAGTATAAACATATATAGAAAAGATAGTATCAAGTAATTCAATTCGCATAGCTTTAATTGACGCCTAACGAACTTTTTGACAATCCTTTGCATCCTTATACAAGAGCCCTAATGTCAGCGACTCTTCCATCCCATCCAGATGATGACCGGGAAGAAATAATACTTTCAGGTGAAGTACCTTCGCCTGTGAATCCTCCGTCAGGATGTCATTTTCATGAAAGATGTCCTTCAGCCATAGGCGCTTGTTCTACGATGGAACCGACAAGAATGTTCCCATTAGAAAACCACGGGGTAGTTTGTCACCTCTATAATTACTAATTGATCTTCAAGCTAAGGATACTGATCTTATGAAAAGAATCAATTATTGTTGGTTGCCACCCAAACCATTTTCGTGCTGTTCTCATCAAAAGACTCCATATTGAAGTCGGAAAAGAGCCGGATTGAGGTAAATCCGCAAAGCTTCAACAACTGAAACATTTCCCATCTAAACGTATATCTAAAACCTAATTCATGAAGAGTTCGTTTCGTCACCAGACCGCTAGCATCAATATGTTCTGCAACAATCTTCAAAAGCCCTATTTGAGAGAAAAAATCATAGTCTCTTTGTGTGTATATCGTGACACTGGAATCTTGTTGAGTGTCTAAGTCTAATTCATGATACAAAATAGATGGATCACATAACATTACCGACGGATCGGGTACTTCCATATCAAGAACTAACAATCCTCCATTAGACAAAATTTGATTTATACGTTTCAAAAAGGTTTCTTGATCATCAGGAGAGATAATTGACATAAAAGCGTAATTAGGTATCACAACTATCCCATAACGATGACTCTCATTTACTTCAAAGTCATACAAATCATCCTGAATAAGATTAGATTTTCCTCTACTCTCTTGTTGAAGGTTATTTGATGCTTTGGCAATTTGAGCAGCAGACGGATCTATTCCATCTGTAAATTTACCACTACCTGCAAGAGCATTAACGACTCTCCCTGTAGAACACCCGAGGACAAGGGCAGAACCTCCCACCTTTCTAGATTGTTCCACATAAAATGACAGGTCATCTTCAACACCCAGATAAAAAAGATCGCAAAGATCCGCCCATTCACTATTATTAGTTTCATCAATTAAATGAATCATGAAATCACTCGAACAAATATTATGCCTTACATGTATTAGGTGTCAGTCTACTGATCACTAACGTTAAATCCAATCAATTCACCACGATAAATAACAAACATTACACAACTTATTGCCCACACGTGAAACAAATCTTGTAAACGAGAATCATAGATAACACCTTTTAAATATATGTATAGTCTATTATTCCTTCCTATATAGAAATTTCTCTAAAGCTGGTGATTAATGACATTAAATTACTCAACTCCTCAAATAGAGCAAGTAACGACACTTACCTTTGATATATTCGGCACAGTTCTAGATCTTTCTGGAAGTCTAATTCCACCCTTAGAAGATTTACTCCGAAAATGCAAAGCCACCTCAGAGTTAACAGGGGAAGAGGTATGGTCTCAATGGAGATACAGGCAACGAATCGAACAGTACCAGGATAATCTTTTACTTTTAGGCCACAGCGGATATCTTTCCGTAAAAAAAAGATCTTTGATCTACACTTTAAAAACCCTTAAAGTTGAATTCACCCTTAACTTAATTGACGATTTCATGGACAGTTACCAATTTCTAAGCCCATTTAAAGAGGCCGTACCTAGCCTAACCCGACTAGCAACCAAATATAAATTGGTGATGCTTTCAAACGGGGAACAAAAGTTTTTAGAATATTTGGCCGACGAGAGAATAAAGTTCAAGTTTGATTCAATATTATCGGCAGAAACTGTGGGACAATTTAAACCCCACCCATCTGTCTATAGATTTGCAGCCCAAGCACTGACATTGGAACCAAACCAAATAATGATGGTAGCCGCGCATTCATTCGATATTTTAGGAGCTCGACACAGCGGGTATAGAGGTGCTTATGTAAACCGATATGATCTGCCATATGATGAAACTATATACAGGCCAGACTTGATAACTTCTAGCTTCATAGAATTATGTGAGCTGCTTAACGTTTAACCTTGATATATCTGACCAAATGTAATCACTCGGCAAGGAGAGGAAGTACATGAATATATCCAATGACAAAGTAAGAATTGGAATAGCGTTAGGCGGATGGCCATTTCCGTCACCGAATCCTCAACTACTTTGGGACTACATTGAAAAAATGGAAACCTTAGACATCGATTCGATCTGGTTCACAGATCGAATAGTTTCACCAGTATTTTCACTTGAGACCGTGGTAGCTATGTCATTTATCGCGTCCAGAACCGAAAAGCTTAAATTTGGAACAAGTGTAATTGCTCTACCATTGAGAAATCCCACGGTGTTAGCAAAAGAACTAGCAACTATAGACTTTTTGTCTAACGGGCGATGTTTGCCAGCCGTAGGTCTAGGGACCGAGGATGAGGTTGAATATGAGGCCTGTGGCACAAGCAAGAAAGTCCGTGTTTCCCGAACAGAAGAAGCTGTGGAAATCATGAGGTTATTATGGACAGAAAATAACGTGAATTACCAGGGAAAGCACTTCAAATTGAATGGGGTATCTGTAGAACCAAAGCCTGTTCAAGAACAATTACCGCCTATATGGTTTGGTGGAAGAAGTGAACCAGCATTAAAAAGAACCGCGAAATTAGGTGACGGTTGGCTGGTTTCACAGGCACCACCGGAAGAGGTAGCTATTAGCGTACCTAAAATTAAGGAAATGGCATCAGATTTCAATAACCCAATAGAAGATGACCACTATGGAGCAATTTTTAGTTACTGTTTCGCAGACAGTACCGCAGAAGCTGAAAAGCTAGCACAACCATACACATTGAGACGCCGTACGGACATTCCATCAAGAAACATGAACGCGTTTGGTCCACCAGACACATTAATTAAATTATTAAATGAATATATTGAAGCCGGCGCAACAAAGTTTGCCTTGCGACCGGCATGCCCACCTGAAATGACATATCAGCAAATGGAGCTATTGGGCGAACACATAATCCCAACATTTCATCAGGGCTAATACACAGGAAACTATATTGAAAAGGAAAAAAAGAGCATGCATAGTGTACTAGTCGGAGATACCTCGATTTTTTCTGTTTCAGACGGGCGAATGATTTTTGATAAATCACAATTTTTCAGCGGTATTGAGAATGAAAATTGGAGCGATTATTCTGAATACCAAGGTCCCCATTTTGAGATGAATGTAGGCTCTTTCATCATAAGAACAGAAAAAAATGTTATTTTAGTAGACACCGGCCTCGGAAAACTTGACCACAATATAGAACAGCCTGAAAGAGAAACCCTAGTAAATGAAATCAATTCTGCGGGATTTTCAGTTTCAGATTTCAATATCGTATTCATGACTCATCTTCATCTGGACCATGTTGGCACTAACATGACTAAGACATCTGAAGGATGGAAACCAACATTTCCAAATGCAAAGTATATGGTGTCAAAAAATGACTGGTCTCACTTTAGTCGGATGGCAAAACGCAAAAGGTTCGAATACCTGAATGAGCAAATCCAGCCGCTTATAGATGGTGGCACACTTGACTTATTCGACGGTGAATCCAAAGTAACAAACGAAATAACGACCTTGCCAACTCCAGGGCATACTCCTGGACATTGCAGTCTACTCATAGCCTCTAAAGGAGAAAAGGTCGTTATTTTAGGAGATGCAGCCCATATCCCTCCACAAACACAGGAAACTGATTGGAGTCCGTCACCGGATCATGATAAGAAATTATCGGCTGAATCCAGAAATATGGTGATGACCTTTATTGAAAGAGAGAATGCATTACTTGCCTCAGGTCATTTCCCTTCACCTGGATTCGGCAATCTTTTAAGAGTCAATTCAAAGAGGATTTTTATACCGACCACCTAATTTTTTGTAAATCTATCCACTAATAACGAGAGTTTTCCTCGAAATCTTTCAGCAAGCACTACTAATACGATAATCAATGAGCCAAATATTACTCCTACCATGGCTCCACCTAGATGAGACAGTAGAGACGTTAATTGATATATAACATTGATGGCAAATATCAATACTCCACCAACAAACAATATTCTAGAACGGCTTACTGAACCCCATATGAGAATTAAAACTCCTTCAATTCCAAGCAGCAGAGCATAAACCCATTCGGGCTTCTGAGTTACAGATTGAATAAAAGCTGAACCACCCACAAGAAGGAGAGCCAAAACCTCAACAAATGGACTCCACATTACACCGTTCTCATTTTCAGTCGACGTTTGATCTATGAAATAGGCATCCTGATATTTTTGTGGACTCAACTTCAACCGCTCCCAATGAGCGACTCCAAAAAGATATAACCCCACAGGTATTGCATAAATCTGAGCTTGACCTATACGCCAATCAATCGCTTGAACTATCCAACCGAAAAGAAGTAGAACAAATCCTACATAAGCTAAGGTATGGCTCTTTCTCATTATCGATGTTCCTACATAGGAAACTCCGACAATGGAAAATGTTATCGCTAACATCGATATGTTTGAATTTCCAAAAGTATCAGAATCGAATGACCCCCCAATTAATACCAATATCACGTATCCTAATGCGAACCAAGACAATCTCAAGGAAGCTTGTTCTATAAGGCCATTCCAAAACCTATTAGAAAATAATTTTCTTAATACGCCTATATGTGCGATAGATTGATTTAGCCACATAAGAAGAAGCGATTCTATAGCCCAACCTACTGACCTCTCCACGAAGGATAGACCCATCATCCCCATCGCGAATCCTCCGGCCGCTGTAAGCCAAAATAAGACAGCCACACCAATGATTTTCTGTTGGCGTATCCGGATTAAAAACACGCATATGCAAAAGAAAGTGATGCACATGAATAATCCTTCCCAATTCGCCCAATCACCCCACCCAGAAATCGTAACTGCCGCCAATGAAAAGGCTACGCTCGCAGAAAAAAGAGGAAGAAAAAATTTCTCAGCCACTCTCAGTCCTACAAATGAGCATAATTGCCCGGCTAGCGCAATGGCAAAGACTAACCAAGATAGTTCATAATTACCTAGATTCTGGCCCTCTAGTAATAGGTCTATTAACAATAATCCACCTATTGCTATTGGCATCCCTGTGAACAGTAACAATTTTTTATTCGATAATTCGAAAGCTGAAACCCATAAAGAACCTCCTGCCAAAAGTAGAGTGGCCCCCTTTGAAAACTGGGAAAATTCAGGCCATAGAGAGGCGATAACTGAAATAGCCAAGGTACAATACCCTAAAGTTATTGACCAATCCGAAATAACGAGTTCTCTCCGATTCATTAAAATCATCAAAACAGCACATCCAAGAGCAGTTAAAGCAATAAAAACCCCAAACCACTCACCCTGCACCAAACCTGATTCAAAAACGAAACTTCCTAGGGCCAAAACAAAAGACGTAACGCACCCATACCTATAAAAAGCAAACTCTCCTGACGGCTTTAACTTCACCACTACAACCGACGTTAAAGCAGCAGCAATAAAAATAATCGAGGAACAATACAACGATATTCTGTCGTCAGTCCATTCCTGTAAAAAAACAAAAAAAGTGACAGGTAATATTATTTGTGAAGTCCAGAATAAATAATCTCCTGCTTTACCAATCCCAATCCCGAAGCGCAACGACATAGTTGAAAAGAATGTCACCAAGGAGGACGCTAGGGCTGCACTTCCAAGACCCCAGTGCCAGGTTGTACCAAGAACAGAAGGAAGTAAACCCATGCTCGCGACAAAAAATATGGCGGTTCCATTAATTAGTACATGCCCTTTATAAAAACTTGATAGAACTATCCAAATAAAAAAAGATACCGAACTTATAAGAATCCATCCATGCGCCGGTAAATCTATTGCCAATGCAATGCCAGGAACAATAATTTCTCCTCGAGTCCCAATAAACTCATAGGCTATAGCACCCGCATTGAACAATCCCCATACTGCGCCCAGAGTTACCAGTGCTAAGCCAGAATAATGCAACTTTTGCTTATATTTCATGAAATGTCCTGCTGCAATGAAAGAGACCATCTGTACCAGTAAAATAATCTGTTTCACAATCCATGAAAAATCAGACCACAAGGTCACAAGCAGAACCAAAGAGCTGGCGGCAAGTAAAAGAACCCCAAGCAACAGAAGGGCAGGGAGAAGGTTATTCGAAATAGAATACCCCCCCCTATGCTCCAATGTCTTTTGATCTTTCGATTGAGAAACTGGTTCTAATTCCTGAGAAATATAACTATCAATTTCTAAATCCGATAAACCTGAAGCTCTTAGCACGTTTTCTAGATACGAAAGATGTATAGGAGTAGTTGAAACATATGCCTCTGAAGCTACTTCATTAAATTTCTTTAATAGGGATTCTCTTCGAAATCTCAATCGTTCAGTGATATCTATTGCGACGGTATCTCCAGACCTTACAAAAGAGGCCAGGGTTCTTATAGAAAAAGAGATTGACCTCAGTTCTTCGAATAATCCCTCTGGCGAATGAGAGCCTATTCGATCCGAATCAACCTGAACGCTAGACCCACAGCTGGTACAAAATTTCTGGATCGCCTGATAATCTTTACCGCAATTGACACATTCCATACTGACAATATTCCTATCTTCAAAAAGAATGGTCGCAGTGTGTCAGATATTGACAGAAGTCACCCTTCTTATTAGGCCAAGACTTCATCCATACACTGAAGGGGGATATGTCGCAGCACGTTGCTTTGCTAGTTGTTGCTTATCGTATTCCAAAACAGCAATAACCAAGTCCTTGATATTTCGTACTTTCATAGGCAACTTGCCAAGATCTCTATTATGCCCACACATAACGCAGAATATTCGTACTCCGAACATATCCTCATCGCTTGTGAGTGTGCCTGTCCCACATCTAGGGCAGGAACCCGTCAAAATTATCGTTTCAATCATTCAATTCACGAAAACTTAATACTCATCGATCTCATTTTTATATTATTAGCCTACACGATCCCATTTACTTTTTAATAATAACCTCACGACGACAGTAATCCAGCCCTTAAAGAATAAATTTCCCACCATTTTTTTATGTTTATTTGAAGCTTAAGCTAACAACTATTTCAAGTAATCTATTTTATTCACATATAAAGTTGCATTTCATATGTATCATGGCATATCCTCCTCGACATTATCGAAATTTATTTTCGATAAATACTTTTGAATACCAGTTTTAAAAAAGGAGAAAAAATGGCAGCGGAAAAGATAGGTTCGATAACAGCAACTACCACCACTAAAACCCTCACAGCCAACGGGACTAATCCCCGTTTCGAAACGTCAGCGCTAACAGGATCCGGCAATATAGTCGGTGCCCAAGTTCTAAACATTATGGCCACTTACTCAGCTGAGCTCAGAGAAGATGGCACTATTTACGGAGAATGTCCAAATGCCGGATTAATTTTGGCCGAAGATGGTGTAGCGACTTTTAGGGCAACAGGCATAGGGCACTTCACTGAAGATGGTGGTGCCTCATTTAAAGGAATGGTCTATTTTCAAACCACGGCCCCTTCACTTTCATCATTGAATGGTAGTGCTGTTGTATACAACTGGGATGTTGACCCAGAAGGAAATGCCCAGTGGGAACTTTGGAAATGGAGCTAGGAACTTTTATTTCTAAGTTAGGTTTATACTAAAAGTATCGACCCTAAAATAACCTTATGGATTCAATCTCCGGCTGCTCACAGAACGGCTCAAGTCACAAGCGGCCGGAGGTTATCTAGAATACAATCCACAAGATGACACCTACCTAGTACCCAAAAAACGGGCCTTCATATTCACGAGCGAGGAAAGCCATTTATATTGTCTATGAGGCTAAGATGTAATACCGCTATAATTCCTGTATATCTCATAAGTTGATGAATTACAGAGATGGCATACGCTAACAACGGCAATATAAAATTACATTACCACGTGGAAGGAAGCGGGCCGCCATTGATATTGGCCCACGGATTCATGATGGATACCACTTGTTGGTACGATTTTGGATATGTAGAACAATTTAAAAGTCGTCATACGCTCCTAATTCTTGACGCAAGAGGTCATGGAAAAAGCGATAAACCTCTCGAGACTGACTCATACAATGACAAAACCATGGCTTATGACGTGCTTAGCGTTATGGATAAAGAAGGAATCTTCTCATCACATTTTATGGGGTTTTCTATGGGAGGAAGAACAGGGTTGGAATTGGCAATCATTTCCCCTGAAAGATTTTTATCATTGATAATAGGATCTGCGACTCCGGGACCAAGAACTGATGTCGGAAAAAAATCAGATTTGAGGCGTATAAAAATGTTCAAGGAGGGCCCGGAAGCGGTAGCGAAAGTGATGGACAAGCTTAGCCCAGAAATGGATCCTTACAGAAATCAGGCCATTCAAGGAAATCTAAATGCTTATCTCGCAAAGACTGAATCAAATATAAACAGAGCTGACATCACGAATCACTTGAGTCAACTTAAAGTGCCGTGTCTGATGTATGCGGGTGACAGAGACCCTCTTTCACACGATTCAGCTAAAGAAACTGCTTCAAGAATCCCTTCTGCAGAATTTATATCCTTGCCTGGGTTAAAACACATGTACACGTTTGGCCGTACTGACATGATATTTCCTATTGTGTCAGAGTTTTTAAAATCTGTGTCATCCTAAACCGCAAAATGCCAAACAATAGAGCTAACCCATAAATCTGACGTTAGAGTCCAATCTGGCCAGAATAATGTTATTCAAGACAAAATATTCAATCTTTTCTTCAAACTTTCCTGCCTAACAAAGTACTCCTCTTTGTCTATAAGTCCCTTTTCAAAAAGAATATCTACCTCAGCAATCATGTCCCCTATAACTTGCTTCTCCTCAGACCCAGGCAACCAGCCAGATTTCCTTCTTCTAACCATCATAGTTTTCCAGATACCAACTACCCCTACTATTAACAAAATAATGGAAAGTGCAATTGGGCCACTATACTCATATCTAGCTGTAGTGAAATAGCGTAATGATTTCTGCCAAAATGAGGGCATGCTGAGATTGTATACATCAACTGACATCATTTGCCCTCTACCAATACCTTCAACTTCTTGGACTTGGTATATAAGTCCGCCTATGTCTTTATTTGTGACATCAGATCCAAGATCTGTTCTAAAATCAAAAATACCCCGTGGAGCCACCATTCTGAAGTTATCCGCACCATACCGCCAGTTTTTTGAGAAATTGATCGCTGAGGAATCATACGGAAGAGAATAGCTATACATAAGTTCATGTGTTCCTGGGGGAACTGAAGCAATTAATGCGAATCCTCGATCGACTTGAATCCAATCCGCATTTCTCAATCCTGTGTCTACCACAAGCTTCTCAACCCCATCCGGTAATCCAAATCTAAGAAGTTCCATTGGTCCTGAACCAGGCTTATAGGTCATATCAGTGTTGTTTTCCAGTGAAATCATTTCCATAACCAAGATTTCTTGAATCTCGATATCAATATCAGTGAAAAGAAAGGAAGCATTAACTACGGATATGATTTCATCAGAATTAGTGGAGTCATAAATAATTATCTCTACAGGATCCTTTGAATGAATATCAAAACCAGAAGCGTAGCTAACTCCATCATAAAGGACAGAAATGCCATACAAAGCATCTTCTTCAATAGGCACGTCGGTGAAAACAAAAGACCCGTCAGGCTTAGTCTCTCCGTTTATCATGGTAGGAGATGATCCTAATTTACTTACATGTAGACCTACTGATATGCCCTTTCCGGCTTCTGAACCATCCGTGCCATTTATAACAAGCCCTTTTACTTCGGTTATATTAGGATCTTTTGGGGACGCCTGAACCACAAAGTATGAAAATATAAATAACAAAGGAAAAACCAACAAACCAGACAAAATAAAATTTCTCAAGCGTTGTTCTCCTGACAACGATTCGATTCACGATCCGAATCCAATTCAGATAGAAGGCTACTTTTCGCTAATTCTTCGTTAATCTGATCAAACAATAACTTTTCATCCTCTCCAGATAAATCGAACATCTTGAGTACAACCGCCGCTTCCAACATGTGAACTTCTCTCAACTCCTTATAGTCCTCCAAGCTCAAGTTGCCTACTGAATATTCGAGCTCAGAAGAGTGAAGACCATCAATTGCGGACTCCCACCTTCTATCAAGATCTGCCTCTAAAGATGATTCATCTTCAGGCGGTGGAGACATAGAAGAAAATTTCCTCCAAAGCGGATATATAACAGCTATGCCCGGAACAAAACACAAGAGGATTCCTATTAGGATTACCATATTAAATAGCTAATCTCCCGCTCCGAGAGGCGTATATACACCAGAAATGTTGCCTCTACCACTACTCAAGTCGGTGAGACTCAGTTTCCTAACGATCCGCCGGTTAGGAGAAAGAGACAAAATTGTCCCAAATACTAAAATGGGGCCAGATGCCCACATCCACCAAACCATAGGATTAATAAGCACCCTAAAAACAGCTTGACCATCTTCTCTAAACTCAGATGGCACTAAATAAAAATCCTCCCAGGGAGTACTACGAATTGCGCCCCTAGTAGCAGCTATCCTGAATTCTGGATAGAAAGATCTATTTGGAAACATATTACCGACATAAGTATCCCCTGACCAGACCTCAAATTGGGCTACTTCCTTAACACGATCAGGGAACAATTCTTTATCAACACCAACATACTTAAATGTATATTTCCCTAAAGTTTCTACGTCTCCCGGAGCCATGACTACATCTCGCTGTACATCATAGAAAGATGAAGCAACTATTCCTATACCAAGCATCACTATAGAGATATGCACCACATATCCGCCATATCGCGGCCTATTAGCACTTATGAGTCTTATAAATGCTCGGGGTACTGATTCGCCTCTCGAATATCTTGAGCGAGTACCCCTAATCCATTCTTGAAGAATTCCCCCTAAAGCCAATGCACAGGTCCCAAACGCAAATACAGCCCAAGGCTCCCTTATTCCTGCAATTGTCGATATCACAATGAAAGAGATTCCCAATAAAAGTGGCCCTTTTATCATTCTTATCGCACTTCTCCAAGTAGCCTTTCTCCAAGGCAAAAGAGGCCCAACTCCCATCATGAAAATAAGTAACAACATCAAAGGACCATTGACCTTGTTGAAGAATGGTTGCCCGATTGTCATTGTGGTTTCATCAACAGCCTCTGAAAATATTGGAAACACTGTTCCCCATAAGGTTACAAATGCGATAAGTAAGAAAAGTACATTTTGTGCTAAAAACGCAGCCTCTCTGGATATAAATGACTCCAAAGTTCCCCTGCTTTTCAAAGTGTCATATCTGAAAATAAACGTCGCCAATGAACAAAATAGTGTTATCGCCATTATCGCCAAAAAAATCCATCCCATGGTGGATTCTGCAAATGAGTGTACCGATGGAACAGGGCCACCCCTATTAATAAACATTCCCAACTGAGCCATTGCAAAACTCGTGATTATTAGGAGCATGTTCCACATTCGGAACATGCCCCTGCGCTTCTGTACCATTATTGAATGAACAAAAGCAGTCATTGCAAGCCAGGGCATCAAAGCTGAATTTTCCACTGGGTCCCAGGCCCAATATCCTCCCCAACCTAAAATCGTGTACGCCCACCAAGAGCCCAATAAAAGTCCAGCAGTAAGTAAAAGCCAAGAGATCATGCCCCAAAGTCTTCCCTGATCCACCCATTCATCTCTGCCCCCTCTGCCAGACAAAAGGGTTCCTATAGCAACGGAGAATGGGATCGCCACAGAAATTAATCCAAGCATTTGAAACGGAGGATGTATAAACATCCCAAAATGGATTAACAATGGGTTTATACCTTGGCCGTCTTCAGGTGCAACAGGCAATCTATCAAGGGGATTTGCAAGAAATACAATCACACCTAGAAAAAATATTAAAACAAGTGACATAACCCCAAGTGCATACGGAGCTGTATATGGCAACTTAACATTTATGACTTTTATCGCAAGAGAACCCATGACAGAAAACGCCAAAGCTATATATAGGAGCGACCCCGCATTTCCTGAATAAAAAGCAACCCATGCATATGCTTTCGGCATCGCCAAATTACTGTTTTCTGCCACATATTTAACCGAAAAATCATTTGTGACGAAGGCATATATTAGACACATAGTCGCTACAAGCAATAACGGAACTACAGAGTAAAAACCCCATCTAGCACTGGAAGCTAGATCGCGACCATTCAACATACCTCCGGCAAACCCTACAAATGTTGAATACATCGTTACCAAAAAGGAGGCAATTATTGCTATATGACCAATTTCAACCATATTTATCTAATTTTGCCCTTTCTAGAAAATTCCTCATTTTCGATCAAAGCTATATATTTTTTTCGCTCATCAGAAGTGAGGGATACATCCAGATCATAGTAGAGACGTTCATCTTGTATTTGAGATCTCTTACGACTCATAATCGACAAAACCATATAGACGACAATAATAGCGATCAAGAATCCAATCGGAGGTATTATCCACGCAATTCTTCCGACCCCCTTGTTTGGAGGCTGCATAAGAACCACAGGTCCATACCTTTCGACAAAGTAATTCTTAATTTCTTCGTCTGTTTTCCCAGACTCTACCTGATCAAAAACTATTTCCCTCATATAGCTCGCAATATCGTTCTGAGACTGATCAATAGACTCTCCTGGGCACACAGGACACATAATCGATTTATTTAAATTAGTGACTCTAACCTGAGTTTCAGTTATTTCCGTCGGACGTGAACAAGCCAATACAAAAACAATTAATAACAAACAAGCCAGCGGGCACAACTTGGTCAAAAAAAACCTAGTTCTTAATTCTCCTGTCATTTATCTGTTGACAATAGAATCTTCGAGCAATTTAGAATTAGCGGTCGCCAGATTATGATTTTCATGGCATTTCTCCCAACGTCAGGTCCACTGTGGATAAAGTACCTCTTCTATAAAATTCAACGGTAATAGTTTCTCCTGGAAGGTGACTGATTAAGAACTTAGAAAGATCTCCAGCATTATTGATCTCTATTCCTCCAAGACGAACAATCACATCTTCAACTTGAAGTCCAGCCGACTCTGCGGCGAAACCTTCAATTACCCTAGCAATAATGACCCCTTCGGCCACGGGAAGGTCAAGTTGTTCCCTAATAGAATCAGTAACGTTGAAAGGCGATATACCTATAAATCCACGGTTAACTATGCCATTTTGAATCAGTTGTTTTACTATGATCTTTGCATCATCAATATTAATGGCAAATCCGATTCCATTACTCCCTTGTATTATCGCAGTATTAATTCCAATGACTTCACCTTTAGAATTAGCCAAGGGGCCCCCACTATTACCAGGATTAATTGACGCGTCTGTTTGTATCAAATCAACCATAGATCTTTGGTTATCGATCTCTATAGTCCTTCCCAAAGCACTTACTACACCCTTACTTACAGTAGGGCCGCCTTTTAGACCTAAAGCATGTCCGACAGCTATGACATCTTCGCCAACTTCCAACGTTTTTGAATCACCTAATCTGGCCGGATCTAACTTAACCGCCTCAATTTGGATAACGGCCAAATCTGTCTTAGGGTCCGTACCCACAACACTTGCAGGGTAAGATCTCCCATCACTCAACGTGGCGGTTACTGACTGAGCTCCTTGGATTACATGATTATTAGTCAAAATTCTCCCTTTATCATCAAGCACTACCCCGGAGCCTACACCAGACCGGGGCATAGGCTGACTAAACATCCCCGTTACCACTTGATCATTGGCTATATGGACAACAGAAGGCTTTAAAAGTTTTACTACTTCTACCGTCGTAAGCGTCTTAGATACCTCGTTAGCAGGTATAACAACAGCTGGCAATGGCGAAGGAAATGGAACAGGAGTTTGAGTTGGTTTTTTCTCAATTATTACGGTTGGTCTTTCTTTTAAGGTACCAACAATAGGTTCCTTCGTAGGAAGCGACAAAACTGCCGTCGGAATTACCTTAATCTGTGGCAATGATGTACTGGTAGGTGTGATATCACCAGAATCAGACATTACAACCGAGTTAGGCGCGGGATCAGAGGAAATCGCTTCTGAATCACCGCATCCCACAATAATTGTAAAAATCAGTGCACTGACAACTAAAACCTTAATCATACTAATAACAATTGTACGTTATATTTGTTAAACTTTTAACAGGCGATTATTAATTTGCACTACTCTATATAGTCATCGCTACTCTGTACTTCAAATTGTCAAGACACTCTACTGTAGAAGTAACCAAGTGTTCCATTATTACTGAAGCCGGTCTAGCTTCTCGAATCAGACCTGATGCTTGACCAGAAGGGGTAAATACCAGATCATGCCGACCCGCCTTTTCAGCAGCGGACCCTAATTTCGCCATCAGGATACCTTGTAAAGGCATAGGTAGAGGTGTTAAACCGGAATTCTCCCAAGCTTCGACAATCGGGTTTCTAAATTGTCTTGCAGTTTTACCAGTGTACGAACGACTAATTTCAAATTCACCTGAGTGTCCAGCTATTATCGCGTCCTGCTGCGTTTTATGAATTTGTGATTCCTTAGATGCCAAAAAAGCCGTTCCAAGCCATACTCCTTCAGCACCTAAGGTTAAGGCCGCCGCTATACCTCTTCCATCGGCAATTCCTCCGGCTGCTACAACTGGTGTAGGATCTACAGCATCAACGATTTGGGGAACCAGAGGCATCGTGGCAATTTTTCCAGTATGACCACCTGCTTCTGTTCCCTGAGCAACTACTATATCTACCCCTGCTTTCAATTGCCTTTCAGCATTTCTAACACTTCCGGATAGCCCCATAACCTTTGCACCAGCCTCCTTTGCTATGGGAACGACCCACGCTGGATCTCCCAGACCTGCAGCAAACACTGGCACCTGTTCATCGAATATTGCGTCCACCTGTCTCTTAACGGTCCTATCTCTAGGATCTCCCTCCGGTTCTTTATAAGATTCAGCCTCATCTTCTATTCCAAATTCAGCTATTAGAGATTCCACAAAATCTGCATGCTTTGGGTAATCACTTCTTAGCTGACCCATGGCCTCTTCATAAGGTTGCCCCTCCTTCCCTGCCCCAGTACGATCTACCTTCGCAGGTAAGAGCAAATCAACCCCAAAAGGCTTGTCGGTTAGCTCTTTTGTTTTCCTAATTCTCTCCCTTAATATAGGAACAGGGACCCCTGCCGCACCTATTACTCCTAATCCTCCAGCATTAGAAACGGCTGCAACAAGTTCAGGAGGGGTGAATTTTCCTTGCAATCCACCCATACCAGCCAGACAAATTGGGTATTCAATCTCCAGAACTTCACATAATTTCGTTCGCAAATTTATTTCAGACATTGCTTACCCCCAAACTTACCTTTTTATCGACATTTTATGTATACATATCAACTACCAAAAAGAGAATCGACGCTTTCGACTTTATGGAATTAGCCAACCTTTTAAGGATTTACTAAGATCTTCTCTGAAATCAGGGTGAGCAATACCAATGAGTTGCTCAGCCCTTTCACGATGATTTTTCCCGAGGAGATTAGCAACTCCATATTCAGTAACAATTGTATCCGCCCAATATCTAGGAATAGTAACAAGTTCCCCCTCATTTAATTTCGGCACTATCCTGGAGATGGATCCTGACATCGCAGTGGACTGTAAAAGCGTTATGGCACGCCCACCTTTTGAATATAAAGCTCCCATATGCGTCTCAGGTTGTCCCCCGATTCCATTGATCATCTTTCCTCCAAAAATGCTTTCCGAACATATTTGACCCGTTAGATCAACTGTCAAGGCATTATTTATCGCAACCTGATGATCATTAGAGGAGATCAGAGACGGATTAAGTAAGTAATCAGGTTCATATAATTCAAAGTTACGATTGCCATCTATGATCTTCAAGTCCCTGTCATCAGAGCCAGACCAAGACACTGCTACAGCTTTATTTTCATGTACATTCTTTTGTGAACCATTAATAACCCTAGCTTCAACTAGCCTAGCTATGCCAGGAACAGTCAACTCAGTATGTAAACCCAGGTCAATTTTATTATCAAAAATACCAAGTCGTGGCAAATACGAGGACGGAGATCCAACACCAATTTGTATACACGCCCCATGAGGTATTAGAGCTTCCACGTGATTTGCTATAGATTTAATTTGGTCAGAGGCATCATCCAGCCCGAACATGGTTCTCAAAACTTGTATATCAATATTCTCAAAACGACTGGCGAGCGGAGCCAATCGCTCTGAACTGACCGACCTTATGATTTCCTCTAGAGCCGATCTCCTTGGTTCACCATATCCTGAAACCAATGCAAGCAAGGTTTCAGTTGTGTGAATCACAAAATCTTTTTCTACAAAAAAATCAAACTCATCGACATGCATAAAACAATCGCCGTGAGTTCTGATCAAATTAGGGTTTACTTCAGCAATTACTGTTGTAGCCCTTTTCGAATATCCCATCTTAAACCAAGGTTGGGGACCAAAAGATACCATCCCTTCATCATTTGGAGGTGTTACAGAGACGAGGCAAACGTCAATAGATTTAGCCTCCTGAGGCCTTTCATCATTAGCCTTGAAGGTCATAGAAAACGGAAGCGGTAAAAACGGGGCTATCCCTTCATTTTCATACTGTCTGGCCAAAGGACCCAAAAAAACTTCAACCTCCACATCTACGCCTTGTTCGATCAATAGACCCATATCAAAGGCCGGGGTCGACACACATATTGAAACATTAGAAAGCCGACTAGCTTCTTTCATCAATTGAGAAATCAAATCCATCGGCTGTTCTGTCAAAGGAATAACCACTCTATCCCCATCACGCAAACCTTGCAGGGCCTCTTCTAGACCAACTAACCTACTCTTATAGTCATTCTTCCATCCCATTCTTTGACTCCACCACTATTTCAAAAGACCTAAAACTCCAATAAATTCACTTCAATCCCATTTCTTTAGAATATCTTTCCCTGTGAATTGAAGCCAGTTCAAATTTAAATTCAGCAACCCGAGCTCGACGAGTCCAAAGTTGCAAATCATATTCCTTCATGAAAGCAACCCCTCCATGGAGTTGCTGAGATGTCAGTGTAGTCCATTTATAAGCGTGGTCAGTCAACATACGTGCAAGAGATATTTCTCTTGAAGCATCTTCACCGTCTTCCAGTTTAGCTATCGCTTGAAATGTAGCTAGTCTCGCAGCATCTACTTTGTTAACCATATCTGCACAATCGTGTTGCACGGATTGAAAACTACCTATAGGTCGACCGAATTGCACCCTACCTTTTACATATTCAACAGTCCTTTCGATCACTGCTTGTGTCCCTCCAACACTCCGAGCACAACTCATAATAGTTGAAATATCAAGATATTGGCGTATGTATTCCCATCCTCTTCCTTTTTCACCCAAAATCGCACTTTCATGTATTTCAACATTATCAAAACTAACCTCATACAAAGGTTCACCAGAAAGACTTTCCATGGTTTTTATTGCTATCCCGGGAATAGAAGAACTTAGTAACAACATGGACATTTCGTTGGAATCTTCGTGGGTGGCTATTGTTACAAATAAGTCGGCAGCTCTAGCATGTTCAACAAATAATTTAGTTCCATTGAGTAAATATCCATTTTTCGACAATCGTAATCTTGATTTCACCGCCTCTGGAAAATATCTAAAATCTGATTCTTGGAAGGCACATGTACCTATAGTGGAACCGCTTGATATCTGTGGAATGTATTGAGACTTTATTTCGTTAGAAGCTAATGAATTTAATAATGGAGCAGTTTCGACAACGGAATTAAAGAATGGACCCGGCACTAAAAAACGTCCCATTTCCTCTAAAAGTACCGCTAAATCAGTATATGAACCTTCATTCCCACCATATTGATTTCTGTTAATGATACCCATCCATCCCAAGGATGCCATTTTTCCCCATAGTTCCTCAGGCACATCATTTTCAGATGATTCCATATCCCTGACTAGTCCAGTCGGACATTCAGCTTCCAAAAAACCTCTTGCCGAACGACGAAGAATTTCTTGTTCTTGAGTCAATCCGAGATCCATTCCTTGTCACATCTCCTGACTAATTTTCACATCCAGAAACCAAATATCGAGCTGTTTTCACAATCTCGGTAGGCCAAGTCCGCGCCTCGCTATAATGTCTTTTTGCACTTCATTTGCACCTCCACCAAAACGCAGAAAAATCCCCCCTCTATAGGCTCTCTCCATTTCTCCATCAAGCGGAGCACGTGAATCATTTCGGGTTAGCTGACCGTAGGGGCCTAATACTTCAAGTCCAAAATCCGCAACCTCTTGGATAAGATCAGTCGCAATGATTTTTAAAGCCGAACTTTCATAATTAGGAACTTCCCCTTTATCGATCATCCAAGCAGTCCGATAAGAAAAAAGCCTTACAGTTTCCAATTTCATACCAATCTCAACAAACCGTTCCCTGATGTGCGGATCCTGTGAAATAGGCCTACCGTCAACTTCCGTTTCGTTGGCGTATTTAATTATTTTTTGCAAACGATCCGACAGTGAAGCATATCTGGCACCTAAGCTAACTCTTTCGAAATCGAGAGCCATGGCCACATGATACCAACCCCGATTTTGTTCACCGATAAGGTTTTTTCTTGGTATTCTCACATTATCAAAGAAGACTTGGTTCGTTCTACCATCATCCATTCTCCAAAGGGGATTTATGCTTAAACCAGGTGAATCGGTCGGAACTAAGAATGCCGACAAACCTCTATGTTTTGGAGCATCTTGATCGGTTCGTGCCAGAAGCCAAATATAATTAGAAAAATGCGCGGCACTTGTATATATTTTCTGTCCGTTAATGACGTAATCGTCACCATCTTCTATAGCTCTAGTCTCCAAACTCGCAAGGTCTGTACCAGAGTTTGGCTCTGTGTAACCTAAAGCACATTCCACTTCCCCGCTCAACATCTTTGGTAACCATTCTTTCTTCTGGTCTTCACTACCTGCTCTCATAATAGTGGGACCTACCATGGTTACAGCCGTTGAATTGGTATAAGGAGAACCGGCTCGACCAATCTCTTCAGAAAATATGTATTGATCCATAAGGGATCTGCCTAATCCACCATACTCGACTGGCCATGATATTCCTAACAGGCCTTTCTTTCCCAACCCTTCCATGAATTTTTTTTGTTCAATACCAGGGCCTAAGTCAGGACGACCTTTCAATTCTTCCTTTACCTCTCTGGTCATGAGAGCATCGATAGCCTCTCTTACCTCTAGTCTCCAACTGTCTTGTTCAGGGGTAAAACGAAAATCCATACGAGCCTCACCTCTCAAAATATAGAAGTCACACTATTGGTCAAAAAATCACTTCCATCTGATACAAGCTTTCTATTTCTGTCTGAGAATATCCACTTTCCAGCAAAATTTCTCTCGTGTTAGAACCTGGAAGTTTACCCAAAGATCTGATTGAGCCGGGAGTTTTAGAAAATTTTGGACCTATTCCGATTTGCTTGACCATCTCTCCACCAAAACTTCCCACATTAACTATCATTTCCCGAAAACCTACATGCGGATCCTGCAAAACCTCTTCCATATTAAGAACTGGTGCAACAGCTATATCCTCATGAATTTTTAACTCTTCCCACCACTGATCTCTGGTTTTCTTCAAAAACTGATCTTTCATAGAATCGAATATAGCCTCGTAATTTTCTTTGTCAAATTGAGATTTAGTAAAATCATCCATTCCTATAGCTGAACACAGATTTTCCCAAAACCAACCTTCTATACAACCAATACTTATGAATTTCCCGTCAAGGCATCGGAAAACATTATAGAAAGGCACGCCTCCATTTAACGTCATCTCTCCAGGGGTGGGAACAAGTCCACTTCGCAAATGCTCGCCAGCAGCTGCGGCCAACAAGTAGGCCACTCCATCTGACATAGCTATATCTATAGATTGACCAATTCCGGTCCTCTCGCGATGAAGCAACGCTGAAACTATTGAGAAAGCTGCATGCATCCCACCAGCCGCAAAATCCGCAATTATGTTATATGGAATTGCGGGAGTTCCATCAGAAGAACCAATCATACCTAAAGCCCCACCTATAGATATGTAGTTAATGTCATGTCCAACGAGGTCTTTGTAGGGACCTGTTTGTCCATATCCAGAAATCGAACAATATATAATTTTCTCGTTTACAGTCCTCACTGTTTCGTAATCACATCCCAACCTTTTTACAACTCCAGGTCTAAATCCTTCAACTAATACATCAGCGTTTTTACAAAGATGAAAAAAAACCTCGCGAGCTTTGTCTTCCTTTAGATCCATAATTATGCTGCGTTTATTTCTTGTTAGAGGATTCCAAGTTATGTTTCGAGCTTCCTCATTCTGAGGCAGTGCCCCTTTATTGGATATTCGAGAAGAGGGCGGTGGCTCAATCCTTATCACATCCGCCCCCATGTCACCAAACATCATCGTGCAAAAAGGGCCTGGTGCCATCCTAGTCAAATCAATGATTCTGAACCCGGACAAAGGACCTTTAGTTGTGGTCATTATGGTTGTATACCCCTTTGATAAATTTACATAGAGTTCTCTAAAACTCCGCGCTCAAACAAATCTCCTATTTGTTGACGATTGAGCTTCAGATAATTTCTCAGGATTTCCTCATTATGCTCCCCTATCATGGCTTGCGGTGCCCGTAGCTTACTTGGTGTTTCTGACAGCTGAAATTGCTGTCCATCGTAAGGCATTGGCCCGACCTCCGGGTGGTATAACCAGCAAAAATATTTCATGTGTTCTAGCTGAGGATCATTCCAAAGATCAGATTGGCTTTGAACTGCCCCTGCAGGAATTCCAGCATTCTGCAAAAAAATCATAATTTCCTGCGCGCCTCGATTAGAACACCATTCTGTAATTGCAGAGTCAATAATGGACTTATATTCTTTTCTACCCTCTATATTTTTCAATCTCAAGTCATCTTCTAAGCCGATTATTAACGCCAGAGACTCCCACTGGCTGTCAGTTTGCACTGATATGGCTATCCATGATTCTCCTAGACCTACCATTTTTCTTAGTTCATCCTTCGCAGGATATATATCATGCGGAATTGACTCATATTCTTCATTTCCGATCCTGGAAAAAACCGTTCCATCATCGTTGTATTTCATGATGTGAGGAGCCAAAAAATGAGTGGCACCTTCAAATTGAGACAAGTCAATGTGTTGACCCACCCCTGTTCTATTTCGGTACATTAACGCTGCAATAATAGCCCCAAAGGCAATAGGAGGGTTTAAAAAATCTGAATAAGCCCCATAAGGTCCCGCGGGATCTCGATCAGGCCAACCAGTCAAGGAATAAAAACCAGCTAACGATCCAGCCAATTGTCCAAATCCTGCATAGGAAGACTGTGGTCCAGTTTGGCCCATTTGACAAGTACTGAAATATATAATCTCTGGATGAAGTCCACTAATAGATTTGTAGTCCAATTTCCATGACTTCATTACTCTGGGCGTAAAGCTTTCTGCAATAATATCCGGCTTCCATTCGTCTATAAGTTTAAGAACCAAATCTCTTGACTCTTGGAGAGCCAAGTTCATTCCAAGCCCTTTTTTACTTGTGTTCCAATTTGCCCCAAATTGGCTTCGGTTAATCCCTGGAACACCATCCTTGAATGGCGGGGCACCCCTGAGAACATCAGGACGAGTCACGGACTCAATACGAATAACTTCTCCCCCAAGGTCCGCAAAATATTTTGTTGTTATTGGTCCAACTCCCACCCAGGAGAAATCAAGAACCTTTATTCCGTGAAATAGATCTTCTGTGAAATCCTCATTTTTCTGATCAATTTGATTCATATCACACCCTGTTCATTAAGTTGAAATTGATCATCAGAATTTAGACCTAACTCACCGTATATTTCTTCATTGTGTTGACCAATCGAAGGCGACGGACATCTAAGCCTAAAAGGAGTCTTTGATAACCTTATGGGAGGACCAAGATGACGAATTTCTCTTTCTAATTCGGGATGATATAAATCCACCCAATAATTCCTGCTCTCTAGTTGAAGACTTTTACTAATATCTTGAACTGTGTTACAGGGTGCCAATAGCAATTTATCAGACACAGCCCTATCAAAAAGTTCAGATTTATTTTTCATTAGCATAAATTTTTCCAAAAATTCCTCTAACCGTTTGAACTCATATATCTCCCTTGAGTTTGTTTGACTATCAGTAGTTATATTCCAAGAGATTGGATCATATGAGGCGACATCAGGTGGAACTTCATCTTCATCAATCATCCATTTCAATAGTTTATCCAGAGTGGCAGCCTGGGCTAAAATTGTGACGTGTCCATCCTTGCATTTATACACGTGTCGAGCCTCTATAGGTCCTCGTTGCCGAAAAGTTCCCGCCCTTTTCATATCCATTTTTTCGAGAGGTGGAAAGGGCGTTGCATTCATTAACGTCCATATAACTGCTACTTGTTCGCTTACTTCCACTCTCTGGCCAATGCCTGTCCTATCACTATGCCAAAGAGCGGCCATGGTGCCGGCAAAAGCCTGTGACCCTGCATTTAATTCGGCTTGGGGAAAGCTGATCCTAACCGGAGGTCTATCTTTGTCACCGGACAGATAAGGCATACCGCCCATAGCTGAAGTTATCAAATCTGTAGAAATAAATTGAGAATGAGGGCCACTTGATCCAAATGGGGTAATAGAGGTATGAACAAGTTTCGAGTTACATGAATCCAAAAAATCTGAGCTGATCCCCAGACACTCTAGGTAACCTGGGGAAAATGATTCCAAAATAACATCACTTTCGGAAATTAACTTCGACAAGATTTCTTGGCCCTTTTGAGAAGAAATATCTAATGTAATTCCCCTCTTATTCGAGTTATACGCCGCCCAGTAAAGGCTATGCTGTAACAAGTCCTTCGCTCCCGAGGCAAATGGACCCCTCAACCTAGTTGGACTTCCCCCTGGAGGCTCTACTCTCACCACATCAGCACCCATGTCTCCCAACAATCTGCCACAAAGATTGTGGCCTCCTTCTGTTAGGTCTAGAACCTTAAAAGGCAAAACAGGTAAGTCTAGTCTGGGAGGATCACTCGGTTTTATCTTCAAACAAAATCCCTCCCCACCAAAAAATATCAGCCTCTCGGTAACCCCAGGCCTCTACCTGCCACGATATTTCTTTGTATTTCCGAAGTTCCAGCGGCAATAGTTGCCGAAACAGAGTTTAGGTACATATTCCGAACTGCAGATTCTACAGGTGAAGGCTCAGGCTCATATAACTGCGCTCCGCCTTTCATACCTATCACCTTCATAGATGTATTTGCGACGCGTTGTGTAAGTTCTGTCCCATACATTTTTGACATTGACGCTTCATAATTTGGTACCAAACCTTGAGCTTGCATCCAAGCTACCCGATAAGACAACCAACGCGAAACTTCAGTTTCAGTCCATCTCTCAGCAAGACGGTTTCTGACCACAGCATCTTCCCATAATAAGCTACCATCTCTACCTTCATTATTTTTTGAATATTCAATGACAGCCTCAAGCATTTTTCGACAAGTTGCGGAGTATCCAACTCCAGATCTTTCAAAATCTAAAGCGACTGCTAAGGTATACCACCCTTTGTTTTCTTCGCCTACTAGATTTTTTGCTGGAATACGAACATCCTCAAAAAAAACTTCGTTAAAATCATGTCCCCCAGCCATATTGTAGATAGGCCTGACAGTAACCCCTGGAGACTTCATATCCAACATGAGCAAACTTATACCCCTATGCTTGGGTGCATTCAGATCTGTCCTCGCAGCAAGCCAACCCCAATCAGCAATATGAGCAGAACTGGTCCATATTTTTGAACCATTGATAATATACTCATCACCATCTCTTACAGCTTGAGTCTTTAGTGATGCTAGATCGGAGCCGGACTCAGGTTCGCTATATAAAGTGCACCAGTACCTTTCAGCTCTAGTGATAGGCGGAATATGTTCCACTTTTTGTTCTTCTGTACCTGCCATCATTAAGGTAGGTCCCACCCAACTTATAGCTCCCGTACCAAGATCAGACCCAGGAACACTTCTATAAGTCATCTCTTCCCGATATATAAGCTGCTCCATAATGGACCGACCTTGACCCCCGTATTCCTCCGGCCACGCCATGGTCAACCATCCTTTTTTTGCCAATTCAGTAGACATAGCCTGGGTAAATTCCAAATTGACTGGGGAATAAGGACTGCCATTACCCAGGTTATTCCAATCTTCAGGTAACGATTCATCTAGAAAACTAATGAGTTGACTTCGAAAATCTTCATTTTCAAGACTGAATGAAAAATCCATTTCCTCACCTCAGCTGTGTTGGAATAACAATAGTTATCTAAGAAACCATTCTTTTACTGCAGCCTCATCGGGCCACAAGAAATCAAATCCTGCACGAATAGCATACTTTCTATCAAGGTCATCCCGATCTCCCACATGCCAATATGCATCGGCTTTGAAGTCCTCTTTTAAATTGGGGAGCATGTGCTTATAACAAACGAAATCGAATTCGATATCATGTTCTCTCCAAATAGCCCTCTGGGTACTCATAGGTCTATCGGAACAACTTCCGGTTATAAAGCCCCTTTTCCTAGCTATTCGAACCATTTCCATCGTTACAGCGCCAGGAGGGTCACCAATTTCCAAAGTTCCATCTATATCGAAGCTTATAAGAATTGCCAATAATCAACCTTTCTACATCAATAAATCTGTACTTTCTAGTTCAGTTCTAATCAGGGGTTGCGCTCCAAACCGTATAGTTTCCTCCCAGTGGCATAGGTCCTCCCGAGACCGCTATTTCAGGTTTCACCCCAGTAATTTGGCGAGGCCCGGCACGTCCTTGCAACTGTTGAATGGAATCTGTATGCATCCAAAATCTGCTCCTTCCACTCCCAATATTACCTCCACTCGGAGAGACTGGATTTGGTCCCTCAATACTGATATCAGTTTGGTAAAAATCAAGAGCCTCACCAAATTTAATACCTCGATATCCCAATCCCTCTATATGAAATTGATGAAATAATGTAAATCCATCATACATATTCTCAAAAGAGAGATCTTTCGCTGATATCCCAGCACCTTCATAGATTTTTCTGGCACTTCTAGCCGTATCTTCCTCAACTTCATCGAGGGTTGGGGTAAATCCTCTTGGGGTAGTATCACTAGAAGCATGGTTCAATATATAAACCGGCTTCTGCTTCATATCCCTTGCCCTCTCAGATGTTGTAAATAGGTATGAAGCCGCGCACATAATGGGAATGTCGTTATCAAATAGATTAGCTGGTTTCGCAATCCAACGAGCCAATCGATAGTCCTCTGAAGTCAATTCCTCTGGTCTATGCTGGGCCCAATAACCCTCAGGAAACATCAGGCCATTTCTCCTAGAATTACTCATAAAGGGAGCCATCATATCGTGGGTCTTACCATATTTTCTGCAATATTCAGCAAACTGTAATGCAGTTCCATAGGAAGCAGGCGCCCCCCAGATATTTTTGATGGCGCTAGTCCCATCTATCTCATTAGCAGCATTTTTGCCACCTTGGTAATATCGCCCTTCAAGATTATGCCAAGCCTTAAGAACAAGACATGTATTGGTGAGTCCATCTCCTACAGCTTGAGCTGCCACATTTAGGGCATTTGACATACAAACAGGCCCATAAGCCGTATATTTCACGTTGGTGAGTTCTGGCATATTTTTCAATAGCCACTCTGCACTCAATTTTGCTACTCCGTCAAGGGGATCCGAAGTCTGATTAAAAGCATTAATAGCATCCATTGGCAGCGGTTTATCGTCGGGCCAAAATGCACCTGTGGTGGTAACAGGAACAATAACAAGACCATCGACCTGATCGGGAGTCACGCCTGCATCTTCTATCGCTCTCCTTAAAGCCATTATGCTCCACGCACCTACTGACGTCTCTGGTCTCTCATCCCATCGACGAGCTGTAGGAGAGTGCCCAATTCCCACAGCCGCAACTTTTCCTCTGTGTTCCCAAATTCCTAAACCCTCTTTGCTTCTATACATCGACGCAGGTGCATTCTTAGTAACCAAGCTTCACTCCTTAACACTTAAATCCGAATCTTTAAAGATCAAGTTTCAACTTCCCATTCAGGTATCAACTGACCGTTTGCACTTTTTTCAAATATCACCCTCACGTTTGCCCCTACAGGAACCTCATCTTCAGGAACGCCCGGCATATGGGAATACATTTGAATCCCAGGATCCTCATCCAACATAACTACAGCAAGATTAAACGGTTGATCATCCTGCAATAATCTCACTGGACAATCATGAACAACTCCATAGTTATAAATCTTCCCTTTCCCGCTCATCTCTTCCCAACCAAGACTGTCACCTAAGCCACATTTTCCACAAAGCAGTTCAGGGGGATGTTGCAGGCGATTGCATGCTTTACAATTCTGAATCACCAATTTAGATTGATTTGCCGCATCCCAAAACGGAGCCGTAAGGTCGTCGGGTACTACTCCTTGTTTAACCATTAATCTCACCTTTTATTAAATTAAACATGCTTTCCGCTTATCACCTAAAAATTTCTATAGTGACCTCATAATACAGTTACGACGCATACTACCATCAATAGATCTAGATTTATAATTCCTGACATTTGCTTAGGCTTCCCTAGGATTATTTGCTCTGCTACTCGGCCTTCTCCATGGAGCCGACTTGGTCAAATTCATAAAATCTTTGTGAAGAGGTGATGAGGAAGCTATGATTCCATCAGAGTAAAGACCTGCCCTATAGCCCTGTCTATCCGTCACTATTCCCCCTGCCTCCTCAACTAAAACAAGTCCTGCCGCCTGATCGTAAGGTTGCAAGCGATGATTTATGTATATATCTGTTCTCCCAGCGGCCACATATGAAAGCCCCAAAGCGGAAGATCCTAAAGTCCTTGTCGTATTAAGATGAGGCCATAATTTACGCAGAACCTGAAGAGTATTTCTAGTTCCTTCTGCCGGTCCATTTGATGGATCAAACCCACAGCTAACATCTTCAAATTTCAGCTTATCGGATACCCTGATCTTTTTGTCATTTAAAAATGCTCCTTGATATTTAGCTGCATGGAACATTTCTTCGTGTATAGGATCATAATTCACACCCACCACTACCTCCCCATCTTTCACCAATGCAACAACTATAGAAAAATGGGGTATACCAGCTACAAAATTCCTAGTCCCATCAATTGGATCAACTACCCACACCCAACCCTTATTTGGATCAGTGCCAAATCCTTCCTCACCAAAGGTTCCATGGTCAGGATAATGTTTTTTGAGTTCACCTATTATGAAATTTTCACACTCTCTATCAACATTAGTGACGATATCGTTTGGACCCTTACTAAAAACTTGCTTAGCTTTTGGCCACCAATCCATCAAAATTCCACCTGCCAGAAGGGAAACTTCCATTGCGATGTCCCATGCATTTTTTCCACCTTCAGACATCGGTATATTTCCTAATTTATATGACAATCCGCTCAACTTCCTTACAAATCTTATTATTATGCCATCATCACAATTACAACTATACAGACCAAATTTATGTCTATTACACGTTTTTTATTAAATAAATTGTGTTTTAAACCATTTTTTATATTTAAGAATCAGGAATTATATTTCATGAACGTAAAATTCTGCCTTTATTAGCTAGAAACAGATTGACATTAAAATTCCCGGTCTCCCCCCTTGCGAAAGTTGAAAAGACGGGTGTACAAAGTTAGAGCACTTTTTAAGTAACGTGCAGAGACCAAGATATTCTGTTGTAGTTATCGCAGAAAGGGTCTTAAATTGGGAAAGATTGTGACAATGTGACTCTTCATCAATCTTCCTGAATGTAATTCCGCAGTGACACACTGTACAGATACCGACTGAAAAGTTGGAGGGCCGGAAATATTACCGCAAGGTTGCGGTTCCGGTAGCAGCGAGCGATGTCTAGAGGACTAGCACTACTACGCTTTTGATGTAGGCCAAAAGGTCAATGTCTTCAGTTATATAGAAGGCATATTATGGAAAGAGCTCTAATCTCTAGGCTTTGCCAAGTATGTATAGGTATGATGGAGAAATCCTGTACGCTGCAAGTCTAGCGGAAGCACTCATTTAGTTCTTTTAAAAGAAAGAACACAAATCCTTGGGTCGCTTTGTGCCAAAAATAAGGGCACATATATAAAAGAAATTAATGGCTTTTGAAACAAACCGGCAGGCCGCTACCGTATGGACTGCAGTTCTTGGCAAACTCGAACTGTCTATACCACGGCCTAGCTTTGAAACATGGATAAAAAATAGTGTAGGCCTTTCAATAGATGAGGAAAATCTCACTGTTTCTGTTGAGGACGCCTTCACGGCTCAATATCTCAAAGACAGAATGTCCGGAATAATTGAAACAAAACTTCGGGATGTCACTGGACAGAACCATAGGGTTGTATTTTCAGTAAAAGGCAACAAGAACATTAGGATTAGCGATAATCCTGAGACCCAACCAATAGCTATGCAAGATCCTCAAATTCACAATACTTCTGACTTCAATTCAGATAATAATCAGGGTCCACTGGCTAGAATGCCAAAATTAAATCCAAAATATACATTTGAAAATTTTGTTTTGGGCGACTCAAACGAATTAGCTTTGGCTGGCGCAAAAGCTGCAGCTGAAAATCCTGGTCATACTTTTAATCCATTGGTGATTTACTCAGATGTTGGACTAGGGAAAACTCATCTCTTACACGCTATAGGACATGAAGTTTCCAAAAAAGGACTAAATTGCATTTATGTGACGTGTGAGGAATTTACTAACCAATACGTGAAATCAATTCAACAAGGAACCACCGAAAAATTTCGGGACTTTTATCGTTCCTCTGATGTCTTGCTGTTGGACGATGTTCAGTTTCTTATTGCCAAAGAGCAAACTCAAGAAGGTTTTTTCCATACGTTTAACGCTTTGCATATGGCAAACAAACAAATAGTCGTCACTAGCGACAGGCCAGTATCTTCTTTAAATGTACTGGAACAAAGAATAACGTCTAGGCTTGCAGGGGGTCTAGTTGCAGACATGCAACCACCACCTTTTGAAACTAGACTTGCCATCCTTCAAGAAAAATCCAGCAGAATGGACTGTGATGTTCCTTCAGATGTGTTGGAATACCTAGCTAGAAGAGTTCAATCTAATGTTAGAGACTTAGAAGGAAGTTTAAATCGGGTCATAGCCTGGTCCCAATTTCGGGAATCTTCCATATCCCTGGACGACGTTACCATACTCATTGGGGAAAGCTGGGCCACAATGCGAGGAAAAACAATAACAGATTCAGCTGTGATCTCAGCAGTCTCTGAACATTTCGGTATAGCTACTGATCAAATTCGAGGAAAAGGTCGGCGCAAGATGACTGTGTTGTCAAGGCAGGTCGCCATGTACTTACTTAGAGAGGAAACAGACTTAAGTTTTACAGCAATCGGAAGAATATTAGGAGGCCGAGACCATTCCACAGTGCTACATGGTCACGAAAGAGTTTCAGTCAAAATTGAACAGGATGATTCGCTAAGAAACGACGTCATTAAAATTCGCCATTCATTAATGGGGAAATTCTAGGCATGAAATTAATCTTGGTTCGTCATGGTGAGACACATGCAAATTTAGCAATGAGATGGTCTGGTTCGAAAGATTTAGAAATAACTAATCTTACAGAAAACGGGAGAGAGCAAGCAGGAAAACTTGGAAGATGGTTTAAGGAAAGACGATTAATTCCGACTCATGTTTATTCCAGTCCTCAGAAACGGGCCAAAGACACTGCAGAATTGGCTGGAGGACACTGGGGCATTCCCATCATGGAAATGGAAGATTTAAAAGAGACTGGAGCAGGAATTTTTGAAGGCCTTACTTGGCAAGAAATTGAGGAAAGTCATCCTCAAGAAGCTGACAAATTTAGAGATTCACGCAATTGGGAATATATAAAAGATGCAGAGTCAGAGGAAAATCGAAGGGCCAGAGGGAAAAAAGTTACTCGTTACTTTATTGATTCTCATACAAACGACGACATTATAGTAGCGTTTGCTCACGCAGGGATAATACAGCAAATCATCTGTGCAATCTTAGAATCTCCTAGACTCTGGGGGCTTTCTGCGAGAAACACTGCCCTATATGAATTCTCCATCAACGTTAAGGAATGGGATAGCCAAACAAGGGAATTATTAAACCCTACTCAATGGAAAATTGTCCGTTTCAACGAACAACCTCACTTAAACTAGCATTATCAACCAACCAATGTGTCCTTATTATCTAATTGTCAGCAAGATGAATGGCATCCGCAAAACGTCTAATTTCAAACGATCCAAACTGTTGTAAAGACGATGTCCCCGTATTTATGAAGGAATTCTTCATATCCCAAGAGCCTGGATCTATTCTAAAATCAAATATTGATGTATTAGGAATCCGCAAAGTCCAAATTCTGTTAGTTCCCATGATTACTGCCACAATAAACATCAAAAATCCACTGTGAGTAAAAACAGCGATTTCCTCGTTTTTGTCATGCCCTTTGATTAGAAAATCAACAATCTTTTCTGCCCGCTTTCGGAAATCGTATCTAGATTCGGCACCCGGTACTGAATTGAAGTTCTTAGTTCTTTGAAATTCCAGAGCTATTTCGGGATATTCAGCATGAATTTCATCCATGTTCTTCCCTTCAAAAATCCCAGCTCCTCCCTCTTTCAAATCGTCTATTTGAATTAGATTGGTATTTGGCAAAGCAATTTCTGCCGTTTCTAGCGCTCTTATGAGGGGACTACTATAGACAAAATTGGGTAGAAACGACTCAGAAAGAAATCTGTCTCTTAGAAGCTCGCTTTGTTTTCTACCTTCTTCCGACAATTCATAATCTAACTGGCCTTGCCATCTTCCCTCGGCATTAGCAGTCGATTGTCCATGACGAACAAAAACAATTCGCATTACTGAATTTTAGCCCGTTTATTTATAAATCGCCCATAAACGAAAGGTACAACAGTAAGCAACGCCGCGACACCCATTATTACAGTTGATACTTCATATGCTCGACTCATTGATATAGTATAAGCACTTCTAAGCCCGAGATCATTCAAACTCTCAGGATCGGACAAATCTGCGTCATAACCCATAGAGGCCATAACAGCTACCACTATTGCCGTTGGTACAGCAATTCCTATTATATGAGCCCCATTTCTCGTCAAATTCATGAACGCAGACACTATTCCGTAGTGTGCCCTACCGGCACTACCCATTATGGAACTGGTGTTGGGAGCCATGAACATACTGAGTCCCATACCAGACAATCCGGAGGCCAACGCAACCATTAGAGGGTCTGAGTCGATCCTTATCACAGAAAATAGATACATTGCTACGGTACAGCAACACAAGCCTACGAATGCTGGAATAGTCGTGCCTATCTTATCTGCTATTCTCCCACTTATTGGGCCCACTATCATAAGGGTCACGGAACTTGGTAATAGATATAGTGCAGCCAAACCAGTACTCATACCAACTACTGAAACCAAGAAAAAAGGAATTAGGAAAAAAGTGCTAGTCCCGGCCATGAAAGCCAAGAAGCGAGCGGAAGATCCTACTGAAAATAACATTTTATTGAATAAAGACAATGGAAGCATCGGAAATGGTGCGCGTCGTTCCCACACAATGAACATTGAAAACAAAACCACGGTGAGCACTAATCCCACAATAATCGTTCCCGAAAACCAACCTAATTTTTGCCCAAATGTAACTGTGAGCATAAAAGTCAATAATAAAATTGCTGACAACCCTGTCCCTGTCCAATCAAACTGGCTTAGCGACGGCCCTTTCCTACCACCACTTTTATGATCAGCCTGTAGTACCAAACTAGCTACTAAGCAAGAAACCAAACTGAAAAGAGTTATAAATACAAAAATTGATCTCCACCCCAACCAACTTTCCATCCCTCCGCCCAGCAATGGTCCCGCCATGGCCCCTATCCCCACAGATGTCATGTGCAAGCCGCTTGCTTTACCTCTCTCGGAATCTGGGAAAGCTCCTGCCACCATAGCCATACCATTCGCCTGTAGGGCAGAAGCAGAAAGTCCCATAAGTACCTTCCCAAATAACACCATTAAGAAATTAGGTGCAATTGAAGTTATTAATGAAGCTACAGAGAAGGCTATTAGTCCCCAAATCCAAACTCTTCTACGCCCCAAGGTATCTGCGATTGCACCTGCGGGCATCATCATTGCACTAACAGCCAGCATTGATCCTACAGTTAACCATTGTGCTGTCGGAATATCGGCTCCAAATTCCTTAGCAATGGAAGGAATTACAATTGCCGTAGCTGATTGCTCAACTACTGTTATGAATGTACCTATTGCTATTGCACAATAAGTCCAATAATGAAAACGTGAACTCTTTTGCAGGAACCTAAGTGGTAAATTCAATTATCCCAGGCCCCACAGGAAAATCTTATACAAGACTTAGGAGACAATGGTGATCTTCCCATCAGGATTTGCAATAAATATACTTTCAAAACTATATCCTCTCCGTCTGCATTCCTCGCTTCCACCAGCCATCCTATCCATTATTGAAAATATTTTTACCACCTCGCAACCTTCACCTTCAAGAACTTCTACCGCGTGAAAAATACTTGATCCTGACGTACACGTATCATCTACTACTGCGACTTTCATCCCTTTTCTCAGAGATCCTTCAACAGATTTCATTCCCCCATGAGATTTAACTTCTTTTCTCACTATCAAGGCGGGTACATTAGTCTTTTCTATGTAACTCAATGACGCAACTGAAGAGACGATCGGGTCAGCGCCAAGAGTTGGGCCCGCTATCGCTTCCGCCCCACAATCCTTAATCAATGGCAGTAGTATTTTCGCCGTCAAATAAGCCCCTTCCGGGTCAAGAGTCAGTATACGTCCATCAAAATAGTAGTTGCTTGTTCCTCCGGCTGACAAAGTAAATTCGCCAAATAACAGAGCCTCTTTTTCTTTTGCAACTTCCAGCAGTCTTCTTTTTAATTCTAAAAATTCGTTCATGCATCCTTCCGAAATTTACTACCAAGAATTGAAAAATTGTAACTTATCTCGACCAAAGACCTAATATTAAAAGTTTTCGATGAGTTATTTATAAAGTTGGTGGACGTGAATATAATTCCTAACAGGTGGACTAACACCTTCAACAATATTTCCACATTTTACGCTACATCGAATTTGTGTACTGGTTATATTTGGCGTTATTGAATCTATAATTTCTACATTATTCAATAAACCCTTGTCGTCGTTGGCAATTATTGTCGAAAGATTAACTCCCGGTCGAGTTATTACGGCCATTCTTGCTTTACTAACAATCTTTTCTGGTTCTTTCCAAAGATGAAACGAAGAAAGTGTATCAGCACCAATAATTACTACCAATTGATTTTTTGGAAGGTTGAAACTTTCTACAGTCTCCAGAGTGTAAGAAGGTCCGTCGCGCCCAATTTCGATATCAGAAACACAAAAATTGCTATCATTTTCGTAACCTAAAGCGCGATTTATCATCTCCATTCTGTGAAAAGCAGGAGATACATTTAAAGAAGATGTTTTCATATAGGGATCGCCAGCAGGTACAAATACAACCTTATCTAAATTAAGGGTTTTTAGAGCCTCTCGTGCCACGGAGATATGTCCATAATGAATGGGATCAAATGTCCCTCCAAACAAACCTAACCTTTTTGTACCTATATTCATATAAAAGAAATTATCTGGCTTATATTTGCTAAAACATCTAATTCATTTACATACTAGAAGTTTTTCAGTTATCCTGCCACAACCATGAAATATGATTTTATAGTGGTGGGTGCAGGATCGTCCGGCGCAATAATAGCTTCGAGGCTATCTGAAAACCCGTCCATATCTGTACTGCTATTGGAAGGGGGACCCGATTACCCTGACTTTAGGAAGTTACCTGATGATATTAAGTTTGGTTATTCAACGGGAACTTACATAGCGGTTGGCCCAGAACATGACTGGGGATATATCGCAAAAGTTAACGATTATGAATCAGACGGACTGTCCAGATACATCCGCACACCTCGAGGAAAAATTACTGGAGGGACAAGTTCTATAAATGGACAGATTTTCCTACGAGGACTTTCACATGATTTTGAGTTGTGGAAGAACTTGGGACTAGCCGACTGGAGCTATGAGGAAGTTTTACCATTTTTCAGAAAATTAGAAACCGACTTGGATTTTTCAGGAGACTTTCACGGAGAAGATGGCCCAATTATTGCGCACAGATTTCCAAAATCAGAATGGAGCCGTTCACAAAAAGGTTTTTTTGAATCTGCGATTAACTTGGGATATAGGGAAACTCTTGACATGAACTATCCAGACGCCAGTGGTGTAGGACCTTTTCCATGTAACAATCCGAATGGCATCCGGATAAGTACGGCTGTTGCTCATTTATCGCAAGCTCGATACAGGCTTAATTTAACAGTCAGCCCTAATTCCACGGTTAACAAAATTATTTTAGACAAGCAAAAAGTATCCTCATTAGAAGTTGAAAGTGGAGGTGATACATACCTAGTCCATGGAGAGAATGTTGTTCTTTGCGCAGGTGCTATAGCGAATCCAAAAATCCTAATGTTGTCTGGCATTGGCCCTACGGCACATTTAGAAAAAATGGGTATTCCCACTCAGGTTGACTTACCTGGTATTGGACAAAATCTAAGTGACCACCCTATAAATTTTGTAAAAGCATCTGTAAAAGATATAGATGACTTGGACACTCAAAAACCATGTCTCCAGGTTGGCCTGCGATACACCGCGTCAGAATCTGACATTGAGGACGACATGCTGATGTGGATGAACTCGTATTCGCTATCAACTGATTATCGTGAAGTTGAAACTATATCAACCCAAGGAAATTTAGATAATCAGGACGTAGATGGCATCCAAATCGCAGTCTCTGTTTACTTCGCAACTAGCAAAGGCAGGATCCAATTAAACTCGATAGATCCTAAAGACAGCCCTGACTTATTTTTGAATCTACTTGATACAGACAAGGATGTTGAAAGAATGGCCGAAGGTATAAGAATCGCCAAAGACTTAATGGAAAGTAAACCGATGAGACCTCTAATTCAAAACATTACCTCACCAACAAATTATATTCTAAATTCAAGAGAATCTTTTCATAATTGGCTTCGAACCAATACTGTAACTGGTCATCATTTGACAGGTACATGTCGAATGGGCTCAGACACTGACGATATGTCTGTTGTGGACTCAAACGGAAAAGTCAAAGGGTTAAGCAATTTGTACATTGCTGACGCCTCAATAATGCCAGAATCTGTAAGAGCCAATACAAATGCCACGACAATGATGATAGGAGAAAAAATCTCCGCCCACTTAGAAACCAACCACTAATTATCACCCATATTTGCACTTGCTGTTATGCTTTGGACAATGTTGTAGCACTACACCTCAGTTCAGGTGGTAACTTTTACAAAAGGAACCTTTAGACTATGACCGCAATAAGAAATGATTCTGAAATTGATTTAATGGCACATTTGATGCGTCGTGCTGGGTTTGGCGCTTCACGTAAGGAACTTGAGTCTCGCATTAAGATTGGATATGAATCTACAGTTGATGAACTATTGAACCCTAAATCAGATGACCAAGTGGACATTTACAAATTTCTTCGATATTACCCAATGTGGTGGAAGCCGGGAACCATGGGGGGATTGGGACAAGCCCCTTGGGTATGGTCAATGATTAATACTACTGCGCCATTACAAGAAAAAATGTGCTTGTTCTATCACAATATTTTCGCAACAGGGGTAGCGAAAGTAGACCACTACGATGAAATTCAAGACATGATAGACATGTTTAGAGAAAATGCCTTTGGAAACTACAAAGACATTTTACTCGAAGTTGCAAAAAGTCCCGCCATGATTTACTGGCTAGATAACAACGAAAACCATTCCGATTCTGTAAATGAAAATTGGGGAAGAGAGCTTCTTGAACTTTTTACCATGGGTGTAGGGAATTATACAGAGACAGATGTGCGTGAATGCTCTAGAGCATTCACAGGGTGGACTCTAGAACATAAGTTACCGAGATTTCATATGGGTAGATGGGATTGGCAATTCAAGTTCGTACCTGAAGACCACGACTATGGTACAAAAGAATTCCTCGGGGAAAAAGGCGTTTTTAACGGAGAGGAAATCATAGACATAATTTTATCCAAAAGAGCTACCTCATTGTTCATTGCTCGACATCTATACAGCTTTTTTGTTTCTGATGAACCTCAAGTTCCTGCGTGGTCGGTAACTCCGCCTAAAGACCCCGCAGCAGTTGAATTCTTGGCAGATACTCTTCAAGAGTCTGGTTTTCATATGGGAACGACCTTGGAAGCACTATTCAAGAGTAAATTTTTCAAAGAACAGAGATTTAGCAAAGTCAAAAATCCGACTGAAGTTGTTGTAGGAACCGTGAGGCTAGTTGGAGAAGGCCTATTTCCTTCACCTAAAATTATGGATTGGACTAGTCAAATCGCTTACATGGGCCAGGACCTACTTAATCCACCCAGTGTGGAAGGGTGGCACAACGGCATAGAGTGGATCAACAGTGGAACTCTTATGAAAAGGACCAACTTTGTATCAGAGATGATATCGCAGACATCCTTGTCGGGAGTACATGACATTGTTGAAAGAGTGATGCAAATTGGTACAGATCCCCATGATGTCGTTGAAGCAATCTTAGACATCATGGGCCCCCTTAAGATGTCAAAAGAAACCCAAGATGAACTAGTTGCACACGTAAGTAAGCTAGGTAGATTTAATTGGTCAACATCAGGGTTAGAGAGATTAGTTGAATTAATGCAACTAGTCGTATCTACAAGAGAATACCAGTTTGCCTAATCATTCAATTCACAATACCTGATACAAATATTGAAAACCTTTCAAGGAAAACGTCATGAGTACTCAAAACACTGATCCGGTCATAGTTGTTGTGCAGCTGACGGGAGGTAACGACTATTTGAATACCGTAGTTCCTTATGCCGATTCAAAATATTGGGATTATCGTCCAGTTGTACATGTTCCAGAAGAAGAAATCCTCAGTCTCAATGACAATATTGGGTTCCACCCTGCAATGAAACCCATTGCGGATATGTTCAAAGAAGGTAAGGTCGCCATAGTACATGGGGTTGGGTATGAAAATTCACCCCGGTCTCACTTTAGATCAATGGATATATGGCACACATGTGAACCTGACACCCTAGGAACAGAGGGTTGGTTAGGAAGAGCGGTAAAGCAATTGGATCCCGCCAAAGAAAACGTTGTTACGGCGGTAAGTATGGGCCCGTCTCTATACAGAGCTCTTGTCGCTCCTGGAGTGCCCGTGGCCACCGTAGAAAATCTGAACAACTATGGTCTACTTACTGACATAACTCCGGACGAAAAGAGAAATCGCGTTCTAGATCGATACAAACGTATGTATTCGCCAATGATAGGTTCTGGTCCCGTAATGGACTTCCTGGGACAAACAGGCCTCGATGCAATAAAGGGAGCAGACATCCTTAATGTTGCTCCTGAGATGTATTCATCAAGTATAGAATATTCAACCAATTCGATTTCTCAAAAACTAAAATCAATCGCCCAAATACATTTAGCAAACTTGGGGACTCGAATTTTCTACTGTGATTTGGGTAGTTTTGATACACATGCTTCCCAATTAGATACCCACGCGAATTTATGGTCATCTGCCTCCAATGCAATACGAGATTTTTTCGACGATCTTAGAGAACACGATGCAGCGAACAACGTGGTTATGCTTCTATTCTCTGAATTTGGTAGAAGAGTGTACGACAATGGTGCCGGTACGGATCATGGAGCCGGAGGTGCTTGTTTGGTTATCGGTGATAATGTGAAAGGTGGAGAATACGGTGAATATCCGTCAATGAAGGAAAATGATCTAGACCAAGGAGATCTCGTCCCTAGCATCGATTTTCGCAGCGTATACACGACTATTTCCGAAGATTGGATGAATCTTGACCCAATCCCAATCGTGGGGGGAAACTTCGAAAAACCAGCTTTTATTATATAGGTACTCGGAAAAATGCTGACTACATCAATCAAAGGAAGAGCTCTAGATTACTCAAGAGTTGTTGGAGGTAGACTTTTCAGAGGAATAGTCAACGCCACAATAGGTGAGGAAGACAATGTCTACGTTGTTCTGAGAGACTCATACAACTCAGGAATCGTTAAATTACACATAGGAAATGATCCTGATGATGAATCAGAAATATTGTCTTTTAACGACACATCCCCAGGCATTTTCGATGCCACCTGGCCCGCGTGTGCAGTATTTTACCAAGATGAAATATTAGTCACAGATGAGCTTAACAGCGAAATATTAGTCTTTACACCTGAAGGCAAACTTCTCCGCAAATTTGGAAGTCCAGGCAACACCGTCGGTAAATTAGATCGACCTTCTGGAATCACCTCTAACACTAGCGGCCAAATATTAGTGTCAGACACCATGAATCATAGAATTCAAATTTTTGATACCCATGGAACACACATATCATCTTTTGGTCGAGAAGGGTCCAAAGACTCAGAACTATTATCTCCCTGGGGAATTACTACCGACTATGCCGACAATATTTTTGTTTCGGATCACTTAAATCATAGGATTCAAAAATTTGACCCCGAAGGAAATTTTCTTTTTTCCTTTGGGAATATCGGAACGGACTATGAAACCCTAAATCATCCATCTGATGTCGCCGTCGACCCTGCAGGAGACATATACGTGGCAGATTGGGCGAATAACAGAATACAGATTTACGATCCTGACGGATACCATATCGGAGGCCTTAAAGGATCGGCCTACCAACTGTCAAAATGGCAAGAACAATATGTCCAAGGTAACCCAGACGTTTATAAAGCACGGCGCCGGGTAGCTTCACTTGAACCAGAAAAATTCTTTGCACTTCCGACCTGTGTGTTGTTCGACGAATCCAAATCAAGACTTTTGGCAATAGATTCACAAAGGTGGAGAATTCAAATCTACAACAAACTTGAGAATTATTCAGATCCACAATTCAACATCTAATTGAACTAACTCATTTTTATATAGGAACTCGAATCTCATTTAGACTACTGATAAAATTGCTAATCTGTCTCGTAACTTTCCCCAATATCTATAATTTACTTGTTACAATCGTGGCTTGATAATTATTTTCAATCACATACACGGCTATTTTGAAAGAATAGATACATGACCAAAGCAAACATGACCATCATTTGCGGCCTTTGTGGGCTGCACAACCCCGCACAGTCCAGGCATTGCTCCCATTGTCGCGCTCGGCTATCCAAAGGCACTTTAATAACCAACGAAGAATCGACAGACATCTTGGCCAAAGAGAGATCTTCCTTGAAAAAGAAGCGTCTAATCTACTCAATAGCCGGAACTTTTGTCTTCATCTTAGTCTTCGGCTGGATCGCCTTATCTTACTTCGGATCAGCTAGGTTTTTGGAGCCTCCTGAAACACTTATCAGTGCCAAACCAGAAAAAGGTGACTGGCCTATGTTCCAACGTGACCCGCTTCATACGGGCCTTTCCTCCGATTATTCCACTCCGAACGACATTGAAATTAAATGGACATTCAAGATAGATGCTCCTTTCTATGCTTCCCCCGCCGTCGTTGGAAATAATGTATATGTAAGCACAGGGGACGAACGTATATTAGCTTTAGATGCAGACTCTGGAGAACTGGTCTGGGAACATTTTGTCACAGGTCCTGTAAATTCGTCGCCGGCGGTTGCAGGAGATTATGTTTTTGCCGGGTTGCGGGATGGCACGATAATCGCCATAGACAAAACCAACGGCACAAGAATTTGGGAATACGAGACTGGATCTAATATTTATTCATCCCCCGCTGTCTACCAAGGTGTTCTTTACATAGGGGCTCGTGACGGAACTTTACACGCGTTGGATGCTAAAACAGGTGAATCTAGATGGACACATTTAACCAGGGGAAGAATTACCTCCAGCCCTGCTGTAAACAGGGAAGTTACAGCCGTCATGTCTCAAGATTCTTATCTATATATGATAGACCACGCCACAGGGAAACGCCGACTTGACTTCAGAACATCAAGAGGGGGAACTTCTCCAACATTCCACAGCAACCTAATCTTCATCGCTGATGAAAAAGGGGCTATAAGGGCCATAGACTGGCATAAAAAAGAAGTCCCTTTCGAAAAAGGTGCACGCCGCTTGCGAACACAACTATATTTACTCGGATTAGTGGATACTCTACCTACAACCAAAGGATTTGTTTGGGGGTTTCAAGAAAAGAATGAAAGTTTTATAGGAGCACCAGTAATAGCAAATGAGTTGCTCTATGCGGGTTCTACGAATAGCAAAAATGGAGAAGGAACTCTATTTGCCTTGGACAAATCAAATGGTTCCATTATTTGGACTTTTGAGACACAGTCCTCAATAACAAGTCCTATTTCCGCTTCAACAAACTCCATTTTCGTAGGAGACGAATTTGGAATCCTTTATTCCATTAATTCAGCCTCAGGAAAACCTCAATGGACCTTCCAGGCAGATGCTCAAATATCATCTACCCCCGTACTTGCTAACGACATGATATATATATCTACGTTGGGGGGAACTTTATACGCTCTTAAGTGAGCTCAAACTTACGGGCTTGAAATAACTATCAGTCTGTCTACCGGCACCTGGGTCTCAACTGACACCTCACCGTTAGGCCACTCCACTCTGATTTCCTCTACCAAACTACTCTCCCCAATACCGAAGTGAGCTACACGTCCGGGTTCTTGACTAGCATAATTTGTAGACGCATGTAGCTCCCTTAATTGAGTAACCCCATCGGTAGTAACATAAATACGCGCTCCTATGCCGTGCGTATGATGCGTACCTTTGCCTTCCAACATCACTTTCATCCAGTGATTTTCATTTAATGTGTCGTTTCGAAGCAGTATTGGACCAGCCGGATTTCTTTGCAAATTTCCATTCTTTTCAACGTACTCCTGATTATTTGTTACAAAAATGTCTAAGTCTCCGTCATTATCATAGTCGAATACGATTACTCCTCGAGCCTGAGATTTAAGCCCCGCTCCAGACTGCATTCCCACCTCCTGAAATTGCCCATCCTCAACATTTTCAAACAACTTGTTTGACTCGTTATGAAATTCTAGAGGATCTCCTTCTTCTTCATCTTGAATCCAACCATTAGCATGATAAAGGTCCAAATCACCATCATTATCAAAGTCACCAAAACTTGCGGCCCATCCCCAACCTCCTCTGCGAACACCTGATTCCTCAGTAACATCTGTTAACTGGAAACCAACATCATTTCTATAAAACCTGTTCCCTGTTCCAGCATGACTATCTTTAATTGGATCATGTTGACCGAAGATACTGGATATAAACCAATCAAGATCACCGTCGTTATCATAATCTGCGATTGCAGAACCCATACCATTCTCATCGGTCAATGACCGAGTCGCTGACACATCCAGCTCAAACATTCCATCACCAACATTCAAATACACTTTTGAACTATTGAAATCACTCACTACAGGTAAATCAACCAATCCATCACCGTTCATATCGGCAAACCTAGGGGCAAATACCCAAAGGTCTATCTCTCTGGTTTTTCTGAATTCATAGGCTACCATTTGGCCATCACCTAAATTTTTGTACATGAAAACAGGAGCCAATGCGTCTTTCCCAATCTTAGAATCAGATCTGAGCCTCGGTTTTCTCAAATCTCCATCAGCTGCCGGGATAGCTCCCAACTCCGATGATTGATTTGAAAAAAAGTCATACTCTTCAGCACGGGAAGAATTCCACTCACCTACCACCAATTCCAAAAAGCCATCATTATCGACATCACCCCAACTTGGGCTAGTTGATAATTTTTCCGGCTGAGAAAACAAATTGAAGTCAGGTGTGAAATAGCCTTTACCGTCGTTCCTCAAAAGTGTTGGAGATAAATCTTCATAGGTCACGACGATATCAACATCATTATCGTTGTCATAATCTGCCGCCGCAGCAGATACTTTGAGATTCTCAACTAACGACACTCCTCTCTTACTCCCTTCCTCTACAAAGCCAGAGTTTTTATCATTCATATACAAAAACGCTGGGCCTTCTCCAGTGAGAATAAATATATCTATCCAACCATCTCCATCGAAGTCTTCTGCAACAGCCCCGGCGATCATATCTCTTGGTTCAGTTCTACCTTCCACTACGTCGGTCACCATATGTTTAGAAATTATTCCGGAGTCGAGAGTGACGTCCGTGAACCTTAGGTTAGTAGGCCGATTCGGATATAAGGGTTCTCTGAAATCAAAATTCACATGATCCCTGGTTCGGTTGTCATAGTCCTCTCTAAAAGTAAAATTTCTATCCTCTTCAATAATTGAAGTCACAAACAAAAGAATCAATCCACCTAATACACCCAGACACCATGTTGCGAAAAAGAGTGTTAAAACCCCACGTTTAGGCATCACTTTAGACAATCCCCAAAACGTAATCGGACCACCTGCCGCGGCCGTGAATAATATAGCGCCCGCAGGTGCCGTACCCATTCCAGCTAATAACATTGCCGCCACCAGCGGAATTTCAAACATAAGAGGGACGTTGATAAACACCCCAATAGTCGCAGCTACCAAAACCCCTAAAATGTCATCCCCAATCCATGTCGTAACAGTTTGAGGACTTATCCACTGTATTACGAATCCACTTCCAAACCCAGCAATTAACATTATCGGTCCGAGACGAATAAAATATCCAAAAGTAGCCCTCACAAATTGAAGAGAAGCAGTATAAAGAGTCTCAACCCATCCAGATTCATCAGGGATCTCTATCAAAGTTGGAATATCCCCAAACGCATCGTCTTCCGCGCCTGAACTCACAGATGATCTGGAAACCCAGGCAACTAATGGACCTAATAAAAGGGCCCCAGCCAAGCTAAGGGATATGCGAGTTACACTGATCGTCGGAGCAAAAGCTATCGCCGCCATGACTAATGCCAATAAATTCAAGGTAGAAGAACTCTGGGTTATTGCTACCGTAGTTTCCAATCCTGACCCCGTTCTTCTAAATCCATTTGCGATAGGCACAATACATGCCGAACACAAATTAACTACGGGACCAATCAATACTCCTTTTACTACACCCTTGAATCCGGAACCAATAAATCTCTCTCTTTTGTCAGGAGGAAAAATAAAAGCTTCTGTCAATCCGGCCATCACGAATGCAAATAACATTCCGATGGAGACATTTCTAAGATACTCTAAAGAAAAATCCCACCACCTTTCCAACAAGGATCTTTCTTCCAAGTCTTCAATACAGAACCCTTGGAAACACTGAGAATCAGGCGACGCTACTATTGCTAAATCAGCGTCAATGGTGTCGATCTTAGGAAATCTATTTAAAGAAAGAAATGCCGCAAGAATAACCAGGATAATCAATACCCCTACCAAGCGGCGCTTTTTTAAAGACGTATCAGTCAGAGGAAATATTCGTCCTATAACTGAGCTAAAAAGAAACATAAAGTGCTCTGCCTAAAACTAAAGAGGGGTGTGACGACTTATAGCCATCACACCCCCACACTTATCGTGTGTTAGTCGGAGAGATTAGTCAGCGAAACCAGTCTCTCTTTCTCTGTGCTCCCGATCAACCCAGACGTACATCCACCTGGAAGCGTAGTCGACGAATGCCAATACACGCTCACCATTGTGGTTCTTCAACCAGGGTTGCCAGTAGTCACCACCTAGACCAGCCGGTGTGTGGACCGACGGGAATAGTTTCAGGTAGCCTGTCGCGGCTTCTTTGATCAACTGAGCCTGCTTGGCCGAGTCGGTTGCAACAAGCACGTCGTCCCACATTTCGTGGAAGTCTGTGTCGTTCAGGTTTGACCTATTCCACTGGTGTCCCGCTCTGAAGTCATTCAAAGCGTTAGGTCGCCCTGTTACGTTATTTGCAAAGAAGTCAAACTGCTTCTCAAATAGTCTGCTCTGGTGAACAGGACCATCAACAAGCTCGAGGTTTACCTTAACTCCGATGTCATCCCAGAAACCAACTGATATTTCAGCAGCTTCTAGTTCCATCTGATTGGTATTCCTAATCAACATGTCAATTTCAAATCGAACGCCATCACCATCTCTGGTAAGGCCGGCCTCATCCAGCAAAGCTTCTGCGCCAGCTGGGTCATAGGCAAATCCTTCCTGAACATCAGCGGGCTGTTCTTCAAGTGACTCGTAGTGCAATGGCCACTCAGGCTGTAATGGGAAAGACAAGACAACAGAGTCACCCTCAAATAGAGCGTCAGTGTATACCTGTCTATCAATAGCCATGCTCATAGCCTTCCTGACTCTGATATCGTCAAATGGAGGCTTGTTCATAGGCATGAAGTAGCCAAATGAGTCTTCTAGAGCAAGAGCTCTTCCTAATTCAGGATTAGACTTCTCAAGTACAGGCCTGTCAGCAGTTCTCACCCTCATGACGTGGTCTACTTGACCAGTCCTGATAGCAGCAAGCCTAGTGGCTTCCTGAGGAATAATAACTTCTGTCACACCGTCTAGGAAAGGAAGATCATATGTCTCACCTTCATAGGTGTACTTTTGCCAGTAATCTGGGTTCTTTTCGAACTCAATTGTGCTACCAGCTGTGTAGTCTTTTGTCATCCATGGGCCTGTACCCGACTGGTTGTCTGGGTTGTCAGTACCAAGTTCAATGGTTTCCGGCGGTGCATATATGAAATATGGACCCCAAGCAAACTCATATCCCCAGAAGGATATAGGCATGTTTGTGTGGAAGGTAAGGGTGTCATTTACACCGTCACCATCCGTGTCATCACCGGTTATGTCATCAACAAAGTCGTGTCTGGGGAATCTGCAATCCCAAATTCTTATTGCTTCAGCAACGAGTTCGTCGACATTGACAGGCCTACCGTTAGTTACTTCGTTAGGCTGCCACTTTATGCCTTCTCTCAAATGGAAGCTATAGGTTAATGGGTCTGGAACTTCCCATGCATCAGCTAGGGCGCCGATAGCAAGCTTGTCCGTACCAATACCAAGACGTGGTTGGAATGTTGTGGATCCATCTCCAGATGGGCCTTTGTGATAGTCACCCATTAGGAAGTTCTCAACAGGGTATGAAAGCATACTCTGCGCCTTGAACTCGCACATATCCCACTTTGATCCTGGGTCAGCACCCAGAACAACTCTTAATGTTCCACCATACTCAGGTCCGCCTGTGGTCTCAACCACCTTGACAGATTCCGATAGCTTTTTAGGTGCCGTTGTAACACCTTGCACCGGCTTTGCTGGTACAGCAGTAGGATTCGCTGCTGGTGCAGCAGGGGCTGGTGCAGCAGGGGCTGCTGGTGCAGCAGCAGCAGGTGCTGGGGCAGCCGCGGCAGGTGCCGGGGCGGCAGCAGCAGGGGCTGCAGGAGCTTCTGCTTCATCATCAGCAGAACTACACGCAGTCCCGATGATCGAGATCAAGGCCACTAGAGCCAAAACCGCAATCCCGTACTTTCGTCCAATACTCATATTTTTTCTCCTCAAGCTAATTAAAGCTACTATTTTTCTAATCTTCCTAACAGAAAATCTGAAAACCAACTGAATTTGAATCAGTCATAAAATGACGAATCCAAAGTTCGCAGCGGACACTATATCACAGCAGTATTCAAATTTTAAAGGGGTATTAACCGAATATTAAAGTTATCCAAACCTATTTTGTGCGTGGGTTTAAAATCCTCCCCCACTTCCTTTGCCTCTCAAGCGAGGATCTAGAAGGTCTCTCAAAGCATCCCCAAACATGTTACTTCCATAAACCACAATGCTAAGCACCAGGCCAGGCCATACGGACAACATAGGCGACGAGAATATATGATTCATTCCCGAGCCACTAAGCATTCCTCCCCAACTCGGTGCCGGAGGAGGAACTCCTAAACCAAGGAAACTCAGACCGGCTTCCGATAACATCATGCCAGGCATCCTTGTAGTCACAAGTACCAGAAGGAATGGGGCAACGTTAGGAAGCAGATGCCTTAAAAGAATTCGCGGCGTATTGGCTCCATTTGCCTCGGCTGCCTCAACATAGGCATTCTCTCTAATACCTATCACAGCACCCCTCACAGACCTTGATCCACCTAAGCCATACGATATACCCAAGATAAATACGATAGTCCACAAACCCGGACCAACAACAGCTACCATCAATATCAATATGATGAGTTCAGGGAGACAAATCCATGAGTCGATTACTCTTTGTACTATAAGGTCAAATTTCCCTCCGAAATAGCCGGAAGGCAATCCAATTAGCAAAGATATTATGAGCGAGAATACACTACCCACAACCCCAACAATCATCGAAATCCTTGCCCCATAGACAATTCTACTGAATATGTCTCTCCCCAGATTATCTGTACCCAACAGATGCTTCCAGGACGGCCCTTCAAGATATTCACCTCTAAATTGTTCATTGAAACCATATGGAGCAACAAAGTTAGCGAACACGCCGACAAAGAAAAATATCATTACTATGACGGCCGAAGCGGTTCCAAGCGGTTTTTCTCGATAGAGCCTTACAAAAAATTGAGCAAACGGGTTTAATTTCTTTCTTCTTTGTCCAGGAAACTCTATTTCAGACCCTGGCTGGTTATCTACTGTACTTTCAACCATATTATCGAAGTCCTCTTCTAACTGTACCTAATCCTCGGATCAAGTAGAGCGTAACTTATGTCTGTTATTAGAATGATAATAAGTGCGAATATGCTAAACACTAACGCCACCCCTACCATCAACGGGAAATCTCTAATGAAGGCCGCTTCAACGGCTAATCTTCCCATTCCCGGAAGACCAAAGATCTGTTCAATAATAATTGACCCGCCAACTACAACCGGTACATTCAGCCCTATCACGGTTACAACAGGAATCAATGCGTTTTTGACGGCATGTCGGAGAACAACCACTCTTTCCACAAGTCCCTTAGAATATGCGGTTCTGATGTAGTCTTCTCTCACCACCTCAAGCATCATCGTCCTCATAAGTCTCATATTAACGCCGTTAATTGCCATTCCCATAATCGCTGCTGGAAGTATGTACATCTTAAAATTACCCCATGGATCATCCCACAGAGATATGTTTATTATCGGAGGTGACCACCCCCACCAAACCGACGGGAACACAACGCACATAATACCAACCCAAAAGGAAGGAACACTGATCAATAAAATGGCTATACTTCTAGCAAGATAATCCCCTATGGTATCCTGCCTAATCGCAGAATAAATAGCCACAGGAAACGATATAAGCATTGCTATTATCAGGGCCATAACCCCCAATTGAAAAGTTATTGGAAGTCTCTCCACGACGTGATCCCTTACTGGACCACCAATAAATATAGACTCTCCTAGATTCCCATGAAGAATGACATCCTTCCAGAATCTCAAATACTGTATGTATATTGGTGCATCCAATCCCAATTCTTTTTCTAATTGTGCTCGAAGTTCTGCTCTATTTTCCTTACCTGATAAGTCCATCTGGCCTACTAGAACGTCTATCGCGTCCCCTGGTATGAGCCTGATAATTACCATCACCAAAGCTACCACTATGAGCACTGTAGGAAAAAGTAAGAGCAGCCTTCTGGCTATATAAGTTCGCATACTGCTATTTAACCTCTAAAATTTAACATCGACGCCTGCTGCTTCAAGCGCAGGGATAACGTTATTGATTGAATTATCGTCTAATGGAACTCCCCAACACCTAATCTCAGTCCCTTCGCCCCATCCCGCCTCTAGAAGGGGAGACAAGTCAGTCACATTATTCTTTGAAAATTCCAACGCCTTAACATTTGGAAGACCCGCCAGAGGTGACAAATCAGTTATTTGGTTTGTATTCAATCTGATTACCTCTAAACCTTTCATGTTGGCTAGAGGTGAAATATCACTAATCAAGTTATCTTGTATGTTTATCTCTGTTATCTCTGTCATACCAGCCAAAGCAGAGATATCAGCTATTTGATTCTGCATAAGATGAAGATAATACACATCTGTCAACGGTGCCAAGGCCGAGATATCGACAATAGCATTCTGGCTGAGGTTAAGTCGTTTCATTTTAGTCAGCTGGCCAACCTGAGTAATATCAACAAGTTTATTTTGAGCAAGATCCAAATCTTCAAGATTGGACAATCTCTCTAAACCGGTCAGATCTTCAATATACAACTCAAGCGCCGCATTGAAAACTGTAAATTGCGTGAAGTCCGTATCTGCAGGAATGTCCGCCCCTTCAGGTAAATTCAATTTCAGCCTGATGTTTTTTGCAAGAGTCCCGTCTGGGAAAAGCGACGAAGCTGTTGTGGAGACCCTATTAGATGTACCAGAACCGAGGTCTGATTCTGATTCACTAGAGCCCGAAGATCCGCATGCCACTCCCAAGATCGAAAACAAAGCAAGCAGGGCGATTGTAAATTTTCGTCCAATACTCATTTCTTAAACCCTCATGACTAGTCCGTACTTTTCTAAAACTTTCTTAACTTGGCGATGTTACCATCCCATTCAACTTTTATGATAGCCCATTGGCATACTATGTTTACCAATCACCATATATTCGAGGCGAGGTTTCTTCAACCCGAGCATTCACCTTAACATGGATTAAACCAGTTTCAACGTCTTACTAATAAATTTTTAACCTGAATCTTCAATTATTCGTGAAGAAAAATAGCCTATTTGTGAAACATATCGCTAATTTACATCCCGTTTCATTTAAAACAGGGGTGATAGTCTAGCAAATTTTCGAGTTTTATCAATCAAAATCAAAAAACAAATCAGTTTTATTGGCCTAATATCTTTCTGTTTTTTAAAAAATTAACCTCTTTCTGGCAAAATATTTTGCCAAAGTAACCTTCGGTGAGTAACATTTACGGACTAATTTTCAAGGTCACATAGTTGTCGAAGAATTCTATGCGCGGAATTGATTTAACGGTTATCGAGAATATACAGGTATCACAGTAAGGTATTAGAATTGCTTAGCTTCAACAAAAAATCGCTTACCGATAGATGGTCATCTCTAGACGTAGAATCGTTGCTTTCTGAGGCTGCCCAAGGAATAGAAGCAGGAAGTGCAACTGATTCGGGAAGATTCGGAAAAATACCCACAAATCACCCTGATCCCATTTTCCTAGCCGGAGGAATACCCGATGACACAGCCTTACCGATTGATGACCTAATACAGGGATTCACAAAGGCGATTAAAAATCAATCTGCTGAGTCTTTAATGTATGGGGGTTGGTTTGGATACAGTGGATGTCGAGAGGCAATAGCCGAGAGGCAAAACAAACTCGAAGGCACACACTTAACGGAGTCCAACATAATAATGCACAACGGATCCTCAGGATGTTTAGAGAACATTCTCCGAGCTTTTGTACAACCAGGGGATGTTGTAATTGTAGAATCGCCTAGCTACTCAGGTACCGTTAGGGCTATACTCGGTTATCAAGCAGAGGTTGTTGAAGTCCCGATGAATAGACATGGTATAGATCCTGATCTGTTCGCAGAAACGGTCCTCCAACTAAAATCCCAAGGGAAAAGAGTAAAGCTTTTTTATACAATCCCGGACTACCACAACCCAATGGGGAATGTCACCGATTTAGAGATTAGGCAATCCATTCTACAAACCTGCGGTGAACATAAAATTATTGTAGCTGAGGACGCAGCCTATTCTGAACTTCATTATGACGTCCCACCTCCTCCTTCCTACTATGCGCTATCAGATGGTCACGGTGTATTGAGAATGTGTAGCTTTAGCAAGATAATTGCTACTGGCTTGCGTGCGGGATGGATCCAAGCGAGAAAAGATTATGCGGATGTTCTTACGCGCGTCCGATTTGATATGGGAAACAGCCCTCTAGTTCATTTTGTTCTAGAAGATTTTATTAAATCGGGTCGTCTCGACACTCACGTTGAATCCATGAGGAAACTGTATAGAGAAAAATGTTTCGCTATGCTTGAGTCTCTGAAAACGCATTGCGAACCATACACCGAGGTAGATACTCCAGAGGGGGGATATTTCCTGTGGGTTAGAGCCCGCTTGGGTAAAGCTAGCGAATTGGTAAAAGCCGCGACGGATGAGGGCCTAATTTTCCCCGAGGGTAATGTGTTCTTCGTAGATAAAGAACCCAATGACGATCACTTCAGGCTAGCTTTCACTAGGGCTTCATTTGAACATATTGAGGAGTCAGGAAAACGTCTCCGAAAGGCGTTCGAAAAAATCTTAGACTAAATTAGGTGGAGCCGACGATCAGGATTGAACTGATGACCTGCTGTTTACAAAACAGCTGCTCTACCACTGAGCTACGTCGGCATGAGAGAAATTATAACCCAGTAAGGACGGTTAGATGTCACTTACTTGATCAAGTGACAGCCATTTAGTCCCATTCCCATTCAACTGCTCCTATTTGAACAGTGTCCCCAGCCTGTATTCCTGCTTCTTCTAAGGCTCTGACAACCCCTGTTTTTTGTAGGTGCTTATAGAATTGCATCCTTGCTTTCCAATCTTCGTAATCGATTCTTTGAGCAATTCTTTCAACACCTGGGGCATCGACAATGAAAACTTCATTTTGGACGTGAACACGGACTCCTCTCCTACGAGGTTCAGGCCTAATAACAGGCAAATCTTCATCAAAATTTGTCGTTGAATCAGCAACAAAGTTTGTAGATTCCAAATCTATTTTTGGTTTGTTAAACAAAGGTCTAAAACCTCTGTTAATCTCAACCTCTGGTGCTTCCAAAAGTCGAACTACTTCGTCCATTAGAGATTCAACTCCTTCACCTGTCGCCGAAGAGATAATATGACAGTTAACATCATTATCTTTAATAACATCGACTATGTCGTCTATCAAAACTCTAACGTCGTTGATATCTATCTTGTTTATCGCAACAACCCTCGGCCTATCTAATAAACTCTCATCGTAAAATTTTAATTCACTGATAATCTGGTTATAGGAATCCTCTGGGTCTTCATCCGATCCATCAACTAAATGAACCAATACTTTTGTACGTTCTATATGTCTTAGGAATTCATGTCCCAGCCCTATTCCTTCACTTGCTCCCTCAATCAGGCCAGGTATATCTACCATCACAAAGTCCATATCTCTATGATCAACTACACCAAGATTAGGTTCTAGGGTTGTAAAAGGGTAGTTAGCTATTTTAGGAGTAGCTTCCGTCACGAAAGACAACAGTGTCGACTTGCCTGCGTTTGGTTTCCCTACTATACCTACATCTGCTAACAACTTGAGTTCAAGGCTTATTTCAAACTCTTCCCCTGTTTCACCTGCTTGCGCAATTACCGGATATTGATTCGTTGATGAGGCATATTTAACATTTCCATAGCCACCTCTTCCACCATTAGCTACTACAAATTTCTGGCCATTTCTCTCCACATCCGCAATGATGTTTTGGTTTTGATCAACGAGTTGAGTTCCTAGAGGTACCGGTATTAATACGTCTTTACCATCTGCCCCATGTTTTTTAGCTCCTGCGCCATTTCCTCCGTGACCAGCAGCAAAATTTCTTTTATATCTAAAGCCCAGTAGAGTGTTCTCATTAGTATCTCCAATAATGACAATGTCTCCTCCTTTTCCTCCGTCTCCGCCATCAGGGCCACCTCTAGGCACGAATTTTTCATGTCTACCACTTACAGCACCATCCCCGCCATCCCCACTCTTAATTGTTATTTTTACTTTATCGATCATATCTTCAATTTGAAATATCTATTTTTTAAGATAATAACAATATCTCATAATACTGTAGATTCTGTGGAAACTATGAGCAAAAGAAGGAGAATAGCTAGAAATATTGTTGTTGTTTTTAGTGGAACAAATGTGAGTAGGAATGTCTAAATTGTGGATAAAAAATAAAATCGATAGAAATTGTGGAAAAGTGTTTATTTAATAGACAGTATTTGGTACTTTTCAACAAAATATATGCACTTGAATGTTTGTAGCTAATATTGGAGAAAAATAAATATGTCATCAATAAATAAATCAATCAAAAATCTTCTTACCAGGGAATCGATTTACCAAGCTTATCTCGATGTGGAAGTGGCGCTTGCCAAAGCACAAGCAAAACAAGAAATAATACCTTTGTGGGCAGCAAAAAAAATTCAAGAAAAAGGGAAATTAGAATTATTAGACATAGAGAATGTTGATGCTGGATTAAAAAAGACTGGGCATCCGCTTGTTCCTTTAATTTGGGAATTAGATAGGGTGTGCGGAGATGATGCAGGTGGCTACATACACTGGGGAGCGACGACTCAGAACATAACGCAAACTGGAAAACTTTTAGTAGTTAAGAAATGCCATGATTTTTATTTAAAGGGTTTAGGTGAATTGCTTTTTACCTTGAGTGACTTGGCGGAAAAATCTAAGAGCTATCCAATGCCAGGAAGGACACACGGGCAACATGCTGTTCCCGCAACGTTTGGATACAAGGTTGCTGTTTGGATTGATGAATTAATTAGGCATGTATCACGATTAAAAGAATGTGAAGGTCGTGTATTTGTAGCAATGCTAGGAGGAGGTGCCGGGACTATGGCATCTGTAGGATTAGAGGGAATAGAAACTCAAAATCTCATGGCAAAAGAATTGGGATTAGCGTCAATGCCTATGCCTTCTCGGACAATTGGTGATCATCTCACAGAATATATCACTCTTTTAGCAATGCTGGCGGCTACCTCGAGCAAGATGGCTCGTGAGGTATACACAATGATGAAGCAGGAATTTGGCGAAGTTGAGGAGCCGGTTCCTCTGGGAGCTGTTGGATCTTCTACGATGCCTCAGAAGCGGAACCCACGATTGAGCCAAGATGTGGTGGCTTGGGCGTCAGAAGTTAGGACATTTGTGCCTATGGCGTTGGAGGCTATGCAAACTGAACATGAGGCTGATAAAACTACAAGTATGATGATAAATTCAGCAATTGACAGGGTGTGTTTTTTAACCGCTGAGATTTTAGATAATCTTAATGAGATATTTTCAGGCCTCACGTTGTTTCCGGACAGGATGAGAATCAATCTAGATTTATCGGGGGGATTGATAATGTCCGAGAAAATAATGTTAGAGCTAGGGAAGGAAATGGGAAGACAAAAAGCTCATGATGTTGTTTATGATGCAGCCCAAAAATCTGTTAATGAAGGACGACCTTTTAGGGAAACACTGTCGGAGGAAAGCGAGGTGTCAAGCAGACTAACCCTAGAGCAGATCACAGATCTTCTTAATCCCGAGCACTATATTGGCTTATCGACATATTTTGCAGAGATTTATGCAAAAAAAGGCAGGAAAATTGCTTCAAAGTTGTGAAGTCTCTTTTTGTTCAGATTAGAGGAATAGGTAGGTCAGCAGGAATAGTTCCATTTTGTACCATACGTGAGATATCTATGTCAGAAATGCCTATCTCCTTAAGAACTTGATGAGTGTCTGCTCCAAATGAAGGGGCAACAACGTCGATTAGGTTAGTTCCTGACATAGATACAGGGTTGCCAGGCCAGGTAGTATTTCCCCAATTTGTTTGATCTTTTGGAATATCAGAAGAGGAATATTCATAATCTGTTTTTATAACTAGTTCATTCTCTTGGTTGTAAGGATCTGCATGAAGGTCTAGAGCTGTGTTATTACGAACAGCAGGAATTCCTGAGTTATTCAAAATAATTTGCCAATCTGAAACAGACTTTGTTTTAAAGATTTTCTCTATTGAATGAACTTCACCTAATTGTATTGCCTGACAAAAATAAGGAATGGCCTTCAGATTATCACGTTCTAATTCAGTAGAAGCAGAAATAAAGATCCATCCGTCACTACATTCGTAAAGCCTGTTGAAATAGTCTTTACCTCTAGCCCCGGGTCCACCTATCTCTTCCCTATTGAACCCATCGTAGTCAATGTTACTAGAACCGGTAATTGTTGATGAGGTATACGAAAGGGCGGCTTCGACTTTTTGTCCTATACCTGTTTTGTTGCGTTCTAATATAGCTAACATAATAGCGAATGCTGCTGATATTCCTGTTCCGTAATCATTTAAAGTAAATGTAGCTGGACGGGGTTTAACATTTTCACTATTGAGATCGAGTGGGATCCCAGAATTTCGCAGTTGTACTCCTGTGGCGGCCTGAGCATTTTGTTCAAACCCTGGTCGCAGTTGCCACGGTCCTTCATGTCCAAAGCAATTGATTGAGCCGTAAATAAGAGATGGATTTCTCTCGGAGAGCCTTTCGTATCCGATTCCAAGTCGTTCTGTAACTCCTTTTCTGAATCCCTCTATGATTACATCAGCAGAATCTGTCAATTTTAGGAACGCTTCAATACCACCTGGTTTATTCAAATTAAGTGAAATACTTCTCTTTCCACGCCCAACGTCAAGCCATGGTGTAAGTTGCGGAAGACGATGATCTGGGTCTATTTTTATAACTTCTGCGCCATACTGTGCCAAAGTTCTTCCACAAGTAGGACCTGCAAGGACAATACAGAGATCTAGAACTCGTATTCCTTTCAAAGGAGGTGGTTCAGTCATTGGAACCTGATCTCTGTTATTCATGGATATTTCCAATGTAAGGTGCAGAGCCAGAAACTATGCCTGGATTAGACAGGGTCCTAACTAAAATCCCGGGTTGTTTCATTTTCCCAAAATGAGGGTCATTGATTTCTATAATCGCACCAGATTGCAAAGCGTGCTCTTCATTAACCCATTCGTCGATACTTCGACACATAGTAACCGGTAGGCCCACATCTGACATTAAAGATTCCCACTCCAGAGCTGTCCGTTGTTTCCAAACTGCATTAATTTTGTATTTCCAAGAATCTATTAACGAAGAGTCAGGATTTGAGAGCCCGATGCTAGAAATATCTTTCATCCATTCAGGATGCTCTATAACATCAAGAAATATCTCCAAAAATCTAGGGATCGATAGATTTACATTTACCCATCTATTGTCTGAGCATTCATAGAACCTCTCGATGATTGGATGGCCTTCTTGTCTTCCATGTTTCCTCTTTGCATGGCGGACTAGAGCGGTTCCCATACCTTGGAACATAGCATCATGTATTGGTACTGTGATTTTTTGACCTTTTTTTGTGAGATCTCTTTGAATAAGAGCTGCTACGACTGCGGGAGCAGCAGTCATGGCGGCAAAGGTACTGGCGTAGTAAAGACTATGAAAAGAGGGTCCCTCTCCTTCAACGGGAAGTTCACCTGAAGGATTGAGAGCATAGATAGCTGAAGATGCGGCTACTAATTCTTCTCTGGCGGGTATATTTTCGTACTTATGGCCTTCTCGGAATGCAGGTAACGAGGCAGTAATCAGGCCTGCATTTGTTTTAGACAGGATATCTGATGTCAGGCCTATATTATCTGCCTGATGTGGGTTTAGACACTCGATTAAAACGTCAGCGGCACTAAGAAATTCAAGAATAGTTTCTAAGGAAAATGAAGTCCTAATTTGAGTTTTACCCCTGTTCCAAACAGCATGTTCAGCAGTGCCTTCTAGGGGGTTTCCCTCTTCAGGGAAAATTTTTAACACGTCGGCACCTTGGTCTGCCAACAGCATGCCCAAAATATTACCCGCAGGATAGTTACTAAGTTCGACTACCTTAAATTGATCTAGGACACCCAATGTAAATATGCCTTTCTAGTAATCAGTAAATCTTGCCGAGTTATAGATGGGTCCCATTTTTCTGCTCCATGATGGACCCATCTGTAACTGATCAATTATTTGCGATATTGGTCTATTCCGACGGTAGCAGCTGTGGGACCAGATGGAAATACCAGTGTTTTGGCTCTATCTGCTCCGACTACTACTAGATCGATATTGTCTGCACTATGAAGCAAGGGTACTTCAATTGCCAACCTTTCCTTTTCCGTCTTGTCTTTGAGATAGTGCCATTGTTCATCAACTCTCGCATCATTAAGCGGCATATACTGAATCATCTTTCCGAGACTGTGGTTGGCATGCTTGTGTATAAACTCTTTGGCATCTTGCTTTGTGAAGCCCTCCTTGCCTACCGGTCCTGCTACGTCCGGGGGCATGAATATAAGTCTCTCATGACCCTGTGCGTGACTACCGCCCAAGGTAGTATTTCCAAAGGTTATGCCGTATGCCAGCGTCTTTAGCAATCCTTCTGCTGATGTATTACCTTGGTCTTGAACATCAAGTTCTCCATCCGTAACAAAAATAGAAATAGCACTCTCTTTTTCGTCAAAACCACGATCCTGAGAATAGCTCGGCCAGGGGCTCATATCTTCATTTTCAGCCACGCATTGAATAAATTTTCTTGTTGTTCCTATGGTGTCCATATCCATTTTGTTCGGATACCACATGCCTATATTCCTGAGACATAAATAAAAGGCTCTACCTATGGTTATGTTTATCTCGTTTTCTTTTCCTGGTCCAAGAGCTGACCGTGGGTTCAAGCCAACCTCTTTGGCGATTGGGCCGTTAACAACGAGAATAGGGGCGTGCGGGCTAGTAGACATAAGTAAAGATTTGCCCCCGTGGGAGCCCATTTCTGATAAGCATTTCACGCCTGCGATTATAATTGGCATGTGTTCGGGCTTCGCCCCGGCGAGAGCGGAGTTTATGGCTATTTTTTCAACGGTTGCGACACCAAAACCTGGAGGCATATCACAAACAACATCGTCCGATTTTAAACCTGTTCCAGAAATTAAGTCAGCCACTGCTTCATCTGTTGCGGGATATAAAGGAAGGGCATCCGACCACTCTCTTCTATTGAACTCCGCGTTCATCTTCAAAACAGCGTCGTATCTATCCTCTCCTTCAAATCGTATTTTGGATTCTTCTTCTTTCTCTGTTGCCGATGAGGCTCCCTCCGATGTCAGGCAATCTATAAGATCGTCTATGGCTTCTTCAGTTTGGGCGACACACAGGTCATCCGCTAGATTGCGATAAATACGAGGAACAATAACAAATTGAAGATCTGGCATCCCGAAGGTTTTGCTACTTGCAATTGCATCGTCTTTAAAACGCCCAGATACAATTGGAACCGCAGGTTTTCCCATTTTCTCAATTTCTATCATGTCGTGGCACATCCACGACGCGCAGGTCCCTCAATCCGCTGTAGCTCCGATTACAACGTCGCATTCCTCTCCAGCCTGTTTCACTATGGCTGGAGGAGTAGGATAATTACCCCCAGTATAAAAATTGATTTTAACGTTAGAAAATCTTTCCTGAATTATCTCTCCCGCCCTATTGAGAGCTAAGTCCCCACCATGGGTTCCACTCCATACTAAGCCTATTGTTAAGTCATTCAAGGTACTTGGACGAGGATTAGTTTTTAGTACATTCATCATGCCTCGTTGCTGAGCAACTGGGTTTGAAACTTCAAGAAGGTGCATATTGATCCTCCGCATATATATCTAATTATTTATAGACCGCTCATATATTTCATTAATTCATCGTGATTATACAAGAGGTCATAAATTTAAGGTTTTGTCTATGTTTACAGTATCAAACCTTAAAATCAGGGAGAGTTGTAACGGTATAATTCTGGGTAATGGTGATGACTTCACAATAAAGGCTGACGTAATGAAATTGCTTGTGGCGACGAGAAATGAAGGAAAAATTAAAGAATTGGCTGAAATGCTAAAGGATCTTCCCTACGATCTAGTGTCCCTCGTTGATTTAAATATCGATCATGAAGTTGACGAAACGGGATCTTCATTTGAAGAAAATGCGATTCTCAAAGCTGAAGAATACGGCTCTTTGGCGTCTATGATGACGATCGCGGACGATTCAGGAATAGAAGTAGACGCATTGGGAGGTCAGCCAGGTGTCTTTTCGGCAAGGTATGGTGGAGATGGTTTAGATGACCAAGATCGGAATAATTTGCTTTTAAAAAATGTAACAGGTGTAGAGGAAGAACTATTGACGGCTAGATTTAGGTGCGTTGTAGCAATCTACCAACCATGTCAGGAGACAATAACATTTGATGGTAAAGTGGAGGGATACATTACCCGGGAACAAAGAGGAAATAATGGGTTTGGGTATGATCCCCTGTTTTTTTACCCACCGAAAGGAAAGACTCTAGCGGAAATACCTTCCTATGAAAAACATGAGGTTTCCCATAGAGGCTCTGCAGTCAGAAAAGCTAGAGAATACCTAATTTTGCAAGCGTCTACACAGAAGAACATATAAATAAATGAAAAGCAGACAAATAATCGATCAATACAAAAGACCCTTGAGGGATTTACGAGTTTCTGTTACTGACAGATGTAATTTCAGGTGTCCTTACTGTATGCCTGCAGAAATATATGGCGAAAGGTATCAGTTTCTCCCAAGAAATGACCTACTTACCTTTGAGGAGATAACCAATGTGGTGGAAGCTTGTGTGGAACTTGGCGTAAGAAAAATCCGGTTGACTGGAGGAGAACCCTTGGTTAGACAGGATGTCCATCAACTCATAGCGATGCTGGCGAGTATAGATGGAATCGATGATATCGCAATGACAACAAACGCATACCTTCTAGCTGGAATGGCTCAGACCTTGAAAGATGCTGGATTAAATAGAATTACCGTTAGTATGGATTCTCTAGATGATGACGTTTTTCAGAAAATGAACGGTAGGGGTTTTAGTACAGCAAAAGTTATAGATGGAATTAGTGCTGCTAAAGATGCAGGATTAGTTCCTATCAAAATAAACGCCGTAGTACAAAAAGGCGTTAATGACAAATCTGTGATTGATTTGGCTCGATGGTGTCGTGAAGGTGGTTACATTCCCAGATTTATTGAGTATATGGATGTAGGTAACCTGAATAACTGGAAGCTTGAAGAGGTGGTGCCAGCTCAAGCTATAGTTGAACTTATCGGTAATGTATTTCCAGTTGAACCAATCGAGTCTTCCTACGGAGGTGAAGTAGCGAAACGTTTTAAATACAAAGATGGGAAAGGTGAATTTGGTGTAATTTCGTCAGTCACTCAACCATTTTGTGGAGACTGTACTAGAATGCGTCTCTCTCCGGAGGGCCAGGCAGTAACTTGCCTGTTTGCAGAAAAAGGTACTGATCTCAGGACGCCTTTAAGAAATGGTGCTGGCAAGGCTGAATTATTGGAACTTATACAAAACATTTGGAGAGTACGGGAAGATAAATATTCGGAAAAGAGAACTGAAATGACAGATACCAGACAAAAAGTAGAAATGTATCACATTGGTGGATAGTTAGAGTGATCACTATATACACAGATGGAGCCTGTCTAGGTAATCCTGGTCCAGGTGGTTGGGGAGCCGTGATTATAGGTGATGGACCTCGTCGAGTTATTCATGGTAACGATCCTGATACGACAAACAATAGAATGGAAATAAAGGCAGTAGTAGAGGCTCTACAGAGTATTCCATCGAAGTCACAAGTAACGGTTTTTTCCGATTCTTCCTATGTAATTAATACGATGACAAAAAACTGGAAGCGAAAAAAAAATAATGATTTGTGGGACCTTTTAGATAAAGAAGTTCAGATAAGAAAAGTAAATTGGGAATGGGTTAAGGGTCATGCTGGAGATCCATTGAATGAGGAGGCGGATAGGTTGGCTCATGGAGAGGCGACGGGAAACATAGATTCAAAAAAAAATAGAGATGAGGGAAGAATGAGTGGTTTAAAGGTAGACCTCCAAGAAAAGCTTACTCACGTTGATGCTGCCGGCAAAGTAAGTATGGTAAATGTGGGAGCAAAACCGGATACGGAGAGGGTTGCGGAGGCGGTTGGCACGGTCAAAATGCTACCAAGCACTTTACAATTAGTTCAAGAGAATTCTTTTGAGAAAGGTGATGTGCTGGCGATTGCCAAAATCGCAGGCATTATGGGCGCAAAGCAAACATCCAACCTCATACCTCTTTGTCATCCATTACCTCTAACACACGTAGATATAAGTTTTGAAATAAATGAAAATGATTCGGCCATAGAAATTAAAAGCGTGGCTAGAACCCAGAGTAAAACTGGAGTGGAAATGGAGGCATTAGCTGCGGTTTCTATAGCCGCTTTAACCATCTACGATATGTGTAAGGCTGTTGACAAGGGTATGGAGATGAGTACGAAACTTCTTAGTAAGAAGGGAGGCAGATCGGGGGATATCTATCTTGGCTAGGTACGATTATTCTTCCTATAAACTGCAATACCACTAATTGCTTCCAGCATCATACGGTGTGCTGCCTCTGCTGTGATACTCGCGGGTCCTTCATAATGTGGTGCAACTTCAACAATATCTACTGCAACGATTTCAACCGATTTGGATATCGTTCTTATAGCACGTAATAATTGTGATGAACTTAACCCGCCTGGCTCCGGGGTTCCAGTACCGGGAGCGAATGCGGGATCTAGTACGTCAATGTCCACCGATAAATATATTTTGTCCGGTCCATCAAGTGCTTCATTTATTGCTTTATCTATCACAGAGTCAAATCCATCTGTCTCGATTTCAGACATTGGATGCCATCTCATTTTTTGCTCTCTCATCCAATCAAATAAAGTGTGGGGTGGCCAATATCCTCTAAGACCGACTTGGATAAAATTTTTGCCTGGTATTGCTCCGGATTCAATCAACCTACGCATCGGAGTGCTATGTGACTCTAGCACACCTCCGTAAGATGAAGGGGCTGTATCAGCATGAGCATCAAAGTGAACCATGCCAACATTTCCAAATCCAAAATGATTCGCAACGGCTGTCGCTGAAGGCAAGGTGATGGAGTGATCGCCCCCGATAACTACGGGAATTGTATCTGTATCGAGAATTTGTCGAACCTTCTCTTCTATGGCTCGGTGGCTCAATTCAATAGAATTGGGAGGACAATTGGCGTCGCCATAATCAACGACTTTCAGTTCGTCCGTTGGGTATATACCTAAGCCTATATGATATATATCATCATTTGGAGCCCCAAAATATCCTGCCTGTCTGATGGCACGAGGGCCAAATCTCGCGCCTGGTTTGTGTACGACACCTAGGTCAAATGGCGCGCCAATTATAGCAACGTCGGCTTTATATTCACGTAGTTGGCTTGGCGTTTTAACAAATGGACCTTGCAAAAAAGTATCAATTCCAACAAAAGCTGGAGTGTCATCATCTGTTGCTTCGTAGATATGACTTTCGTCAGAACATGTCAATTGTCAACTCCCTTAAAACCCGCCTATGCGTGCGGAGTTAGAAGAATCGTAGCATCACTAATAGGATTAGTGCACAAGTTAGTTTATACAAATGCTATGAGTTAAAGTATTTTCTCATGATGTCATCATTTCTTGTGCGATTGTTAGGTCCGGCTATGGGATTCGATTCATTTAGGTCCTATTGGTTTGGAACTTTGGCGTCTGTGACAGGTTTTCAAATGTTGACGTTTACTCAATTTTGGTTGATACATCGACTTACAGAAGACCCTATTTTTCTAGGATATGTCGGCCTTGCTAATGCGGGACCCGCGATCGCCTTAAATCTTTTTGGTGGTGTTTTGGCTGACAGGATAGATCGAAAACGCCTCATCGCGATCACACAATCCACAAATGGGTTTCTGATACTGATTTTAGGAACTCTGACTTTTACAGATATTGTGAGTTCATCACATGTCATAGTTATTGCTTTTCTTGCTGGTGGGGTCAATGCTTTTGACCAGCCAGCGAGACAGGCTCTTTATCCTAGCCTAATTGAGCGTTCAGCGATGAGTAACGCAGTTGCACTCAACTCAACCATATGGATGAGTAATCGAATAATTGCTCCGGCTTTCGCGGGGTTCATAATTACTTGGGTGGGAGAGGGAGTATCTTTTTTAATCTCATCTGCTGGGTTTTTCGTCATGGTATTTGTCGTGATGACATTGCAGGTAAGGAAATCTACGAACTCTGACAATAGATTTACGGATCCCAAAGATCTTTTGACCGAGGATCGTGGGTTATTTGTCGTTGTTAAATTTTTGACGGCAAATAACATTTTTTTAATATTGATTTTAATGACGTTTTTTAACAGCTTTTTTGGAATGGCATACATCCCTATGATGCCAGTTTTTGCAACTGATATTTTACGAGTAGGTGCGGACGGCCAAGGTGTATTAGTTGGCATTAGTGGAATGGGTGCCTTGGCTATGAGTCTTTTATTGGGTCGAATAGGTACGGCTGGAAGGACGCGGTTGTTGCTCATTGCGGGATCTGTGTTATTTGGGCTGACTCTTACAGTTTTCTCCCTAACTTCATTAAAATATGAGCATTATTATCTTGCTATGATCTTTATGTTGATCATGGGTTTAAGTAATTCAGCCTACTTGATATCTATAATGAGCACAATTCAACTGCTGGTTCCTGATCGTATGAGGGGAAGAGTGATGGGATTTCATGGGATGACGTTTAGTATTATGCCTTTGGGTGCAATGTATGCAGGAGGACTAGCAGGATTTTTTGAAAACGGTAGCGTAGGTGTAGCCACGACTGTGGCGGTGGGGGGAGTACTTGTGTCGATGTTCTCAATAGGTTGTGGACTACTAAATTCAAATGTTAGGGGCATAGATGATCTGATAAAACAACATCAGGTAAGCTCTTAGTCAATTTTGTGGGAATATTTTATTCTCACTTTTTATAAAAACTGAGTGCAAGTTAATGAGAGGAGATAGTTTTGGATTACATTAGCCAGAATTTGGACATGGAAATATTGGCTAAAACTGATGTGGGACAAAAAAGATCCAGAAACGAGGATAATTTCATTCAGCTTGCAAAATCAAAATCTATTGGAGAAATAGATGCGGTTTTGGGAGTTGCTGACGGGATGGGTGGGCATACTGCAGGAGATGTTGCCAGTAGAATAGCGGCTGAAACTTTCGAGGAAGTGTTTTCTAGTACTGATATCGGGCATCGGCATATTAAGGATTTGCTGAAGGATACATTCTCGATGGCTAACGAGAAAATTGTCAAAAGAGGAAAGGCTAGCCCTGAAGGGTCAATGGGAACAACGTGTACAGTTGCCATCTTTATTGCTGGTGAGTGTCACATAGGCCATGTTGGTGATAGCAGGGCCTACTTGATGAGAGATGGAGACCTGAAGCAATTAACTGATGACCATAGCTGGGTAGCTCAGTTGGTGAAAGATGGTCATATAACTAATGAGCAAGCACGAGTTCACCCGAACCGCAATGTTATAACTAAGGCTCTTGGCATTGACGATGATGTGGAGTCAGACTTCCTAAAATTAGAAACACATTCTGGTGATAGATTACTGATATGTTCGGATGGGCTTCACGGCTTGGTAGAGGATTCAACAATTTGTGATATTTTGAGAGAGGGATCGATTGAAGAGATGATTGATCGGCTAATTGGAGAAGCAAATGACAATGGTGGACATGACAACATAACTGTGGCCATTGCCATGTTTGAGTAGGCTACCTGTTTCCTAGGAGTGTTTTAGATATCGCGCCACTTTGTTTCATAGAAGATATAATCTCCTCGTCGTATCCTAGGTCTTTTAGTATTTCTTCATTATGTTCCCCAAACAATGGGCTAGATTTAGATGGAAGACTAGTACGCTTAGAGAATCTCCAGGTCGGCCTAGCTGTACTGTGAGTACCTACAATAGAGTGAATCACAGAGATAAAAACGTTTCTTTCCTTGATATGATTATCATTTAGAAGTGAAGCAGCTGTCGCCACTGATGACGCTGTGATTTGTTTTGACTGAAGTAAGTTCTCCAATTCGTGAGGATCTTTCTCGCAGGTCCATTCTGATATTACTTTATCTATCTGTTCCGTATATTTGAGTCTGCCCTGCAGAGTCGAATATTCTTGGTTATTGAGTCTGGGATCATTTATGGTTTTCTTTAGTGCATCCCACTCTTTGTCACTTTGACAATCAATAGCGATCCATCTATCAAACAATTCGCCTACAGGATTTCCGTCAGGTCCAAGAACTATTCTCGGTTTATCATCTGGCTTGCATGGGTATATATTATGAGGAGTAGAAAAATTGGAACTGTTGCCTAGCCTTAATTCCATCGGAAAGCCCAATGATTCTGCTATAAAGAATTCCCCAACAAGACCAGTGACTCCATCCCTTTGAGGCAAGACACAATAACACCCGTAGCCTGTTTTCTCTCTTCTTAACAGGGCGGCGGCGATAGCAGCAGCACAGGTGGCCCCTGCGATTGGATCGCCATAAGAGATCCCTGTTTTGTGTGGCTCTCCTCCCTTATATCCTTGAAGTGCGACAAGCCCTCCCATTTGCTCTATAGTCGGCCCAAATCCTACCATGGATGAATCTGAACCCTGGTGACCGAAACCTGGCATAGTGACATATATGATTTTGGGATTGATTGATCTTATGTCTTCATAACCTAAAGAGTTTCGATCAGCTACACCGGAAGACCAATTTTCAAGGAACACATCTGCGGTTGCGATTAGCTTTCTTAGCGCTTCTAGACCACTTTTTTGTTTTATGTCGACAGCAAATCCTCTCTTACCCCGGTTATATTCACTAAAGTATGCGGATACATTTATGTCTGGTTCCCCGGCGCGATGTTGTCTTGTGGCGGTTCTGATTGGGTCCGGAAAAGTAGGTCCTTCTACTTTTATAACATCCGCGCCCATATCTGCCAGGAAGCGGGCGGCGTAGGGGCCTGACCAAACTTGAGTCATATCAATAACACGAAGGCCCTTTAAAGGAGGACCATATGGGTCTTCGCATTTTGTTGATTCTGTGGTGTTATTGATAGTTTTAGAGGTTTTAGATCGGCTATTTAAAGCTTCAAGTACTTCCTTTGTGTGTTGTCCTAGGGTCGGAGCGGGTCTAAACATTCCTTTATCTGGAAGTGGTTTTTCCCCTCCTTCATCAGGGCTAAACCATATTGGTCCGGATGGAACGGGATGCTCACCCAGTACTGGATGAGTAACTTTCTGCCAGAAATCTATTTCTTGATAGTGGCGCCATTTCAAAAGGTCACTAGGTTCAGGAATCATGGCAAACGGGGCTCGGTAAGAATTTGCGACTTTAAAAATCTCCTCAGCGTCATGCTCTAAAGTAAACAACGGCACTAAATGTCTTAATAAATCGTCAGCTTCTTGGCTCCAGGCATTGTCTTTGAAAAGAGGGTCATCTTTTAATGCTGAGGCGTTTATGGTGTCCAAAACAGAGTGGGTTTGGCGAGGCATGGATGCAACGCCAATCCATCCGTCTTTGCAAGGATGGACGCCCCATAAAGCCCTTGGATTGTTGCCTCCCCTCGGTTGTTCAGATCCATACCAAAGGGCGGCTGGTCCTGCTCCCTCAAGGGTAGCAAGCTGAACTTCTTGTAGAGAGATGTCAAGAACATCTCCTTTACCGGTTTTTTCTGCTGCAAATAAAGCGGTTAATGTACCACCGAGTGCATGAAGACTTCCTTGTATGTGTGCCTGATGTCCTGCCGTCATGAGTGGTTCTCGGTCTGGGTCACCTGTTAAGTACATCTGTCCACCAGATGCAAAACTTGTCAGTGCGCTGGTTTTCCATGAGGATTTAGGCCCAGTCTGTCCGTAAGGAGATATCCTTGTGACGCATAGTGATGGTTTTATGTTCGAAAGTTCTTCTAGATCAATGCCTAATTTGGTCAGATATCCTGGTTGGTAACTATCAACTACGCCGTCTGAGCTGAGAACAAGGTCTCTTAATATTTGTATGTTCTGAGGTTGATTTAAATCTAGGAGAACGGATTTTTTCCCTGTACTCATGTATGCAAAAAGGATGCTTTTCTCAAGGTCAGGTTCTGAGGTTGAGGTTTTGGTTGCATAGGGAGGAAGATGTCGGAGGATATTTCCTTCCGGTGGTTCAACGAGTATAACTTCTGCACCATAGGCCGACAGTAACCTTCCAACGTTAGCGGCAGCTACGTCATTTCCAAATTCAACTATTCTCAAACCGCTGAGAACTTGTTCCAATTTTTTTGTCTCCCTAGAAAGGTTAGTTGAAAACGGGCAATACTCTGTCTGCGAATAATTTCATTGAGTCTTGGACTTCTCGAGTAGTAAGCCTGCCGCGTCTATTAAATTCGAGAATGCATTGATCCAAGACGGGTACTCGTTTTTGAATTTCTCTTAATCGTTCCACACATCCTTCTGGACTGTCGTAAATACAATGTTTAGTGGCTGATTCGAAATCCCAAGTTCCCCATCCCCCTTCTCCGGAAGAAAAATCATGTCTTCCTCCGCCAATAGCGGTGGTGTGCACAGGTGGTCCATCGGATATAACATCGGATTTAAGCCAATTTCTGGACATTATTTGATGTGCTTTTTCTTTTGTTTCAGCAACGAAAAAAGAAATTGCCAGATGAAATGGTTGAGGATCTAAAGAATTGTTGTTGGAATATATATTGGAAAAAGTATTAGAGTGTTTTTCTATATTTGCTAATGGTTGACTCAGCGTCGTGCCTATCACTCCCATATTTTGTTGCGCCGCGAATGCGAAACTTCCGTCGCTATTTGCAGCCATTAACAATGATGGTCCCTCACTTTGAGCTGGTTTTGGTAGTACAGGCACATCTTGGAATTTCCAAAACTCACCGTTAAAGTCTAACCTGTCAGTTTTCCAGGCTCTACGGAGTATGTTTGTGAATTCTCTGACCATTCTTCTGCTTTGATCAGAACTTATTTGATCAGATACTCCCATGACGTGACTCGATCCTCCGCCATACCTTCCACCTAGGCATAAATCTAATCTGCCCTTCGTCATGATGTCACATGTCGCTGCTGAAGTAGCGTATTCAATGGGGTGATGCATTGGGACCTGTGTTGCCAGAGTTCCGAACCTAATTTTAGAAGTGTATTGTGCGGCTGCGGATATGACAAATAAAGGCTGTGACATCGGTCTGGTCGGGTAGAACGGAGATTCTGCTAACCAGGCTTCGTAGAAACCGAGTTTTTCGCCAAGTATTATCTCCTCAACTGTTTCCCAGTGACGTTCCTGCACGTCAGATTTTTCATGGCCTGGAACTTGCCAAAACAAGCCGAACTTCATATACCTTTAACTTCTCCATAAAATTGTTCTAGGCGAAACTTAGATTTGGAGAATATTACAGCAACTATCTTTTGTTTTCAGTTCGGTCTCTGTAGGATCTTTTGTTTCTGGTTCCTCTATATTTAGATTTGCCCCACGATCTTCCGGATTTATTGTTCCGATTTGAATTTGGGTTAGATCCGTTTCTGTGTTGTCTTTCCTGTCTTTGACCCCTTGATGGGTTGTGATGATCTTGTTTTGGAGTAAATCCCCCGTAGTCAAAATCTTCTATAGTTCTTCGTTCAATTTCTGAACCAAGTATCTTTTCAACTTTCCTTATTAGTGGCTCGTCTTCTCTAGTTGAAAAAGTGAAAGCTTCTCCAATATTTTCTGCCCTCCCGGTTCTTCCTATCCTGTGAATATAGGTATCGACAGTATTTGGCATGTCGTAGTTAATGACGTGAGTTACATCAGAGACATCTATCCCCCTGGAGGCAATGTCAGTAGCTACAAGGATGTCATACTTGCCTTTCCTAAAACCCGATATCGCTTGCTGTCTCTTATTTTGAGACATATTTCCTTGCAGTGGAGCCACTTTAAATCCGTCATTTTCAAGGTCGCTGGCAAGAAATCTAGCTCTTCGTTTTGTTCTCGTAAAAATCATGACTTGCCCTGTTGCGGTCTGTTTCAACAAATGCATGATCATACGTTTTTTCATTTTGTCAGTGGTTGGATAGAGAGCATGTTTGACGGTTTTTGCTGGAGCTATGATTCCTATCTGGACAGATTTAGGAGAATCCAGAATTTCAGATGCCAGTGTTTTTATTGGTGGAGGCATGGTTGCCGCAAAAAACATTGTTTGCCTTTCTACTGGAAGATGGGAAAGTATACTGCGTATGTCTGGGAGGAATCCCATGTCAAACATGGTATCTGCTTCATCGATCACCAACATTTCTATTTTTGAAAGGGTTATGGTCTTCTCTCTTATGTGGTCCAATAACCTTCCGGGACAGGCAATTACAATATCTACCCCTTTAGATAAAACTTCATTTTGAGGATTTTTGTTTACGCCCCCATAGATAGTTGTACTTTTGAGGTTTGTTTTTGTTCCCAGTTGTTGTATCGACTGATTTATTTGATCTGCTAGTTCTCTGGTAGGTGCGATAATCAAAGATCTGGGATGTTGTTTTTTTTGCCCAACATGGCTTGATAACAGTTTTTCAAGGATGGGTAATGCAAACGCAGCTGTTTTTCCGGTTCCGGTTTGTGCAAGCCCTAATATGTCGTTCCCTTCTAGTGCGAGTGGAATCGATTTCTCTTGAATAGGAGTAGTTTCCGCATACCCCGTTTTTTGGATTCCATATAGAATCGTCTTTGATAGGTTTAGTTGTTCGAATTTCAGAACGTGTCCTCCAAGAATTACTATGGATTGAATTCAGTATATTGAAATTGATATTCAGTGTACCGAATAGTGAAATTCTGGAGACCCAAATGGGTAAATAGAGTAGATTAGACGACCCGGCACTACAATTATACAGTTCATTTTAGTTTTCACAGGGATTTAGGGGACCGATCAATGACCCGCTTTTGTAGTAATTTACATTGTGGGATCGTTTTTAGAGCATGTTTCGGAGGAAAATATGAAGATAGGATTGCATTCTGCATTTAATTCTAATTCCGTAGATTTAGCTAACTTCTCTTCAACTGCAGAGGGAATGGGGTTCGAATCTATTTGGCTACCTGAACATGTCGTCATACCTGTGAATCCTTCTGTTGGCCCTGGTGGTGTTGTGGGTGCTCCAATACCTGAATCGTATCTAAAGATGGTGGATCCTTTGATTGGATTGAGTATCGTGGCGGCAGTGACAGAAAAAATGATGTTAGGAACAGGGGTTTGTTTGGTTCCTGAGCATCATCCAATAGATCTCGCAAAAAGGATTTCAACCCTGGATTTATACTCGAAGGGGAGATTCTTATTTGGTATTGGTGCTGGTTGGCAACCCGAGGAAACTAAGGCGTTGGGTGGAGATTTTCCTCGTCGATGGACACAAACTACGGAGTCTATTGAAGTCATGAAGAAAATGTGGACGGAGGACCAACCAGAATACCAAGGGAATTACTATAGTTTTCCACCTTTAAGATTTGATCCAAAACCTGTCTCTTCGCCCCATCCTCCTATTATTTTGGGTAGCCGTGGGCCGAGAGTCTTTCAGAGAACAGCCTTGTGGGGAGATGGGTGGGCTCCGTTTAAAGTTTCTACAGAGGCTATATCTGATGGGCGGAAAAATTTGACACTAGAATGCCAGAAGATAGGGAGAGATCCTTCAGAAATAGAGATAACGGTTTTCGTTGATCCGGGAAACGAAGATGAAATAGAGATGCAGGCCCGAAATTATTTTGAAGCAGGTGCAAATAGAGTTGTATTTATTGTGGACTCATCTCCGTATAAAGACCCGTTGGAGGTCATACAAAATATAGCTGTTTCAACAAAAATCCAGTGACCGTGTTATGGACTTCTAGATTTTCTTCCGTTTAGTAATAGCCCGATTGGCGTGTATCTAACCAGATATCTGTAAGTCACCAGACACACCACCATGGTGAAGATGCAAGATATCAAGAATTTTGATTCTGCATTCCATTCAATTCCGGTCAATTTCTTCAACCACTGATTTCTATCCATGTGACCTAAATAAAAGGTTGTCAGCGATACTAGTGGCAGGTGGATAATATAGATCCAGTATGAGGAATCGGAAAGCCATCGCACCCATTTCTTTGAGCTATTCATCGAGGCTTCAAAGACGCCAATTAATGAAAGTGTAATTAGTACTGCTGAAGATCCGTAACAAAACAAATCTAGAAATTCAAAAATTGGAATTGTGTTGAGATCGTTTCTTGAGTTGAGTGAATCGATAACGCTCACACAAACTAAGTGAGAAACGTAAAAAAAGAAGGCACTCAGGCATGAAAGTACTAAATGAGAGGACCCTTTTAGGCGATTAATTAAATCTCTATTTGACCAGAGTCCGTACCCATAAAGAAAGAAAAGGAATGAATATAAAAAGTCGGGCACGTTTATTGGCCAAATAGGTTTTGATTCGTTATCTCCTCTAAATATAAGCAACAAACAAGCTGCCATTACAAACAAGATAGGAATTCTTGAATAGATTGTTTTTGTAAATATGACACCTATTCTGGATAGGAATAGAAATTTTAAAAGATTGGTTAAGGTGATGGTAATAGTTATGAAACTTGCTATAAGAAAGCCAAGAATAACCAGTCCCATTGCAGACAGGGTGCTAATTCCGGTGAATGGCCCGAAGCCATATACGTAAGCCAACAATAATAAGAATCCTATCCATGTAAAGAGCAACAGGATAAGTGAATATTTTGATTTACCGAAAAAACAAATAATACCTAGATTAAAGTACATAATTAATAGGTAATAGAGAAACCATAGGTGTCCTATAAGTTCTCCGCTAGAACCTAAGTCATTTGTGTTTTGAACAACCTCTTGAACTAATCCGAACGAAAAATACCCTTTCCAGCCATATAGCCAGATGGCCGGTAACACAAGTGCCATAATCGGACCAAAAATCAGGAGCGGAAGAAGTATTCTTTTTAATCTGTCACGGAAAAAATAAAAAAAATGTTTGCGCTCAATTACTAGATGAGCAAAGAATCCTGCCAGGAGAAAAAAAGTAGGCATTCTCCAAGTGTGTATAAAATCGAACAATAATGCCAAATTGAGAGATTGATCATTGTCTGCTGGCCAGAATAATTCCATACTGAAAAGTTGTGAAAAATAAGTCAGCGAGCCGTGAAGCAAAATTCCTAAAAACATTGCCATTGCGCGCAAAGCATCTAATCCGTTATATCTTTTGTTTTCAAGTAAGTCGGATTCTTTCATATTGATACCTTCCAACTAGTTAGTGTGATTAACTTACTTCTATTAATTGGGCAGGTTTACTTTTGGTTTCACTGTTGAGAAACTTTTCGCTGAGAAGATATATTCTTATCTTCTGTCAGCATAGAAATTGTTACAAGAATGTTTTATAAGAATTTTATACTGGGATAAATCATTTTTAGGCTTGTTAGATGTACCGTATGGAGAGTAGAAATTGGAATATAGGAAATTTGGAAAAACTGACCTTGATATTTCTGTTTTGGGATTTGGGTGTGGTGCTGTTGGCGGGTTGATGGTTCGTGGAGAACATAAAGAAATGTTAAAAACTGTTGAATTTGCTCTAGATGCGGGGATGAATTATTTCGACACGGCTCGAGCTTATGGTGACGGTCTTTCTGAAATTCATTTGGGCGCGCTTTTACGTGAATTAGGTAGTCCTAATGTAATTATAGGAACCAAAGTTAAGTTAAACAAAGAACACTCGGGTTCTATACAAAATGAGGTGTCAGAACAAATAAACAATAGTCTTAAGAGGCTTGGTGCCGAATCCGTGGATATTGTTTATACCCACAATCGGATTACAGATGACTCATTAGAGAATAGCGAGGATCTTAATCAATCAGACATGGAAGATGTTGTGATCGCTTTTGAGAAGGCTGTTTTTGAAGGCAAAATTAGATACTGGGGTTTTAATGGGTTAGGATCTACGGCTTCTGTAACAGACACTATCAAACAGTTCAGCCCAGCTGGCATACATACTTGCTACAATCTACTGAATCCTTCGGCTGGAGAGCCTGTAAGCCCGCAATTTCCCTACCAAGACTATGATTCGGTGATTGATAAGTGTAACTTGACCGGAATTGGAACTGTAGCAATTCGTATACTCGCTGGAGGCGCACTTACCGGTTCATCTGAACGACATCCTATTTCCGCGCAGGAGGTGGCTCCTATATCGACCGGGAAGTCAATGAAAGATGATGTATCCCAATCTCTTAACTACTCTTTTCTGGTTGATGAAGGATATGTCGAGAGCTTGTCCGAAGCAGCTATTCGGTTTGCAGTAACTAATGAGAAAGTACACACCGCTTTAATAGGGCTGTCTAATTTAAATCATTTAGAACATGCGGTTAATGCCGTAGAGAAAGGCCCTCTAGAGGAAGAGGTTTTGGGAAAAATAGCTACGGCGCGAAAAGAGATCTTTTCTTAGAATATATGCCATCAAACACAGATTTATTACGTGATAAATTTGTAGATTTTGCCGATGAGTGCGAAATCTTGTTTGCACCGATGTACCAGTATTTTTCAGAGCGTGTTGCTGCAGATGGAGAGCTTAAATCGATTTGTTCTGTAGTAGAGAAGGGCCAACCTGTGCCGAATCTTTTTTTTGGTGCCATAAGATTTCATCTGCTTAGTGGATTAACACATTCGCTCGGAGATATATATAAAAAAATTCAAAATGGTCAGCCTGTTGATTATGAGTATGCCTATAGACAATTGCACTCTTTTTGCCTAGACAATGTGGGTTTGATCAGACAAACCATGAGCGAAAAACTTGTTCAAACCAATGTTCCTGCTAGATGTTCGTACCTAATGCCCGCTTTTTCAAAAATGTGCGAAAGATTCAATATTGTGAATTTTCATGTTGTGGAAATTGGGGCTAGCGCAGGTTTAAATTTACTTTGGGATCATTATTACTACGATTACTCTGATGAGACCCATGGTAATCCTTTGTCTCCGGTACATATTAAAAGCACCTTTAAAGGAGAAAGTCCACTGGCTGGAAGATCCCATACATATCAAGTGGCTAGCAGAACTGGGATAGATTTAAATCCAATAAATTTATCAGACCCAAAAGACCTGTTGTGGTTGCGTTCTCTTGTGTGGCCAGAACGTATTGAGGAAGAAAAAGTTTTACTGAGTGCGGTGGATTATGCACTAAATAGTAATTTATACGAACTCAAGAAAGGTAATGCCATCTCATTACTTCCTATGTTGTTAAATGATATTCCGCCCCAGTCTAATGTTTTCTTATTTGATACCCATGTAATGAATCAATTTTCGATAGATGATCGTGCTGAGTTAGATCGAATTATTCTTGCTGGTAGTAAGCAAAGGGATATATATAGAATTTCCGTTGGTGGTTTAAGCATACCAGCCGAGATTCGACTCACCGTAGCAAAGTCCGGAAAAACATACCAAATTTTAATGGGATACAGCGATGCACATGGGTTATGGTCCGAGTGGCTTTAAAATGCGTCATTATTTTTTTGGTGTATTTCGATAGGGGGACAAATTGAAGATAACTGACATAAAAACATTTATCGTAGATGCCGGTTGGAGACCTTGGATGTTTGTGAAGGTTGAAACGGATGAAGGAATTTATGGGTGGGGAGAATGTAGTGACGGAAAATTACCTAATGGGATAGATGGAGTTATAAGAGATCTAAAGCCCGTGCTAATAGGCAAGGATCCGAGGGCATTCGAAATGCGGTTTACAGAAATGTTAATCAATACACGTCAGAGTAGATGGGGAGTTGCGGCTAAAGCACTAGCTGGACTGGATTGTGCTTTTATTGATATCAAAGCAAAAGCTCTTGGTATATCAGTTGCTGAACTATTCGGAGGTCCGACAAGAGATAAGGTTAGGGTTTATTGGTCTCATTGTGGGTCCAGCAGGATCCGCCATTCGGACATTTTGGGGACTCCACCCATTAATTCATGGGCGGATGTAACTGCTCTGGGGAAGGAAGTAAAAGAGAGGGGCTTCACTGCTTTGAAGACTAATGTTTTACTTCCGGGTGAAGGAGCTACATTCGGCGGCGGTTCATTTGGTGGAGCTGGTACGACTGATCAAATAGCACCCAAGTGGCTTATTCCGCATATAGAAACTCTAATTGGGACGTTTAGAGATGCCGTGGGGGATGACATAGACATCAATCTGGATCTGAATTTTCACTTTAAAACCGAAGGATGTTTGAGGATTGCTAAAGTTTTAGAACAATTCGATATGTTGTGGCTTGAAATTGACATGTATGATCCATCAAGTTTACGTCAAATTAAAGACTCTACATCCACCAAAATTTGCACAGGTGAAAATCTTTTCTACATGGATCAGTATCTGCCTTATTTTGAGGAACATGTTGCTGACATATTTATGATAGACGTTCCTTGGAATGGGTTTAGTCAATCTAAGAAGATTGGTGATTTAGCTGAAGTATTTCAACATAACGTAGCTCCACACAATTACTATAGTCACCTGTCCAGTTTTGTGAGTGCATCTTTGTGTGCATCCTTGCCCAATGTAAGAATCATGGAAATAGATATTGATGATGTTCCTTGGAAAGATGAATTAACAACTAGCGTTCCTGAAATAGTTGACGGCTATATGACGGTACCGTCAGCTCCTGGTTGGGGAACTGAAATTAATGAAGATATTGCGAGGGCACATCCCTGGGATGAGAATAAGGTAATGTCAGTGATGTCACATGGATATAAGGTGATATGAAATAAGCTTTCATCGTTGAAAGTCTGGCGTTATCTGGAGTTAACCTGAGTTGCAATAAACTCTTTCATCATTTGAATTGCGGCGTGAGATTCTGGTTGCGGAGTTCTAACAAAGCTGTGCGGCATATTTTCAAATAGTCTTAGGTCTATGTCACCTCCTAAATCAGCATAGGTTTTAGAGAACCTATTTGGTATTTCATTTGGTACGTTTCCATCCACAGTGCCATGAATTAGTAGGCATGAAGGCAGATGCTGATGGGATTTGGAGTCCAACACGGTTTGAGGGTTTGCTAATTGCATATTTTCTTCGGTAATAAAATATGTTTCAGTGCCTCGGATCAAATTCTCAATAGCTGCTCCCTTGGCGTAAATGTAGCGTTCATATGAGTCTAAAACAGCTGACACGCCTATAACATAGTTGAGTGTTGAATCAGTTCCAGATAATTTCTCCGACGTATGTTTGGTGTAGGCAGGGTCGTGAGGTTTTAATGAATTTAGCATTAGGGTATGGCCCCCACTCGATATTCCCATTCCTCCAAAAATTGAGGGATCTCCTGCGTAATTAAAGCATTCTGTTTTCCACCACCTAACCGCATAATTAACATCCTGTACTTGTCTTGGGTATGGATCTTGGGGAGCTACTCTAAAGTCTACCGCGGCAACGACCATACCACTTGCTGCCAACGATCTGTCTATATATTCTCCGTCGCTGCGCGAGCCTCCTTGCCAGGCACCGCCATGAACATCTATGAAAGCAGGGAAAGCTCTCTCTTTAGATTTAATGTTAGGACGATAGATCGTCGCACGGAAAGATCTTTTATCAGAACCTGAACCTATTTCTAGATAAGTGGTATCGGAGGAAGTTATGTCGAATAAGTCATTTGGATCGTACATTTGTCTCTGCTGCACCTGAAAATTAGTCGTTTTATAGTACCCCAAGGGGAGGAATTTAGCTTTATATATTTGGGGAGGTATGGCTAAACGAACTATATTGAGGTATCTTTTATAAGGCGATTTGCCAAATGTGGTAGAATTCGCGTCTTTAAATCAGCAGGTTGCTCCTATAGGGTGACCGTTTAGTTTCGGAGTGGAAGAATCGCGTGAATATATATGTTGGGAATATTTCGTACAGTACTTCTGAGGACGATCTCAGGGACCTTTTCGCACGGTACGGTGAGGTTACTGCAGTACGAGTGATTACCGATAGAGATACAGGCAGGTCGAAAGGTTTCGGCTTTGTCGAGATGACTGATGATGATCAGGCCAAAGAAGCAATTAGCGCTTTAGATAGCAATGACTTCATGGGACGTGACATTAGGGTTAACGAGGCTAGGCCCCGAGAACCCAGATAAATCCGTCTCCTAGTCTCCTTAGATTACTCTAGGAGACTCTCTCATTTAACACATGGCAAGTAGCTTATGTAAGTTTTGTTTGCCATGTGTTTATCCAATTTAAGCTGGCTAATAACAGCCTTCGCTTTTTATGACGTTGAAAATTATCATGAGATTAACTCTTTGAGGTTCTTTGTCAGTCTACTGTCACTTTGTAAGTTTTCACCGCAGTGTCATGAAAAAGCGCATTTATCGTCGATTCGTCGAAATCAGACGATATTTTCTTAAAAGCGTTGTACATCACATGATAAGAAAATGACACTTTGTCTACTGGAAAATTACTTTCGAACATGCACCGGGTTGGGCCAAATTTATCAATACAGTAAGAGATAAATGGTTCCATGTCGTGAGCGAGTTCTTCCGATCCTACCGGTATGTCCCTGAGATGCCAATCGAACCCCATCATAGGCATTCCCATTCCTCCCAGTTTAATCACGACATTTGGACATTCAGACACAGCAGCTATACCTTCTTTCCAAATTGATATGGTCTGATCATCTTTACCAAGATAAGGCCCGGTTCTTAACAAGCCACCGATATGGTTCAGGATAATAGTTAAATTGGGGACAGATTTCGCAAAGTCTGCAAGATCTTTAAGTTGGTGGTGATACATCCAGCCTTCGAGGCTCAAATCCATATCCGCTAAAATTTGAGCTCCTAATCTAAATCGCTCATTTTTCATCTGGCCAGGTCCACCCTTTGACGAGGATGAAGCGAATTCTGAATTTGAATCCCAAGTTAACCTATGCCTTATTCCTCTGAACCTGTTTGGGCTTGCCTCTTTTAATCTGTTTAAGACAGGTTTGACGCCCTCTCCTAGGTTCAAGTCGGCCGATCCTATTATTGAGGCTGCAATTCTTGAGTCTCCGTAAAGTCCACTGGCTGACATAGCGGATATGCCCTGAACAAATTCGACTTCTCCTACAGGTTTCATTTCCTCTGGCCCAGAAGCTTTTAGCATGGATTCAGCTTCTATAAACACAGTTGACCTGATGTTATGTCCCGAATTTGTATCTTCCAAAAGTTCGTCTAAAAGATATCGTTGATAAGGAATTCGTACTTGACGATAGTCCCATAGATGATGGTGTGGATCACATATAGGGAGATTAGGATTTATAGGTTTTTCCTTAGTTTGGGATAACCAGTCATTTCCGCCAAATGCCATTTTCTTCTCCTAATTAGCTAGATCTATTAACGCCGTTATCAAATGTGACTTAACGCTAATTATTGTCATAAGGGAATTTTATTGTGAGATAATTGAGTTGTATCTGAAAATATTATTTTGCCTTGAGTCACAATATCAGTAAAAGAAATGGATGGGTAGCTAACGTTATGAACATAAAGATGATGGTATCCCTTGTTTCTTTGGTTGCAATAGCCCTTTTAGGGTGCGGAATAGTGGACGAGGAGGAAGCACAGGCGGCTTTAGATATAAAAAAGCAAATTTTAGAGATACAAACCACTGAACTGGATCCCTTGATTGACCAAATTGCGTTGCTTCAAGAATCAATAGAGCCTTTAGAAAAGGAGATCGAAGCTCTCGAATCGCAAAGAGAGGATCTTTACGATCAAGGCAGGGAACTTGGGGATGAATTTGAAGATGAGATGCGAGATAAATTCGATGTCCTTTTTATGAAAGAAGGGGAAGGACGAGACAAATTTGAAGACGAAATAGAAGCTGAGTATGACAACCTGGAAAAAGAGCGAAAGGAGATAGAGGATAAAGCTGAGGATCTGTTTGAAACTCAAGTGGAGGACAAGCAGAAAGATCTCTGGAGGAAATTTGAGGCTGAATTTGAAGAATCTCGGAAGAGTAAAGATAAGGAAATTCAAGCTATATGGAGATCCCTTGATGATGAGATTCAAGAACGGATGGAGGAAGCGGAAGATGGGCCCGATGATTTCAAGGCTGAAGCGAAAGCTTTGAAGGACGAATTTAACCTGTTAGAAGATCAGCGGAAAGACATAGACAGGCGTAGCAATGATCTTCGTGAGAAATTGATGAACATAGAAGAAAAACAAATGGATATAGAAGATCAGAGGTATCCATTAGAAGACCAGCGTGAGGAACTTTGGGAGCAAGAAAGAGATGTTTGGGAGAGAGATGAACCGAAAGATTTTGATACCTTAATAGATGATAAACATAAGCAAATTGATGCTTTAAGAGAGACTGTAAATGATGCGTGGGATGCTTTTGATCAGAAGAAGGATAGAGATTTTCAAGAATATGATCAAAAAATAGAAGCAGCGTGGGGTCAGTATGAAGAGCAATTGAGGGCCATCGAGAATCAGAGATCTGATGCATACAACAAAGCCGATGCTGCGGCTGCTTCAGCAGATGCTTCAGTGGACTTAGAATCACTTAATGATCAGTATCAATTAGATGTCGATAATTACAAGAAACTTATAGAAGAGGCAGATAGCAAGATTACTGACTTGAAAGCCGCGGGCAAAGGAGATGATGATTCTGAAGTGATGACAATTTCCGATAAACGCTCTGAATACTCATCGATACTTGTGGATCTTAAGAAAAGTCATGATGACAGGAAAAAAATTCTTGAAGCTTCAATTTCTAATGTCGGATCGGTTGATATTGCTTCCGAAGAAGCAAAATTCAAAGATATGCAAAAAAATGCTGAAGATGACTTAAATTCGCTGTTGGCGAAGATAGATGAAGACATGTATGGGTCGTCGTCCTCGCAACCTGATGGGGTCGCAGATATTGAAAAACAGATTGACCTTCTAGAGGCAGAAATTAAAAAGTTATGGGATGAAAGTGATTCATTCCATAAATCCAAAGAGGAAGACGCTAAAGGTATAAGGAAACAGATTCGTGAAATCGAAAACTTGATTGACCCTTTACAAGATGCACAGAGGGCACTCCAATTAGAACAACGTCCGTTAAGAAGAGAGGAGATGTCTTTTAACAAAGAACGTATGGAACTTGAATCGAAATGGGATGACCTTGATGAGAGACGAGAGGAGATGGAACGGAGAGGTGAGGATTTAAGAGAAGAAATCCGGGATGAACTGATGGCATGGGAAAAACAACGCAGACGTGAAGTCGAAGACCTCACTCAGGACATGTGGGATGAGTTTGAAGATGAGAACAGGGATATCCGCAACAATCTGGAAGACCAGAATGAAGATATTAGAGAGAAAATAGAAGAAGAAATTGAGGCAATGTTTTCGGGTCTCGAAGATCGATACAGGGAATTGGATGGAAGAAGAGATAATCTGGAGGAGGCCTTTCAGAAAGAAATGGAATCGCAGCGCGATGAACTTGAAGGCAAAAAAGATGAACTCTTCGCTGAAAAAATGGCTCCTTTGGAAACCCTGGCTAAAGAGTTAGATGCTGAGTTGGAAAATAAGTGGAATAGTTTGGATGATCTATATACTGAGCAGGAAAAGCTGACCTCTCAATTAGGGGAAATAGAAAAAAGGGTAAGAGATCTGGATAGGCAAGCAGAAACTGGTCTAATTAACGTCATATCCGGGGCATTAGAAAATGCAAAAGAATTGGAGAAAGGAAAGGTCAGTAGCTTCGAGTCATTCTTACCTCAAGTTGGAAATACTGACAAAGGTGACTGATCTCTGGGGGCATTGTGGTGATGAACTAAAAAAAGAGGAGCCTGATATGTGCAGCCCCTCTTTTTAGTTCTAATTAGCTGTTGTTATACTTTCTGACGTCTGTTTTGAGCGAATCCAAGAGTCGATATCAGACCTGAAAAATCGCCACTGATGCCCTACCCTATTTGCTGGAATATCTCCCGATTTTAGGAGTTTGTAAATGGTCATCCTATCGAGTTGTAAATACTCCGCTAATTCCTTGGTTGTCATCAGATCATCTAACATAATATACCTCCCAAATATGACTAATAAAAATTTTATCTTAGTTACAATATAAAGTAAATATGACTAGTTTATTAACTATTTAAGTTTAAATTAGAATACATATGTATGAATATTTGAGAACAATGCATAATCTTCTAGTTTATGACTGGCCGTGATGAAGATTGGGATATAAACCAGATGTTTGGATAAATTTTAAGATTTGATTAGAGTAGGATGCCGCACTAGAAAATGAGACATGGCAGAAAACATCTGTATTGTTCCCATTATTATGTACACTGTTTTCATTCCTGATATGAAAGTTTTAAGAAGCTGACTTCCTTCTCCAGCTCCAAGTACTGCTTCCACGTCCGATGAATAACCTTGAGCAAACATAATTCCCGAAATTGTAGCTGTTGTTATTGCTATACCTGTGACATTTCCTGCATTTCTAGAAAGATTAACTAATCCTGAAACAACTCCGTGGCGATCTTGGTTCGATGACTTGAAGATAGCAGCATTATTTGGAGACATAAAAATCCCGGATCCGGTACTGAAAATGAGAATTGCACCGACAACATAAAAAACTGAGGTGCTTTCTCCCATAAGTGCCATTAGATATAAGCCGGCGGCGCATAAACCAAGACCTAATGTTGTGAATAATTTTGTTCCAAAATGATCTGAGATATTTCCTGATATGGGACCGAGGATAATTCTGCTTACAGCGTTTGGAATGAGAACTAATGAGATTTGTGCAGGGGTTAGTTTTAATGCTGCTTGCAGGTAGAAAGGGATTAGAAATCGAAAAGATGTTACGCCAAGAAAGGAAAGGTAATTAGTAACTATACCAATAGAGAAAAGTTTGCTATTGAACAATCTTAAGTCAAGTATTGGAGATTCGTTGTTCAGTTCCCATCTTATAAATGTCACCAGTGTCGCAATAAAGATCAAAGTGCCTGCAAGCATTGGAAAGGAGATAAGTCCGATCCTGCCTATGTTCGACAATGTAATGAGGAATGTAAGTAAGACTGTTGTTGATAATCCTGCACCAATCCAGTCGTATGTTTGATTTGTTGAAGATTTTTTGTTGAACCTTGCGGGATCAATTAAAAAAATAGTGATTATGAACGTCAAGGTACACAACGGAACATTTATCCAAAAGACCCACTGCCAGCCTACATAGGTGATTAGAAACCCACCTATTATCGGCCCAATTATTCCCCCGGTTCCAATAATTGCACCATGTGCTCCTAGACCTTTCCCACGTTCCTCACTAGAAAATACGGCAGTTATCATTGCCATACCTGTTGCTTGAGTCATAGAGGCTCCCAAACCTTGAAATATTCTAAAAATAATAATTAGAACAATTGGTGACCCAACGCTTAGTGAGGTAGACAACGTTGGAGAAATACCGGTTAAAAAAGATGCCACTCCAAAGAGTATGATTCCGGTTATGTACATAGACTTTCGACCAATCATGTCCGAAAGTCTCCCCATAGGGAGCAACATGGCACTTATTGTCAAAGATTCTGCTAGCACTACCCACTGAATTGTCGTCAGCGATACTCCGAAAAATTGTGCGATTGTTGGTAGAGCGATTCCGACACTACCGTGATGTGCAACATTTATTACAGATCCAAGCCCGAGAGCGAAAAACAGCATCCATTTATAGTGGGTAGAATTGTAGACGTGCGATTGCATGGACGCTATGTTATACCTTGCAGTGGTAAGTTCGAAAATATCCATATCGTTCAGATATACTGACCTTCACGCAAAAACGCTTGTAAAAGACAGGCTAATAGTCAGGAGAAAATTTATGAGATTGAGATCTATTACTGGAACCCCATCTGAAATATTGGTTGAGCAACTAGTGGCATCAGATGTTAAGTATCTTTTCTACAACTCGGGATCTCGTGAGGCATTATTTTTCGATGCATTGCATCGAAACCCAAATATACAAGGTATATTAGGGCTTCATGAAGGAACAGTGACGGCTATGGCAGGTAGTTACAGCCAAGTCGACAATGAACCTGCGGTAATGTTGGTTCACTTGGGAGCTGGTTTAGCTCAATGTATGGGTCAACTAATAAACGTTTGGTATGGAGGGCTCCCTGTAGTAGTAATTACATTTTATGGGGATACTGGCAGCTGGACTGATCGAATTAATTTAGATTTGGATCATTCATATGGGCCGGCTTCTATCTCAGCACCTATGACAAAAGCGACCTGGACTGTCATCGATCCAGAAGGACTTCCTTCAGCAGTAGAAAGGGCTTTAAGAGTAGCAAGAACTCCTCCGTTTGGGCCTGTACATCTGGCTGTATACGATAGACTTTTGGAAAATCGTCAGGTAACGACAGATATCATTGAAGATACGGATATCGGAATACGCACAGGCATAGCTTTGGATTCTGAGTTGGAAGAAATAGTTGAGGCATTGGATGCGGCTGAACGTCCATTAATTTTTGCCGGTGATGGCATTTGGAAAAGTAGTGCCGATAGGTTGGCTGAGAACTTGGCAACTCATTTTGGAACTGGAGTGACAACTACTGCATATGTTGAACATCGAGGTATATCGATAAAGCATCCTCAACATATGGGGGGATTTGAGTTGGCCTCTCAGTCCTATGACCCTGATTTAATACTTTCGATAGGAGTTCGACATCAGGGTGCTGGTAAACCTACAGACTATGCGGGTTTTAGAAGGCTATGGGAAAGATCTGGTAAACATATCGCCCTGGGTTCTGATATGGACTACATATCACATTATCCCGGCATACACTTGGGTATTATTGCCGATGAAAGAGATGCTTTATCACGACTGCTTAGTATAGCTGGAAACGAATATCCTTCTTCTAAGTATGACGGTAGGCGGAAGGAAGCTCTTTCTGTGGCAGCCGATTGGAGAAATGGTAGAAGGGAAGCGATGCTGCCTGATCCTGTTAAAGGCAAGGTTCGCCCTGGGATACTCATTGATGCCGTTGATGATGCTTTAGAGGCGATTGGTGGTGGGATCGTAACTAATGAACAGTTCGCCGCATCACATGAAGCGCTGAATCCTGGGCTATCTGAAAATATGAATACATACCTTCGTGCAGGTGGTGGATCTGAGGGTTGGGGAGTAGGGGCAGCGATTGGTGCAAAACTCGCGGCAGGAGATACCCCTGTAGTGGGATTTGTTGGTGATGGTTCACTTTATTATGCGGATTCCGGATTGTGGACTTCAGTTCATCATAATATTCCGGTTTTATACATAATTACCAACAATGGAGCCTATGGAATTGTGGCAGGATTCTATGGGAGGGCAGGTGGTTCTATGAGTGATACAGGAAAATATGGTGGAGTAGTACTAGACGGCATTGATCCTCTCAAGATAGCAAATGCATTTGGGATGGATGGAGAATCAATCGATGATGAAGACAAGGTTCAAGAGGCAGTTGAGCGGGGTCTAAAAATAGTTACAGAAGAGAATCGGCCTTATTTATTGGAATTCAAATTGCCCATAGGGCTTCCAGAAGGTGGGATAGCAGATAAACAGTACCGAATGAAATAAAAATCAAAAAGGCTTATATGGACTCGGAGAATTTGACGAGAGAAATGGTGATTGAGATGGCTTCTCTGGGAAAGTCTATGGCTGGTTTGTGTCTATCTGGCATAGATTTGTCACGGACAAATCTGGCTGGTGCAAATTTTCAACAATCTGACCTAAGTTGGTGTGATTTTTCCAGGTCAAACCTTAGAGGTGCTCTGTTAAATGGGGCAAATATGGAGCATGTTACGGCAGTTCGAGCCAATTTTTCGGTAGCTGAAATGAAAAATGTGAATCTTAGGAATGCAAATTTTGAGGGATCCAATTTAAGTGGTGCCGCTTCTAATTCTATTCAAACTACCGCAAGGGTGATAGGTGCGGACTTACACGGGTCAGATCTCAGGGGAGCTAATTTTAAAGGTGCTTCTTTATACCGGGTTCGTCTGGATAATGCAGATCTGAGTGGAGCTGATTTCACAGGCGCCGATGTTATAAGAATCTCTCTTTCAGGAGCTACTTACTCTGAAGACGCTTTTGACAATGCTATTGGGGTTTAACTTTGTATTCTGTTTGTCCATCTTAGTATTTATCACAGACATTTCTTGATCACTCATCTACTTTTTGCTTATTGTTAAACTATCAGTACATGATTTACAGATTGAGCGGATTCTAGATAGTTTTCCTAAATGAATTTCGATCTAGACCAGGTAGAATTGCGGACTTATTGCGTAGAAAAGGACTTCCGAGTTATGGAAAACGGTAAACCAGATTTATTGATTGTAGGTTTGGGTAATCCTGGGTCCAAGTATAATCAAACTAGGCACAATGCTGGATTTTGGCTAGTGGACCTTATAGCGAAGAAGAATCGAACCAGCTTTTCACGCGTTCATCGGTCAACTCTCATTTCAGAACTTGTATGGTCTGAAGAGGGATCTATTTTGCTGTGTAAACCTAGAACTTACATGAATAATAGTGGAGACAGTCTCAGATATCTGGTTTCTAGATACAACTTAGAACTTAGTCATGTTTTGGTTGTCTATGATGATATTCATATTCCGGCTGGAAAACTTAGACTTAGGGCAAAAGGTAGCGCTGGTGGGCATAATGGCATGAGATCAATCATATCTTCTTTAAATACAAGCGATTTTCCGCGGATACGGATCGGTGTTGGCTCTCCCTCAATTAATGAAGATCAAATTGGGTACGTCTTGGGCAAACCAAATAAAGAAGAAATGGAAAAAATAGGTATTACTCTTGAAAACGCTGTTCAAATTATGCCGTACCTACTTTCAAATGATATAGACGCTGCAATGAGTGAATTCAATTAGAATTATGAATTTTCCAAGGTCTTGGTTTTGGCTTGTCATTTTGAGCGTTTTTATTGGCTGTTCAACTAGTGAAGTAAAAGATACACAGGTATATGTTGATACTTCTGATAAGAAGAATGAGAATTTGCAAGAGGTGTCCGTAAAAAATCAGCCTCAGAATCCTATAAAACTGAAGGTACAGCCAACTGTTACTCCTATCCCCGATAATAAAAATCTAGGTGATGTTCCACCTGAACGTGACTTAGAAAGTTTGGCCAAAAGATATCGCTCGAATGAGACTTTGAATCAACAGGCAACAGTGCCTTCAAGAATAGAAGACGCTAGAAAAGTTGGTGAGGAGGTATTTTTTACAGTCACTGATCCTCTGAGTGCTCAAACGTATGAAATTGAGGCTGAACTTATAAAAATTACGGAGAATGTTTACTGGTACTTAGATACTTCTCTCGATATATCTCCAAGTTCTTTTGATGCAGCATCTGAAAGATGGGAAACCGATATTCGCCCAATCATCATTTCCACATTTGGTGACATAAACAAACCTGGTATCGATGGTGATGACAGGCTTGTTGTCCTAAATACGCCCCTAAATGGAGCTGCCGGTTATTTTGGAAGTCAAGATACTCAGTACAAATGGGTGCATCCTTCCAGTAATCAAAGGGAGATGGTTTATATGGACCCTTTAAAAATCTCTCCACTAACATCTAAATATTTGGCGGTTTTAACACATGAGTATCAACACGCTATTCACGACAATTTGGATCGAGGTGAAGAGTCTTGGGTCAACGAAGGACTGTCAGAAGTAGCTTCCTACATTGCTGGATTTGAAAGTTCTTTTACAAAATATTTTCTAGATTCTCCATCTATTTCCCTTGTCCACTGGCCGGATGACCCATCGGAGACAGTTCCACACTATGGGGCTTCATCACTGTTTTTTATGTTTTCTGCAGGAAGAAATGGTGGTATTGATAGCCTGGGTGAACTAGCTGAGCTCGAAGAGGACGGCATTAATGGAGTTGATTCTTGGCTTACCAAACAAGGGACTAGTTTTGATAATGAATTCTCGGATTGGATAGTTGCTAATTATGTTGGGTCTGTGGAAGGGGTTTATTCATATTCTGACTGGGCATTAGCTATTACTGCTAAGGAGTCTCTAATTCCATGGGGTGGATCTAGGCATCAGATTCCGCAATATGGTGCTAGGTATTTCAAAATTCCTAGACAGGGAGATGCTCCAGGTGAAAAAACGTTAGTATCTCTAAGGGGTGACCAAATTTCCCCAAGATTCTTGACGGAATGTTCTTCAAAATGCTGGTGGTCCAATCGTGGCGACTCTATTAATACAAAGTTGACTTTAAATCTTGATCTTAGAGATGTTATTAATCCTTATCTTTCGTTTGAAGCGTGGTACGACATTGAAAAAGATTGGGATTATACCTACGTTTCAGTTTCTGAAGATAACGGTGAAACTTGGAAGACAACAAGAGCTTCCGGTACAACTGATTCGAATCCTTCTGGAAACAACTATGGTTATGGTTACACGGGATATGGAAATTGGGATACTCGTTTGGTAGGCCTAGATAATTACTCAGGCAAAGAGATAAAGTTGAGGTTTGAATACGTTACTGATGATGCAGTTCATAGAGATGGGTTTATGTTAGGGGCGGTAGAATTACCTGCCCTTGAACTACGGTTGGAACCGGATGATACAAGGTGGGATTCAGAGGGATTTGTTTTGATTGACGCTCCCCGTAAGCAAAATTTTATTGGCCGGCTCATAACTTTTAAAACTGATGGTGATTTTGCAGTCTCTGAGATAAATTTTGATGAATTTAATCGTGCTAGGTTCGAAATAGAGGGATTTGGTACTAGTGTGGATGAAGCAGTAATGGTGATTTCTGGAACCTCTCGGGATACAATTCACCCAACTTCAATCAAGATAGATACTGTTCCTGTAGATCCGTAGCCTTGCATGATGTGACCTGGTGTAATTTTCTAAAAAGTTATTAGCTGGTTGTTTGATTTATTTAAGCTAATTACCCTTTATTTTTTCAAAAAGGTTTCAATTGACTGCATGCGTAAAAATATATCTGGATCACGAAAATGGTGGGTTTACACATCGGTAGCCCTGGGCGCATTTGTTACAGTGGCCGACCAAACTGGCACTAATATTGCTTTACCTGCTATAAGCGATGAATTAACTGTAGATATTCCTACGGTGCAATGGATGTATCTTCTATACACTCTATGTATTAGCGCTCTTTTACTTCCAATGGGACGAATCTCAGATCTTTTTGGGAGGAGGTTTATCTACTGTTGCGGATTGCTAATTTTTTCCCTAGGAGCTTTTTTTGCTTACTTTTCCTCTGGGTTACTTGTTCTCCTATCTGCTAAAGCTCTGCAGGGAATTGGGGCTGCGATGGTACAGGCAAATGGGATGGCTCTTATGGCGGAAGCATTTCCTGATCGACAGCGAGGAATGGCAATTGGTTTATACATGACGATTATAGGCCTAGGTGCTGTTGGAGGCCCCGTGATTGGTGGAACCTTAATCGGCTTTTTTGGGTGGAGATCAATATACATTGGAACATTAACCCTTGGGATGATCGCTTTGGGAGTGTCTTTATTTGTCATAAAAGATGTAGAAGAAAGGGAGGATAAAGACGGACCAGCTAAAATTTCGAGTTTTGATTGGGCAGGGGCATTGCTTTCTGCCTCGGCCTTGACAGTTTTTCTTTTGTCCATGACTTATTCATATAGGTTGGGCTGGACTAGTTGGCCAGTTTTGGTAGGGTTTTCTGCATTCTCAGTTCTTGCAATCTTGTTTGTTTATCGAGAGCTAACCTACGCCGACCCAATGATTGATTTAAGGCTGTTTAAAATCCCAACTTTCTCTATAGGGATGGCCTCAAGGTATTTGGCTTTCATGGCTGGATCTCCAGCTTACTTTCTACTTCCATTTTTCCTTATACAAGTATCTGGGATGGAAGAATACAAAGCCGCACTTCTTCTTGCACCGAGTTCCGTAATGATGGCTTTGGCAGGCCCTTTAAGTGGAAAGCTCTCCGATCGGATAGGTACGAAATGGCCCGCTGTAGGTGGTCTTATGTGTTGGACGATCGGTCTGATTATTCTTTCAACTCTTGAGGTTGGATCTTCTCCATATATTGCTTCCGTTGGTATGATGATGATGGGTGTAGGTAACGGTATATTTGGATCTCCAAACACTGCGTCTGTAATGAGCGTTGTAGAAAGGCAAAGATTTGGTGTTGTATCTGCTTTGGTAAATATGGTGAGAACCTCTGGCAATTTAACAGGAATCTCAGTTGGAACTACGTTGGTTGTTTTGATGATGGCATCCAAAGGCTTCATGCCTGATCTTTCAGCTTTGAGCAACTCAGCTGGCGGAGTAGTTATTGATGGTTTGTCTATGGCATTTACAGCAGGGATGCGGAGGGCTTTTATACTAGGTGTATTTCTAGTTGCTTTTGGGGGCGTTATCACATTATGGACGCCACACAGGCTGGTAAAGCATAGTAATTAAGAAATAGGCATGTATAGAGTCTATGTCATGTAAAGACGTTGGTTTATACCTCTGCTATACTGAAAGCAACATTGAGCGAATGTTAATAAACATGGTTTGAGGGACACAGTTTGAGTTATCTCATCATGTTTTATTTGTAGAAAATAGTAAGTCGACAATAAACTAGATTAATGGTTACAGGGGAATAGGGGAAATGGCAGGTAGCGATTTTACATTTGCAACATTTTCTAAGAATGAATTTTATGCAAGCCTTAATGCACGTCTGGTAGATATGGCTGACGTCAGCTCTGATAAAAGAGTTGTTGATCTGGCTTGCGGTGCCGGTGGTGTGACAAGATTAATATTGGAGAGAATCAATCGGACTCGTGACACAGTTGTGATAGCCTTGGATCACTCATCGATTGCTCTAAAATCCGCGATGGACGAGTTAAAGGATATATCTAATAACGCGGTCAAGTATGTCCAGCTCGGGGTTGAAAACGTTTCAGATGCTCTTAAGGAGTCCGTTGATACTATAGTGTATTGCAATGCAATTCATTATGTGCCGGATAAAGATGCGGTAGTTGCTGATATTGCAAACTCGTTGCGACCCGGTGGGAAGTTTGCTTTTAACACATCTTTTTATGAGGGAGGTCAGCATGAGGATTCTGCTGCCTTTTATAGCAAATGGATGTTAAAGGCGATGAGAATACTTAGGAAAGAATACGGATTAAAGCCTCAGAGAGATGCTCATAAGGTTGAATCACGAAAGCAATTGACTCCTGAAGAATATGGTGAGTTGATGTCCCGAAATGGCCTCACTATAGTGAAACAAGAAGTTGATACTGTTTCTGTGCCTATAGAGGGATGGTTGGATATAAGTACATTTTCTGATTTCATTGAAGGCACAATGCCCGGAGTACCACTTGATAAGGCCTCGGCAGCACTTCAGGAAGGTGTTAGGCAAACATATTCTGAATTAGGCGTCACCCATGTTCCGAGAAACTGGTTGGATGTGGTGGCTGTAAAGTCCTAGTATTATCTCAAATCTGTAACCATAGCCATATTTTTCACGATCTGAGTGTTTGTTGTGCTAGGTAGGTAAATTTAAAAACCTATTAAGGCAAGCATATGGTGCTCTTAGTTTTTTTGACTTCATCTAGATCTAGTATTAGCTGTCCTTGCTACCAAATAATCCATGATTTCAAAAAATAGTTGTCCAGAATGATGTGCTGAGCGATATAATTAGTCATAGTTTATTTAGCATGATCCAAAGATTCCCAACAAACACAGGGGTATGAGCGAATATGCAAAACGTAAATGATCTTCCTGATAATCTGGGTAGATTTGGAGAATATGGAGGGCGATTTGTTCCAGAAACCCTAATGCCCGCTGTATATGAACTAGAGTCTGCTTACAGGGAAGTTATGGATGATGAGGATTTTCATTCGGAACTGAATGATCTGCTCAAAAGTTTTGTGGGTCGTCCCACAGAACTTTATTTTGCCAAAAACCTAACTAATAAGTTAGGAGGCGCTCAAATATATCTGAAAAGAGAAGATCTTTCACACACGGGTGCTCATAAAATTAACAACGCACTTGGACAGGGATTATTGGCCAGAAAGATGGGCAAGAAACGCATCATAGCTGAAACAGGAGCTGGTCAACATGGGGTTGCAACGGCAACTGTCTGTGCAATGCTGGGGCTGGAATGTATTGTGTACATGGGTGAAGAAGACATTCGTCGTCAGGAGTTAAATGTCTTTAGAATGAAACTACTCGGGGCTGAAGTGAGGTCTGTAAGTTCTGGTAGTAAAACTTTGAAAGATGCGGTGAATGAAGCGATAAGAGACTGGGTTACAAATGTGGGTGATACATATTACCTAATTGGAAGTGCCATAGGTCCGCATCCGTATCCGATGATCGTTCGAGATTTCCAGAAAATTATAGGACTGGAAGCAAAAGAACAGATCTTGCGTCAAGTAGGAAGGTTGCCAGATTATGCTATTGCGTGTGTAGGTGGCGGAAGTAATGCTATCGGATTGTTTTATGACTTTATAAAAGACCCAGATGTAAGATTGGTGGGAGTTGAGGCGGGGGGTGAAGGTGTTAATACGGGGCGGCACTCGGCAACAATAACTGCGGGAGATGTAGGAGTTTTACACGGGAGTAAGACATACTTGATTCAAGACGAAAATGGTCAGATTATAGAAACTCACAGCATTTCCGCTGGACTTGATTATCCTGGTGTAGGACCGGAGCATAGTTGGCTTAGTGATGTAGGTAGAGCGGAATATGTTAGTGTGAATGATGATGATGCCCTTGACGGGTTCAAATTATTGTGTGAAACAGAGGGAATAATTCCCGCCCTTGAGCCCGCCCATGCTATCTATTACGTTTCTAAGTTAGCTCCTACTTTAAGTGGAGATCAGATAATACTTGTTGGATTATCTGGGCGTGGGGATAAGGATATGGAAACGGTAGTTAATGCTATGAAGATTTCGAGCTAACTTTGTATGATTCACTCCGTTATGTGGCGAGTACCCGCGTTTTTAATTAGTTTGGCTGTTTTAGCTCCTTATACGTGGGCACTTTTTGACCACCATTTCGCTGAAAGAAATCCTGGGCACAATCACGCCATAGCATATCAAATGCACACACATTCCTTTGAGTTGATATCAGATCATCACGAAGTTCCAGAAAACATCAATGTTTCAGAATTGACTGTTATAAGTAACTTAGAGGCATCAGCTTATTCCCTATCCCAGATAAATGGAGTATGTAATTTTGTTGATACAGATAAAGGCCATACCTATTCCTTGATCAAGATTGCCTCTGATCTAGATTCTCTGGATGATCCATTCCTGGTTCCAATGTTCAAACCTCCAATCACTTGAATTTATGGCTGAGAAATATTTGTGTAAGTACTGGCTTCATGATTGGTAAATGAGGTACATGGGATTTGTTAGATTGAGCGATACCGGTAATTTTTTTAAAGCCATAATCGCCACAACAATAGCTTTATGGATGACGGTATTTATTACCTTCCTATATGTGGATGCTAATGGCTCTGTACGTCGCTATGAAATCAAAAACATAGGAGGCCATGAAATTGGTCTTGGAACTGTACCTGCTTCACCAACTGTGGGTGTGGTTCACTTCGTGGTGTATGTGAAGGATTTAGAAACGGGAGTTTCTTTCACGGATGCCGAGATAAGTCTCGTGGCCTCAGCTACTTATTCGCAGAATTCGGATATCGGCCCTATGCCCATGATCAACTCCATCATGGACCCTACCTATTATGAATTAAATACTTCTCTAGATGAGGAAGGGTTATGGCTCATAGTGATTGAAGTTCAGACGCCTAGTGGGAAAAACACTGTCAGTTATGAGATTAACGTGCAACAGCCAAATCCGATAGTCCCTATTCTGACGGTCTCTGCTTTGCTAGCAGTGTTGGTGATATTGGGAGTGTCTGCCAGAGCATGGGTTAAAGAATATAGAAAAAATAGTTATACGAGGAAAAACAGAAAATAGGCCTGAGGGAATTACGTTTTCCAGAGCTTATCAATTTTAATTAGGAATATAACCAATGAAATCATTTTTTAATGCTGGTCGTCTAACATTTTTAATTGTGATCAGTGTGATAGTTTTTGCGTGTGGAAGTGGTAGTGACGAAGATATAGAAATTGAGATCCAAATTCTAGCAAATGAGGTACAAGGAGTAACAAACCCAATAGAGGTAAAAAAGGGGAATAACGTCAGACTTTCATTGACTTCAGATAAAGATATGTCAGTTCACCTCCATGGTTATGACATCAAGAAAGATTTAGAATCAGGGGTTGTAACCTATTTGGACTTTGATGCCATCGCTACGGGATTATATGTTTTGACATCTCACGAGAGTGACCATGAGGGTCACGATAAACATGATAGTCATGCCCACTCCGCAAATATGAACGACCATGCAGCTCTTTTTGAATCTGAAACGTTGGAGAATGGAGAATCTTTTTCTTACACTATTCCAACAGATATGTTGGATACGACTATTTTTTATCACGATCATATGTCTCATGATGTCAAAGGCAGTATCAAAATTTCTAATGATGGCCAATCAGGGATTATTAAAGTAATAGTGACGGAGGGCGATGTTTCTTTCGATCCATTGGATGTTATAGCTGTACCTGGCGCAACGATCGAGTGGGCAAATCAGAAAAATCGTAAAATAAGAATAACTAGCGGTGAGCCGCCCACATCTGCAAAGACTGATCACCATGGTGGACATGCAGGCCATGACGATTCGGATGAGCATGAAGAAGATGAAAAGGTTTTGATTTCAATAGAGGTGCGACCGTAATTTTATAGGTACGTTTCTCAAATCAAAGTAGTTAAGTGGAGATTTGCAAATGAAATCTGTATGGGTGACGGTAGGTATATTTGCTGCAATTCTGGGATTCTTGATTTCTGGTGATAGAGCATATGCGCATGGGTTTGGTGAGAGATATGATTTGCCGATTCCCCTTAACTACTTCTTAGTAGGCGGAGCACTTACGGTGGCTTTGTCATTTGTTTTAATCGGATGGTTTATCAGACAAAATAACGAACGTTCAGATTATGTTCGTGTTAATTTGTGGCAATTTTTGCTTTTCAGATTACTGGGTAGATTAATCGCTTTTACCGTGTCTGTATTATCGATAATTTTGCTTATATTAAGTGTTTTTTCAGGTTTGGTGGGAACACCGAGTGCACTTGATAATTTTGTCCCGACTTTTGTTTGGATAATTTGGTGGGTTGGTGTTGGTTATGTTGTCGCGCTTGTTGGTAACGTTTGGGCTATCGCAAATCCATGGCAAGTTATTTTCAAATATTATGAAAAATTGTTCATACCTGGTAGATCGAAATATGTTGGCATATTGAGATGGCCAGCTCGACTTGAGTCATGGCCAGCCCTAATAGGGTTTGTAGTTTTTGCCTGGATAGAAAATGTTTATACGGGAGCGTCTAGTCCTGCTAGTTTATCTATTTTGATTCTCCTATATACCGTGTACACGTGGGTCGGTATGTTTCTTTTTGGACGTTATATTTGGCTGAAAAAGGCTGATCCTTTTTTTGTATTGTTCTCCCTGTTTTCTCGATTTTCACCAACAGAAGTCAGGATTGAAAATAACCATAAACGCTCTGAAATTTGTTTGGAGTGTAGTTCAGGATGTCAAGAGGAAATTCAGGCCTATGCTTGTGTTGATTGTTATGAATGTTGGGAGATTAGCGGCCGAGATCCAAAGTATAGGCAATTTAGGTCTTTTTCTTTCCGGCCTTGGGCATCAGGATTGTTAAGGGGAGATCAAGTATCGACTTCATTGGTTGTTTTTCATATAACTGCTTTAGCCACAGTAACTTATGATGGACTATCGGAAACCCCTGTTTGGGTTTCTGTACAGACGTTTTTGTGGCCTATATTAGATCCTTTTCCAGGGTCTGCTATTTCAGCTATTGAATCCTTAGGGGTTCTATGTATACCTTTGTTTTTTGCTGGGGCATATGTCTTGATATGTAGATATGTATCTATTTTGTCCAGTAGGTCATTGAGAACTGATGCTGTTATCCACAGTTTTGTGTTTGCCTTGGTGCCCATAGCACTTGTGTATAACCTTTCTCACTATTTCTCATTTTTATTAATTACTGGTCAGCAGATAATACCTCTTATTTCAAATCCTTTTGGGTGTGGTATCGGTGACTGGTCAGGAAGTATCTGTTCAGTTAGAAGCTTGTCTACTGCCGATTGGGATTTGTTTGGCACCGCTAATTACAAGCCTAATATTGCCATAGTGGATGCTAGATTCGCTTGGATACTTTCCGTCAGTTCAATTGTTGTGGGACATATAATTTCAGTTTATATAGCGCATGCTATATCACTTAAGCGGATGCTTAATCATAAATTAGCTGTTAGAAGTCAATATCCGATGCTCGTACTGATGGTTTTTTATACTGCTGTCAGTCTCTGGATAATTTCTCAACCCTTAGTAAATTAAAGGATATGGTGTTGTTTAAACAGCGATATATCGTGTGTAATTAATGCTGTAATAGTTCAATTAACTGGGTTTAATATTCTCAATGGCAAAAGCTATCGATTTTTCTAAACTATTGGAGATTTTATGGCCCAGGCAAGTGAGAAAACAGAAAATGAGGATTTTATTGAGCTTCCCAAGGCTCAGGTAGTAATTACCCTTGTTTGTATCCTTTTAACAATGTTTCTCGCTGCTCTAGATCAAACTATAGTTAGTACAGCTACTCCTACGATTGTTGCTGAACTAGGTGGATTTGATAGGTATGTGTGGATCACGACGGGCTACCTCGTTGCATCAACCACAGTAGCTCCAATAGTGGGCAGGCTGTCAGATATATATGGACGAAAGTGGTTTTTCGTTGGCTCTGTGGTTCTCTTCATCATAGGATCTATACTCTGTGGCATAAGCCAGGACATGACGCAACTTATTGTATCCAGAGTTATTCAGGGACTTGGAGGTGGAACGATAATGGCTGTCACCTTCATTTCTATTGCAGATTTATTTTCCCCTGAGCAACGTGGTAAATATATGGGCATATTGGCAGCTTGTTTTGGGATTTCATCTGTCGTGGGTCCAACTTTAGGCGGGTTTTTAACGGATTCGCTTTCATGGAACTGGGTTTTTTTTGTCAATATACCTTTGGCCGGGCCAGTAATTTTTTTATTGATCAAATATTTTCCTGATTCGTCTATCGAATCAGATCCTGAAAAACGTAGACTAGATTACGTCGGGATGGGACTTCTAGTTATCTCTGTAGTGAGCTTCATACTGGGAATTTCACTTGGAGGAGTGCAGTATGCATGGAATGCCCCTCAAGTAATTGGATTAATTATGGTTGGCCTCTTATCTGCGGCTGTATTGATATATGTTGAATTACGCGTTACCAATCCAGTTCTTGCACTCAGATTATTTAAAGAACGTATGGTTTCTGTTGGTCTTGTTTTAACTCTTTTGACCGGATTTGCAATGTTTGGCGCCATAATTTTTATTCCGTTATATTTCCAGGGAGTTCTTGGAGCATCGGCTACGAGCAGTGGCACATTTTTGACTCCAATGATGTTGGGGGTCGTAGCTGGTGCTTCAATATCTGGCCAAGTTTTATCAAGGACTGGGGGACATTTTCGAATCCAGGGATTATTGGGCATTGGAGTGATGGCGCTTGGGGTTTTTCTATTCAGTAATTTAGGCAGTGATTCTGCTTATGGAATGGCCGTTACCTTTATTATTATTCTTGGATTTGGCTTGGGTTCAACCTTTCCTACTCTAACTCTGGCGGTCCAGAATTTCACTTCGCCCGATACAATTGGTGCTGCGACAAGCCTCACCCAATTTGCGCGAACCATAGGAGGCTTGATAGGTCTTTCAGCGCTAGGTTCTGTTTTATCAACGAGATTTGAAGATAAACTTGAAAAAGGTATTATGGGTTTGGAAATTGAAATACTGCCTCAGGCTTTAGAGGAATTGAAAAATAATCCAAGGGCCTTAATTGATTCTGAGTCCAAATCATCTGTTCTTGACGCTGCTTCGGCGGAAATTGGTTCTGATTCTTTCAACATTGTAGTGGAGGTTTTGAAGGGTAGTCTAAGCGGGGCAATTACGGATGTTTTTAATGTGGCATTGGCCGTTTTGTTAGTAGCCATAGTAGTAGGATTTTTTCTGAATAAGACCGGTTTTCAAAAAAGGAATGGGTAGTTAGTAAATTTTATACGGAATACAAAAGGAGGCATCATGTCTAGCGAACCTGAAACGATCACGCAATTCGAGTGTGTTAAATGTCAGAACACTACTTATGAAACAGGCACTATACGAACCACCGGTGGAGGGTTTTCGAGATTCTTTGATGTTCAGAATCAACAATTTTCTCACATCACATGTGACAATTGTGGATTCACTGAGTTTTTTAAAAGGCGTAGCGGAAAAATGGGAAATATTCTTGACATGTTTATGGGTGGCTAAACATTTATGGTTGAAAAAAAAATAACTATTTTAGGAGGTGGTAATACCGCTTTTGCGGTTGCCGCTAGATTGAGTCATATTGGTAATGACATATGTCTCTTGGAACATCCTGATTTTGCAGAGTCAGTTACTGATTTAAGCAAAACCAAAGAAATTAATCTAGAAGGAGTTATGGAGACTGGGCCTGCACCAATAACATTGGTGACTATAGATCCAAAAGAGGCTCTGGATTTTTCGGATTTGTTGTTATTAATAGTTCCTGCTTATGCACATCGGCCCTTTGCTGAATTTGTAGGTCCTTATCTACAGAGTGGGCACAAGGTTGTAATTATGCCCGGTACTTTAGGGTCTATGGAATTTGCTGCAGTAGTGTCTGATTTTGGTATTTCTGGTTTGACAATAGCAGAAGTCGATACAGCTCCGTATGTTTGCCGAAAAACTTCAGCAACGGGCGCAATCATATGGGGAGAGATTACAGGTCTTGGAATGGGTGTGTTTCCTTCGAATAAGACTAAATTTATTGAAGAGGAACTAAGTGTTCTTTTTCCGGGAATAGTTTCATATCAAGATGTATTGGAGTGTGGATTATCATCTATGAATCCCGTTGTACACCCTGCTGGTGTTTTAATGAATGCGGGGAGAATTGAATATTCTAGGGGAGAATTTTATTTCTATGAAGAAGGAGTATCGAAATCCGTAGCTACAGTAATTGAAGCTGTTGATAGCGAGCGAATGGCCGTGGGAGAAGCCCTTGGATATGACCTCATTCCAGTGGGAGAATCCTTTCATAAGGCTGGATTTGGGCCTAAGGGGTCAATTTGGGAGACTATAAATGGAAGTCATATGCTCACTAGGCTAAAAGCTCCAGGTAGCCTAGAAAGCAGGTGGCTAACTGAAGATATTCCATATGGAATAGCGGCATGGAGTAAGCTGGGATCTCAATTTTCCGTTGAAACCCAAGTGATTGACTCTCTAGTTAGTATTGGAAGTTTAGTGATGGGATTTGACGGATGGAGTGTAGGTCGAGGACCTAGGGAATTTGGTATAACCGGTATGTCCGAAGAAAATCTGTCAAACTATTTATCCACGGGAAAAATATATTAATTCATATGTTAGTAAAGTTCGTGGTTTTTGATTGACCCTCTATTCAAGAGAGACGTATAATCGAATTGGTCTCCATAGTCGTTATATGGTTTGTGATACCTACAGGGAGAGTTGGTAATCAAGAGAAATAATTGGTTCCGAGATAAAGAGAGATCTTTTCCTGAGAGGTCATACATGACAGTAAAAAGCCTTCAAACTGTTGTCGGTGTCGATGGTGTGAGAACCAAAACGACCCAGGTAGGTGGATTTTGAAAGAAGCCTGCGGAGTTGTTGGGGTATATGCAAGGGGTGAAGATGCTGCCAGAGCGGCATTCTTTGGGGTATATGCTTTACAACATCGTGGTCAGGAAAGTGCTGGTATAGCAGCTAGTGACGGCCGAATGATCAGGACTCATACCGAAATGGGTTTGGTAGGACAGGCGTTCCAAGAATATGATCTTTCTAGGCTGCCGGGATACATTTCGGTTGGGCATACTCGTTATTCGACGACTGGCTCTAGCAACATAAGTAACGCGCAGCCAATAATTTCAAAAGGTACTGGTGTTGAGATTGCTCTCGGTCACAATGGGAACGTGATAAACGCTGTGGAACTTAGAGAAGAATTATATGATTGGGGATTGTCATTTGACTCATCAGCGGATTCTGAAATCATAGCTCATCTAATATCCAATGCTCCTGCAGATAATTGGGCTGGTCGCGCTGCATATACTATGAGGAGATTACAAGGTGCCTACTCCCTTGTCATGATGACAAAAGATCAACTCGTCGGAATGAGAGATCCTTTAGGAGTTAGGCCTCTTTGTGTTGGTAAGTTAGGTTCTGGATGGGTACTTGCATCTGAGTCATGCGCTTTAGATCATATAGGTGCAGATTATGTGAGAGAAATTGCTCCAGGAGAGGCTGTTGTGATTGATGATGAAGGCCTTCATTCTGTATATAAAAGGCAATTAGACGATCAGCTAGGAAATTGTATATTCGAGCAGATATATTTTGCCCGTCCTGATAGCCTATTAGATAATAAACTTGTTTATAGTAGTAGAATGGCAATGGGAGCAGAGCTCGCCAAAGAACACCCTGTTGAGGCTGACGTTGTTATTGGAGTTCCTGATTCAGCTACAGCTGCTGCCGTTGGATATTCTCAAGAATCTGGCATACCGTTCAGTGAAGGATTAGTAAAAAATCGGTATGTTGGTAGGACTTTTATACTGCCTGACCAAAGACTTAGAGAACTTGGTGTTCGGAGAAAACTGAATTATTTGCCACAAATCCTTGAAGGGAAAAAAGTTGTTGTAGTTGATGACAGTATCGTGAGAGGTACAACTACTCCACATGTTGTAAAACTTCTAAAAAAAGGTGGGGCAAAAGAAATTCATTTTAGGATATGTGCTCCTCCGATAATATCTCCTTGTCATTTCGGAGTTGATATGGCTACTAAGGATGAACTTGTGGGTGCAAAAATGTCTGTTGATGAGATTTGTGACTTCATTGATGCGAACTCATTGGGGTATCTTAGTCGTCAAGGTCTATTAAGATCTGTTGGCGGACAAAAGAGTCAGTATTGTATGGGGTGTTTTACAGGTAGTTATCCGATTCCAGTCCAACTAGAGATGGACAAGCTTGTTCTCGAAGCCTAATCCATCAAGATCTCCCGATTTGAATAATGCCGCGGGTACTTTTATCAGGCTTGGAGTGATGGCATCTCATGGAGGGACAAATCTTCAAGCAATTTTGGATGCATGCTCCAGTGGCATTATTTATGGTGAAGTTGCTGTAGTAATTAGTAATAATTCTAATTCATACGCATTGGAGAGAGCCCGTAAAGTAGGTATAGAGGCAATTCATTTGAGCTCGCATACTCATTCCAATCCTGAAGAACTGGATATGGCGATCAGAGATGTGATGATAAGACATAAAGTAGATTTGGTGATTCTGGCAGGTTATATGAAGCGCCTGGGAAAATGGATCTTGGAGTCTTTTCCAAACAAAGTTATCAATAGTCATCCATCACTTTTACCTCTTCATGGAGGGAGAGGAATGTATGGAGATAGAGTTCATGATTCGGTTCTCAAGTCAGGAGATAAAGAAACCGGAATTACAATCCATTTGGTTGACTTAGAATATGATCATGGATCTATAGTATCTCAGACAAAAGTGTGTGTTTCACCTAGTGATTCCGTCTCTTCTTTAAGGAACCGGATCCAAAAAGAAGAACATTCTTTTTGGATCCAAACCATAGAGAGAATCAGAAAAAAAGAAATAGATCTGGGTGAAATTTCTTTGAAAACTTTATGACAGTTTGGCCGTAATTTTTTGAGGTAAATGAATGTGAGTAATCAGAAAGATAAACAAGGTGTTACATATCGAGATGCAGGTGTAGACCTTTCAGCCTCTCAAAGAATAAAGGAAAAGATTAAGGAAGTTGCAAAAAAAACTTATGGTGGGAATGTTGTTGGTGGAGTAGGCGGCTTTGGTGCCATGTATAAATTGGGTGACTATCGATCACCTATATTAGTTTCTAGTACAGATCCTGTGGGAACTAAACTCATGGTGGCAACCATGGCTAATAATTATTCCAATATAGGAGAGGATCTTGTCAATGCTTGTGTTAACGATTTAATTGTAATTGGTGCAGATCCATTATTTTTTCTAGATTATGTTGCTACTTCAATTATGGACCCAGAAGTTGTCGAGACTATTGTGAGTGGCATATCAAAATCTTGCCAGAATGTAAGCTGTGCTTTGATAGGTGGCGAGACTTCTGAGATGCCTGGTGTGTTTGCCGGAAACAATATAGATTTGTCGGGGTTTGTGGTTGGTGTTGTCGAGGAAGATGAAATGTTGAGACCATTAGATACGATTCAATCTGGGGATATCCTTATTGGTGTTCCTTCTAATGGACTACATACAAATGGATATTCTCTAGTACGCCATGTATTTGGGCTTGATCAAGACCATTCACTGCTTTTTGAACATTTTGAAGAGCTCGGAGAGACTCTAGCAGAGGCTTTACTGAGACCACATCCATCATACTATTCCGAATTAAGGAACATTTTCAAACATGTAAAAGGGATTGCGCACATTACTGGTGGAGGGCTGTATGAAAATGTTCCGAGAATGTTGCCAGAAGGTCTAACCGCCAGATTTGAATTATCTAATTTGGAAAGACCCTCCATATTCGATTTGATTCAAAATAGAGGTGCTATTCAAGTTGATGAAATGTATAGAGTTTTCAATATGGGGTTAGGTATGGTTATAGCATGTGATTCTGACCAAATTGAGTTAATAACTTCTCAAATATCTAATTCGGAAGTAGTAGGCGAGGTTGGACACAGTAAAACAGACGGTAAAGTGACCATAAAATACTGACAAAAAATATTGGATGGAGACTGCAAGAATATGAAGGCTCTTTTAAGTGTTTATGATAAATCAGGTTTGGCAGACTTCGGCCGAAAAGCGGAGGCTCGCGGATACCAATTAATAAGTACGGGTGGGACACATAAAACTCTTCTAGAAGAGGGCTTAAATGTTACCCAAGTTTCAGAATTGACTGGGTCTGAGGAAATTTTGGACGGTAGAGTAAAAACTCTTCATCCGGTAGTTCATGGAGGTATATTGGCTAGAAGAGACATTAAGAGTCATGTAGACGAAATTAATGAACACGGTATCGACACAATAGACCTTGTAGTTGTCAATCTATATCCTTTTATTGAAACAGTTTCCAATGCTTCAGTTGATATGCAGGAGGCTTTGGAAAATATAGATATCGGTGGTCCTACGATGATTAGGGCCGCAGCCAAGAACTTTCCTCATGTCATTGTGGTAGTCGATCCTTCTGACTATCAATGGTTAAGTGACAGGTTTATTTCAGGTTTGGAAGTTACTTATGATGAAAGGAAGAAACTTGCCCAAAAGGCCTTTCAACATGTCTCCTTTTATGACACAGCCATTTCAAGTTGGCTGAGAGAAGATTCTCCCCTTAAATCTCAAGAATTGACAGTAGGCTTCAAAAAACTTCAGGATTTACGATATGGTGAAAACCCACATCAAGATGCTGGCATATATGCTGAGACTCTTGGAAGTGGAGGTATTGCAGGATCAGAGCAATTACATGGCCTTCCAATGTCGTATACAAATTTTTTAGATGCAGATGGAGCGTGGACGGCTGTCAACGGGTTTACTGAAAACGCCTGTGTGATTGTAAAACATACAAATCCGTGTGGCATATCAGTGCATCCAGATCAAGCGACGGCTTATCAAAAGGCATTTGAGGGCGATAGTGTGTCAGCCTACGGGGGCATAGTTGGGTTTAATAGAAATGTGACTGCCTCTACAGCAAATGCAATGAAGGGAGTCCTCTTTGACATAATTGTAGCTCCTTCTTTTGATGACGAGGCTTTAGAGATTCTAAAGAGACGAAAAAGGACTCGTGTTTTGAGAGCCGAAAGGGCAGCGGGCCCTTTGTCTGATATCGGAATCAAGACAATTTCCGGAGGAGCTTTGATTCAGACATTGGATACAATGATTGAAAAACCTGATGAATGGAAGGTTGTCACAGAGCGAATTCCTACGGAAAGAGAATGGGCCGACTTGGTTTTTTCTTGGAAATGTTTGAGGTATATCAAGTCAAATACGATCGTGCTTGCGAAAGATAATACTCTCGTTGGTATGGGGGCGGGGCAACCAAATCGGGTGGTTAGCGTGCACCTTGCTTTGAGAATTGCAGGTGCTAAAGCGTTAGGATCCGCTTTAGCATCGGATGCTTTCATGCCTTTTGCTGACAATATAGAAATGGCCGCGGAAGGAGGGGTTATAGCGGTAGCTCAACCTGGGGGTTCTATTCGTGACGATGACGTCATAGAGGCCGCTAATAAAGCAAATATGGCGATGGTTTTCACAGGAATAAGACATTTCAATCACTAAAGTTCTACGTTTTGGGAACTAAAAGTTTCTTAATTACTTTGAAAGACTTACCAACTATAGAAATTATGATTCCAGTACTTAATGAGGAAGTAGACCTTCCTATTTGTGTGGAAACATTGGTCCATTTTTGTAATAAATTTATGTCTTCATATGATTGGAAAATAACTACTGTAGATAATGGTTCTACTGACAAGACTCTAAAAATAGCTAAAGCTTTGTCAGAAAAATATCGTGAAGTGGACCTTATTAGGTTGGAGGAAAGAGGTAGAGGTAGAGCATTGAGGCATGCATGGGTTTATAGTAAAGCAGAGGTGGTAGCGTATATGGATGTCGACCTTTCCACAGATTTAATGGCTCTACCAAGATCTGTTTCACTCGTTCAGACAGGTCAATGTGATATAGCTATTGGGTCCAGATTAGTTCGCGGGTCAGAAGTAATCGGAAGGTCGTTGAAACGTTCTATAATTTCACACTCTTACAGTTTGCTATTCAGGTCGCTATTTTGGACAACTTTCAAAGATGCTCAATGTGGATTTAAAGTCCTGTCAAGGGGAGTAGTTGATGATGTTATTCCTCTTACACAATCTACTGGTTGGTTTTTTGATACCGAATTTCTTTTGATCGCCTCAGATAATGCTTATAAAATACATGAAATTCCCGTCAAATGGACTGACGATCCCGACACCAGAGTTAAGATAATAAGTACCGCAGTAGAGGATATCCAAGGCCTTTTAAGGCTTAGATTTGGAGGATTGAGTCGTGCTAGAAAAAACCTGGTTGAAAGATAAAGATATCGGTTTATTAATGTTCTTGAAAGAGGATTGAAATGCCAAATGTTCTTATAGTTGTTGATATGTTGGTCGGGTTTATGGAAAAGGGACATAACTTGTACTGTGGAGATGAAGCGAGGGGGATTATACCTAAGGTTCAAAACCTTATTGACATCCACAAAAGTAGTGGAAGTCAGGTGATATTTGTTTGTGACAGGCACGAGAAAGATGATTTGGAGTTCGAAATGTTTCCTGTTCATTGTGTAGCAGGAACAAGAGAGGCGGAAATCATTCCTGAATTAATGAAGTATGAGGGGAATGTTTTGCATAAAAAACGATATAGTGCTTTTTATAATACCGATCTAGAAAATATTTTGTCAGAATTAGATCCAGAAAAGATTTCAATCTGCGGCGTGTGTACCGATATATGTGTGATGTACACGGCTGCTGATGCTAGAAATCGAGACTATAAAGTTGAGGTGATTGCTGAAGCAGTTGCATCTTTTGATAAATCGGCTCATATTAATGCTCTAGCACATATGGAAAATATTCTTGGAGTGTCAGTAATTCATTAGAAAGATAATTATTAGGGTAAAGAGAGTGAAGACATGACCAGTCCTCGATTTGAGATTAGACCTGCAGTAATAAGAGGAGACCCTGCTGATGCCTACTTGCATTGGACTAAGGAGGTTCTGCGATTAGAATCCAGAAATCCCATTGTTGTAATGGATTTTTTTGCTGCAAGAGAAGGAGTATTGTGCGGTATCGAAGAAGCCAAAGCACTTCTGGGAAGTGTGTTGCCACGTGTTGATGAAAACGCAACGGCAAATGTCGACAATCTTACTGAAGGGGTACAGGTATGGGCGTTAGAGGAAGGCGATCGTATTGAGGCCGGAGAGACGGTACTCCGGGTTATTTCAAAATACGCGTCTTTTGGTCTATACGAGACCAGCTTATGTGGAATGTTGTCGTCTGGAACAGGATGGGCAACGGCCGCTAGGGAATGTGTGGAAGCAGCGGGAGAAACGACTGTTATTTCTTATGGTGCCCGTCATATCCATCCCAATGTTGCTCATATTTTAGACTATGCTTCTGTTATTGGGGGTTGTTCATCCGCATCAACCATATTGGGCTCGAAGCAGGCAGGCAGGAATCCGTTAGGTAATATGCCTCACGCTCTCCCACTTATTTTTGGCGATACGGTCACTGCCGTTCAAGCATTTGATAGACATCTTGGAATGGAAGTACAACGTATCGCTCTAGTAGATACATTCAAGGATGAGGCTGAAGAGGCAGTTACTGTTGCTCAAGCTTTAAGAGATAGACTTAGGGGCATTAGATTGGACACCCCCAAAGAACGTGGCGGGGTCACTCCTATGTTGGTACATGAAGTTCGTAATCGGCTGGATGCTGCTAACTTTAGGCATGTGGAGATTTACATAAGTGGTGGACTTGATCCTAAGAAAATAACTGAATTTCAACAATCGGGGGCCCCAGTCAATGGATATCTTGTCGGAAGTTACATATCCGATGCTTCTCCAAATGATTTTACTGCCGATGTTAGAGAAATTGAAGGTAAGCCTGTGGCAAAAAGAGGACGCATGCCAGGGCGAGTAGAAATTCCCAGACTTGATAGGGTGGTATGAGGCTTTCCTAAAGATTTTTATAATAGACGACGTCTTGTGCAAAGGATTCATGTTGGGAACCGAGGTCAGAGAGTTGACCACGACCTTTTACGTTTTGATTGGTACCATCAAACTCAGGAAGGGTGTATTTTTTATACCAAGCGTCCATTTCTTCAAATAGATCTCTGGTGAGTTTTTTTAGATGTGGGGCATCAATCATATTAACTGACTCATCTGGATCCCTAACTAGATCGTAAAGTTCGTTGTTCCCTTCACCGTATCTGTGAATGTATTTCCAATGCCTACTTCGGATCATTCGAGTTGGTCCATATTCATCAAATACGTGCACAATGTCTTTGTTACTGAGAGTTTTTCCACGTAACAGGTTGGCGAAGTTTCTTCCTGGTAAGTTTTCAGTTGAATTATTTTCTACACCTAGGTAATTGAGTATTGTCGGATAAAAATCGTATTGGCTGAGCAATTTGTCGCAAATCAAATCTTCAGGTATATGCCCAGGTCTGGATATTATTGTTGGAACTTTTACGGCGGTGTCAAACATATTTGGTGGATACGTTCCATTTCCTTTGCCCCAAATCCCATGGTGACCCATGTTCATACCATTATCCGCATTAAACACGATCAAAGTATTTTCACGAAGACCGTTGTTTTCCAACCAATCAACAATTCGACCTATGTTTCTATCCATTTCTGTTATTGCAGAGAAATATCCACTAAGAGCCGTTCTTCTTGTATCTTCAGTGTGACCTACGATTGCAGAGCTATTGTCCTTTTTCATTTGAAAATCATGCGTGTCCTCCCAGGGTACCGAATCAAAAGTACAATTTTCGTAATATTGGTTGAATGATTCTGAAGGATGATTTTCTCTGTCCCAAGGAGCATGAGGGGCTGTGTAATGCACGTTCAGGCAAAATGGGTTTTCGTTTTCTAAATTATCTTCTAGAAAAGAGATTCCGTTATTTGTTATGACATCGGTAATGTACCTGTCTTCCCTGATAAATTCACCATCAACAATCATAGGTGCGTCGTAGTAGTTTCCTGACCCAGTTGCATGGACATTCCAATATGAAAAATTCATTTGAGGCTTGGAAGACCTGCCAAGGTGCCATTTTCCTGAAAGGCCACAGTCATATCCGTGCCTAGATAAAACGTCTATATAAGAGTCTATTCCTGAGAGATACTCAATGTCTGTTGAATCGTGTGGTAGGGCGGAATTATTTCCCTGCCTGATAAAATCCTGTACTCCATGTTGTGACGGTATTTGTCCAGTGAGGATCGATGCCCTTGCAGGCGAACATACTGGTGATGTACAGAAGAAATTGGTAAAACGTATTCCAGACGAAGCCAAGCTGTCTAGATGGGGTGTATTTATATCTGTATTGCCTGCACATCCCATTGCCCATGCACCTTGATCGTCGCTTAGGATAAACAGAATGTTAGGTCGTTTCATATCCTTGCTAGCCATATATAAATACCTCAATCGCATCAAAAGTTAATCTGATTTGCACTTTGGGTTATATTAACGTGAATTGACGTATTCTTGAACACTTATATATTCTTTATACGTCCATTGATTTAGAAGTGGTATTTGGCGCCCAGTTGATTTATTGAAATTTGACAAAAGCAGGAAATTAGAACCGCCATAACTCACCCTATCCCTGTCAAACAAGTTTTGAAACACCTGTGGCGATTCACTTTGCCATTTTTGGCAAGAGGTACTTTTGGTGGATTGTTAGGTTTGTATATTAGGATTTTTTTAGATGAAATATGTAGAGCTATATGACACGACATTGAGAGATGGTTCTCAGTATGAGGGGATATCTTTTTCAGTGTCAGACAAAC